>JACPEF010000217.1 GCA_016183675.1 Betaproteobacteria bacterium
AAGCCCGCCGGCCCCACCGCATAGCCCTTGGGCGTGCTGATTTGCATTTTCGCGGGCATCAGCAGGCTCATGGTGGTCTCCTTGAGCCCGAGCTCCTTGTAATAGGCAAGCACGCTCGCCGCGTACAGCGTATCGAAGGTGTGAATGCGGTCGTAGCCGACCGTCTGTTCAATTCTGGCGATCGCCTTGAGCGGAACCGCGGCGCCCGCCGGGGTCTTGATCTTGAGATTTTCGAGGTCGGAAGGCGTCGCGCGCTGGTCCGGCTGGTAACGGATCAACAACCGGCTGTGCACGTACATCGGTTCCGGGTTGAAGAAGCTGTCGGTCGCCCCGCCGTTGACGGCGTAGTAGACCTGTCCCACCACGTCGGCGACGGCAAGCCCGAGCTCCCGGGCACGCGCCTCGTCAACCTGTACCCGCATCTGCGGCACGCCGGACACGGCGTCAAGGTAGGCGCTGTGCATGCCCTGTGACTGCGTCTTCGACATCTCGAAAACCTGCTTGCCATAGTTGTGGACCTGATCCACGTCCGGCCCCCTGACCAAAACCTCCACCGGCGCCCGTGCCGCGGCGACCGGCGTCGGAGCGAGCGGCTGGAAGAACAAGGCCTGCAGTTCCGGGATCGCCGCCCTGGCCTTGCGCTCGATGCGGTCGATGATGTCCCACATCGTTTCTTTTCGCTCCACCCTGGCGATGGTCAGATTCATGACCAACTGCGCCTCGTTGACGCGATTGACGCCGTAGCCGGTGAAGTACTGGCCCCAGACCGGCGATTGCCCGGTAAGCGCGGAAGCATCCTTGACGTTTTTCTCCTCCAGCGCGATGCGTTCGACCTGCCGCACGATTTCCTGCATGCGCCGGAAGCTGGTCGAGGGATCGGCCCGCAGGTAGCCGAGTGCGAGCGAGGTGTCGGTGAGCGGCATCTGCTCCTGTCCCAAGGTATCGAACAGCGCCACCGTGATGTAAATGCTGGCACCCGTGAACGCCACGACGATCCAGCGGTAATCGAGACACAGCGTCACGAAACGCCCGAACACCTTCTCGAAACGATGGAAGTGGCGCAGGAACAGGACGTCCAGCACCCGCCCGATGCGGCCCGGCGAGGGCTCGTCTGAAGGGGCGAGTCCCTCTTCCACCTCCTTCGGGACGACGGCCCCTGCAGGCTTGGGCTTGAACAGGTGGGCCGCCATCAGGGGGGTCAGCGTGAGCGCCATGAACAGCGAAGCGATGACGGAGGTGATCATCGGGATCGTCATGCTGCGAAAGCCCGAGCCCATGTCCCCGGTCATCAGGAGCATCGGGAACGCCATCACCACGAAGGTGAAGGTCGCGGCGGTCACGGCGTTCTGGACTTCTTCCGCCGCGCGCACCGCGGCCTCGCGCGGATGCACACCGCGGTCGATGTGGCGGCGGATGACTTCGATCACGATGATGGAGTCGTCGAGGAGTTTTCCGACCACGAACACGAGACCCAGCATGATGCCGAAATCCGACTGGAATCCCAGCATGTGGATCAGGAAAAAGCCGAACGCCACCGTGGATGGCAGAATGGCCGCGGCAATCAGGGTCGCGCTCAGATCGCCCAGGAAAAGAAGCATGACCAGGCTCGCGAGCGCCACCGCCAGGAAGAACTCTTTGATCGCGTTGTCATCGTTCAGCCCGATGTAGAACGACTGGTCGAAGGCCACGTCGAACTTCAGCCCGGGGTATTCCCGTTCCAGGAGGGCCGCGGTTTCCTTCGCCTGCGCGCTGACCGCCTTGAAGTCGCGCAGCGGCTCGGCCTGAACGCCCAGCCAGATCGCCGGCTCGCCGTTATAGAAGAAGTCGCCGTACATCTCGGCGATTCCGTCCTTCACGTCAGCGACGTCCTTGAGATAGACGACCCGCGCGCCGATGTGCGCGACCGGAAGCGCGCGCAGGTCCTCGACGACCGTTCTTTCCCGGAATTCGTTGGTGATGCGGACCTGGATTTGCAACTCGTCACTCAGCAGCGGCCCGCCGCCGCGGTTGAAATTGGCGCTGTCAATCGCGTGGCGCAGATCGAGGATGGACAGGTTGTACGCCGCGAGCTTGTCGCGGTCGGCGATGACCTGCACCTGGCGCACCGGCCCACCGAAAGTCGAGGCGGCGAGGACCCCGGGAGCCTTCTGGAACTGGGTGAGGATGATGTTGTCGAGCAGCTCCTTCAACTGCGCCCGGTCGTAGCCGGGCCGGCGCACCGCGAACTGGATGGCGGGAGAGTTCTGGCGGTCGACCTGGATGACCCTGGGCACCGTGACGTTGGCCCCCGCGCGCGGCAGCTCGTTGGCGATCACGTCGAGCAGGTTCTTGATCTCGGCGCGCTTCTGGGCCAGGTCGACGTCATATTTGAAATAGGCGACGACCTTGGAGTAGCCCTCCTGCGAGACGCCCAGGGTGTACTGAACGCCCCCGGCGATCTGGATGCGCTTTTCGATGGGCCGCGTGATGTAGCGCTCCATGTCCTCGGCCGGCATGCCGGGAAAGCGCGTCTCGATCCCGATGTTGGGAGTGGGAATCTTGGGCGCCATCCGCGCCGGGATGGTGAGGAACGAATACACCCCGAGCCCCACCATCAGGAACGCGAGCACGATAGTCACATGCGGGAAACGCAGTGCGAGGCGCGGCAGGCTGAAGCGCTTGCGCCCGGCGTCCACGGAAGGGGGAGGTGTCGAAGTGTCGGACATCAACTGGGCCCTCCTTGACGGGCAACCACCGTGACCGTCTCCTGGTCGACGAGATTACGGTGGCCGGAATTGATGACGTACGCATTTTCGCTCAGACCGCTCAGGATCTGCGCTTCCTTGCCGTTGCGCAGCCCGACCTTGACCTCGCGCATCTCCGCCGCGCCCTGGTCCGAGAGCGCCGGCGCGAGGAAGATCACCGTTTTTCCGTCGGGCCCCTGAATCAGGGCCTGCTCCGGCACCACCCATGCGTTCTCGGCGCGCCCGGTGACCAGGCGCCCTCTTACGTAAGTGTTCGAGCGCAGAAGGTGCCCGGGATTCGGAATCAGGACCTCGACCACCCCGAGCCGGGACTGGGGGTCCACAGCCGGAAAGATGGTCGTCACCCGCGCCCGGATTGCGGGACTCGAGGATTCGGCGAGCAGGCGGTCTTTCCACTCGGCGCCTTCAAACGCCTGCCGGGAAAGCTCTGGAAATTCGATGACTGCTTCGCTTCCAACCCGGAGCAGCGCCCGATCCTGCTCCGCCACGTTGAAGCGGATTCGCACCTGATCGAGCCGGTCATAGGCGAGAAGCGGTTGTCCCGGCTGGGCGGCCTGTCCGGGGTCAACCATGCGCTCACTCACGTATCCTCCGCTCGGCGCACGCAGCGTGGCATAACCGATCCGCGTCTCCAGATGCTTGACATGCGCGGCGGCGGCGAGCGTCTTGCTCCGGCTAAGATCAAGAGTGGAGGCCGGGATGACCTGCTTCCGGAAAAGTATTTCATCGCGTTCCAGCTCCGCGCGCAGGTATTCCAGCTCCGCTCTCGCCCGCGCCAATTGCGGGTCCAGTTCGGACGTTTCGAGTTTGGCAAGGATCTGTCCCGCCTGGACCCTGTCCCCGGGGTAGGCGGTCTTTTCGACAAAGCCGTTGGTGCGGGCCCTTACCACTACCCGCTCAAAAGGATAGACAGCCCCGCTATAGCCGGCCATCCGTTCGATGGTGCGCTGCTTCACGAACATCGCTTTGACCGCCTGCGGGCCGATGACCGGCGGCGGAAACAGCGGCGCCGCGGTGACCGTCGGGCGCACCCAGTCCGCGAACCACAATGCACCCCATACGATCAGGGCGACCGCGACCGTGGTGATCACCGCGCGCCGCGAGCCTTTCCCGCCCCATATCAATCCCAGAACACCCAGACCCGCCACGGCGAGAATGACCACGCCCGCAATGACGGGATGCTGTCCGAGCCAATCAAGAAGCCGCGCCGGGTTCAGCCAAGATAGAAGTTCTGCCATATCACGATCACCTCTCTTGCCTTCAACCCATCATTTCCCGGAGACCGGGCCGATTTCCCCTGTCGCTAACTGCAATGCGGCGAACGCTTGCCGACTGCTGGCCACGGCCGCCGCAT
>JACPEF010000025.1 GCA_016183675.1 Betaproteobacteria bacterium
TCGAGGGCCGCCTGCAACTCGGACCTCGGCAATTCGAGCGCGGCAACGTCGGGGGCCTCGAGGCGGTCGAAGCGCCGCGTGTACTCGAGCAGCGCTGCGTCGCCGCGCGCTTTCACCTCGGCGAGGATCGCGGCCACCGCGGCATCCACCTGCGGGTCCTGCGCGGATTCGAACGCGAGCAGCTCGTCGAGCCGCGCGTCGAAATCAGGCTGCCCGGTGGCAAGACGTCGGATCGCAATCATGCGGCGGCGCGCGCGAACGCGTCGAGCAGAGGCTGGATCGCGGCGCGCTTCACCTTCAGCGCTACCTGGTTGACGATGAGGCGCGCGCTCACCGGCGCGATCTCCTCCACCGCCTTGAGCTGGTTCGCCTTGAGCGTATTTCCCGTGTTGACCAGGTCGACGATGGCGTCGGCGAGGCCGGTGAGCGGCGCGAGCTCCATCGGGCCGTAAAGCTTGATGAGATCCACGCTGCGCGTACTTGGTGGCGACCCGCAGGCGCGCGCCCTGGCGCACGGCGCGCGGGTAATCGAATCCCTGCGGCACCGCCACCACCATGCGGCAGCGCGCGATCTTCAGATCGAGCGGCTGATACAGCCCCTGTCCGCCGTGCTCGTCGAGCACGTCCTTGCCTGCGACGCCGAGGTCGGCCGCGCCATACTGCACGTAGGTCGGCACGTCGGTCGCGCGCACGATGATGAGCCGCACGTCGCGCCGGCTGGTCGCGAGGATCAGCTTGCGCGAAGTCTCCGGATCGTCGCGCGCAACGATGCCCGCCGCCCTCAGCAGCGGCACCGTCTCGTCATAGATGCGGCCCTTGGAGAGCGCGATCGTGATCACGGGCAACCCAATGAAGCAAAACAGAAAAACGGATTCTACCGCAAAGCCTCGCGTACGCGCGAAACAACTTAGGACTGCGGGCAGCGGGACAAGTTGCCCCAAGGCGGGAAACGATGGCCGAAGGGATACACCCGAACTTCGTGGTTCAGCTTTTATTTTCGTTCTTCCTTGGCGGCCTTGGCGTCTTGGCGGCTATTTTCCGTCAGCGAACGCGTTTGATCCGCGCGCCGAGGCGCGAGAGCTTCTCCTCGATCCGCTCGTAGCCGCGGTCGAGGTGATAGACGCGATCCACCGTCGTCGTCCCGCGCGCGATGAGCCCGGCGAGCACCAGGCTGGCGGACGCGCGCAGGTCGGTCGCCATCACGCCCGCCCCGTCGAGGTGCGCGACGCCCTTCACCACCGCGGTGTTGCCCTCGACCTCGATGTCGGCGCCCAGGCGCTTCAGCTCCTGCACGTGCATGAAGCGGTTCTCGAAGACCGTCTCGGTGACCAGGGCCGTCCCGCGCGCCACGCTGTTCAGCGCCATGAACTGCGCCTGCATGTCGGTGGGGAAGGCGGGATACGGCGCGGTGCGCACGCTGACCGAGTTGAGCGCGCCGTTAGTCTTGAGCGCGATCCAGTCGGGGCCGCTCGTCACTTGCGCTCCCGCCTCGCGCAGCTTCTCCAGCACCGCATCGAGGATCTCGGGGCGCGCGTCGCGCAGCGTGATCTCCCCGCCCGTTGCCGCCGCTGCCACGAGAAAAGTCCCGGTTTCGATGCGGTCCGGCATCACCCGGTGGCGCGCGCCGTGCAGCCGCTCCACGCCTTCGATCATGACCACGTCGCTACCTGCGCCCTGGATCTTCGCGCCCATGGCGTTCAGGCATTTGGCAAGGTCCACGACCTCCGGCTCGCGCGCGGCGTTCTCGATCACCGTGGCGCCGGAAGCAAGCGTCGCGGCCATCATGAGGTTCTCGGTGCCGGTGACGGTGACGAGATCGAGGCAGATGCGCGCGCCCTTCAAGCGGCTGGCGCGCGCCGTGATGTAGCCGTGCTCGATCGCGATTTCCGCGCCCATCGCCTGCAGGCCCTTGATGTGCTGGTCGACCGGCCGCAGCCCGATCGCGCAGCCGCCGGGCAGCGACACGCGCGCCTCCCCGCAGCGCGCGGTGAGCGGTCCCAGCACCAGGACGGATGCGCGCATCGTCCTGACCAGGTCGTACGGCGCGACCGGGCCCGTGATGCGCGCCGCGGCGAGTTCCACGCCGAGCTTCTCGTCCGTCGAGATCGTCACGCCCATCTGCGCGAGCAGCGCCAGCATCGTGGTGACGTCGTGCAGGTGCGGGACGTGGGCGACGGCGAGCGGCTCGGCGGTGAGGAGCGAGGCGCACAGGATCGGCAGCGTCGCGTTCTTGGCGCCGGAGACGCTCACCTCGCCGGAGAGCGGCACGCCGCCTTCGATGACGAGCTTATCCATGCCGCGCCGTTAGAAGAGCAAAAACAAGAGTCTTAGCCACAGAGAGCACAGAGAACACAGAGACGAAACCGTGATACGTGATCCGCGATACGCGATCAGATTCAGCACTCATCCCGCATCTCGCATCTCGTATCCCGCATCCCTTAGCACTCATCGGCGTTCATCTGCCGCTCATGATCTTGATTCTGTTACGAGCCCCTCGCAGCCCAGTCCTCGGGCGTGAAAGTCTTCATCGAAAGCGCGTGGATCTCCCCGCGCATGCTGCTGCCGAGCGCCGAGTACACGAGCTGGTGCTGCTGCACCCGGGACTTGCCCCGGAAAGCGGGGCTCACGATCACCGCCTCGAAGTGCTGGCCGTCGCCCGCGACCTCGACGAAGTCACACTCGAGGCCGGACTTGATGTATTGCTCGATCTGCTCTGGCGCAATCATGAACACCGTGAACAGGGTCTCCCCCGTCACCCGTCACTTCGTCACCCCGTCACTGCGTCACCGGCACGTCAGTGCCTCAGCTTGTATCCGATCCTGATGAGCCACAGGGTGAGGAATGATAAGGCGAAAAAACTCGCGCCGACAATCGCGAGGCTGAGCCACGGGGAGACGTCGCTCGCGCCGAAGAAGCCGTAGCGGAACCCGTCCACCATGTAAAGGAACGGGTTGGCGAGCGAGAGCTTCTGCCAGAACGGGGGCAGCGAGTGGATCGAGTAGAAGACCCCGGACAGGAAGGTGAGCGGCAGGATGATGAAGTTCTGGAACGCCGCCAGCTCGTCCACCTTGTCGGAGTACAGGCCCGCGATGACGCCAAGCGCCCCCATCACGCCGCTGCCGGCGAGGGCGAATGCGACGACCCACAGCGGATGCTCGAACCTGAGGTCGGCGAACCAGACCGTCGCGAGCAAAACGCCCACCCCGACCACCAGGCCGCGCCCCATCGCCGCCAGCAGGTACGCGAGGAAAAATTCGTGATGCGAGAACGGAGGCAGCAGCACGAAGATGATGTTGCCGGTCATCTTGGACTGCATCAGGCTCGAGGAGCTGTTAGCGAACGCGTTTTGCAGCACCGACATCATCGCTAGGCCCGGCACCAGGAACACCGTGTAGCTCACGCCGGGAAAGACGACGACGTGATCGCGCAGCGAGTAGGAAAACACCAGCAGGAACAGCAACGCGGTCAGGACCGGCGCGAGCACGGTCTGCACGCTCACCTTCCAGAAGCGCGCCCATTCCTTGTGGAACAGGGTGTAGAACCCCTTGATGCGCGATGCGCGATGCGTGATGGGAGCGTCCCCCATCTAGGGTCGCCTCTATGCATTACCCTCTCACACATCCCGCACCATTATTTGCACGAAGATTTCCTCGAGATCCGGCTGCATGACTTCCATCTCCTGGATCTCGATGTGCGCGGCGCGCAGCTCGGCCACCACGCGCTCGACCTCGCTATAATCCCTGAGGGCGAGGCGGTATCCCGCTTCGTGGCGCTGCGCGACGAGCGGCGAGAGCGTCGCGGGCAGGCGGTCCGGGTCGAGCCGGAGCTCGACGTAGCAACCCGAATGCATGTGCAGCAGGTTCCGGGTCGTGTCGAGCGCGACGATGCGCCCCTGCTTAAGCATCGCGATGCGGCCGCACAGCGCCTCCGCCTCTTCGAGGTAGCGCGTGGTGAGCACGATGGTGTGGCCGTCGCGGTTGAGCCGCCGGATGAACCGCCACAGCGCCTGGCGAAGTTCCACGTCCACGCCCGCGGTCGGCTCGTCGAGCACGATCACCGGCGGCTTGTGCACGAGCGCCTGCGCCACCAGCACGCGCCGCTTCATGCCGCCCGAGAGGGCGCGCATGTTGGTCTCCGCCTTCTCCGTGAGATCGAGGTGGTGCATCACCTCGTCGATCCAGGCGCGGTTGTCGCGGATGCCGAAGTAGCCGGACTGGAAGGTGAGCGACTCGCGCACGGTGAAGAACGGGTCGAACACCAGCTCCTGCGGCACCACCACCAGCGAGCGCCGCGCCTCGCGGTACTGGCCGACGACGTCGAACCCCATGACGCGCGCGCTCCCGCGCGAAGCGATCGCCAGGCCCGCGAGGATGCTGATGAGCGTGGTCTTGCCCGCCCCGTTGGGGCCGAGGAGCCCGAAGAATTCGCCGGGCGCGATCTCGAGGCTGACCTCCGCCAGCGCCTGCAACGCGCCGTAATGTTTCGAGACCTGCTCGACCTGGATTGCGGGAACCATTAACTGCAATGCGGAATGCGGAGTGCGGGTTGCAGAGTTTCAGGCGCATTTCAGCTCTGCACTCTGCACTCATCACTCATCACTGATCAGCTCGGTGACGCCGTACAACTTGGCGAGGCTCTTGAGATTGTTCGGAAGGTTCAGGAAGCGGATGCTGCGGCCGTTGCGCTCGGCCTCCCGCTGCCATTCGAGCAGCAGGCTCACAGCCGAGGAATCCACCTCGGTGACGCCGGCAAGATCGACCGTGACGCGCGGCGCGGTGAAGAGTCCGCTCCCCTCCGCCAGCAGCGACACCACGTTGTTGATGTTGATCGGCCCCCGCAGCGCGCAGCGGCCGTCCGCGCATTCGATCATTTATTCGTGACCTGCGCCTGCTGGGCGAGCTGCCGGTTCTTCTCGCCGAGCGACTTGATGAGTCCCTCGATGCCGCCCTTCTGCACTTCGCTCGCAAACGTGCTGCGGTAGTTCTGCACCAGACTCACGCCCTCGATCGCGACGTCGTAGACCTTCCAGCCGCTGTCCGTCTTCGCCATGCTGTAGTCGACCGTCACCACCGGCTGGCCGCCCGACTGGCTGATCTGCGACTTCACCACGACTTCCTGGTCCCCCGGCTGCATGCGAAGCGGCTTGTAGTCTATCGTCTGGTTGCGGTAGGCGGTAAACGCCGCCGCGTAGGTGCGCACCAGCAGCACGCGGAACTGCTCGACCAGCATTTTCTGCTGCTCGGGGCTCGCCTGCCGCCAGTTCTTGCCCACCGCGAGCTGCGTCATGCGCACGAAGTTGAAGTGGGGCAGCACCTTGTTCTCGATCAGGTCGATCACCTTCTTCTGATTGCCGGCGTGGATGTCCTTGTCGGCGCGCAGGATCGTCAGCACCTCGTCCGTCACGCTCCGCGCGAGCGCGTCGGGCGGCGTCACGCTCTGCGCGTGCGCCGGCGCGCCCGCCGCAAAACAAACCGCCATCAATCCAAGCAGGAAATTCTTGCTCATCGTGTCACGCTTCACTGCTCACTCGCTACGGTTACTGGTCACCGGTCACCAGTCATTGAATCGGTCGTCACTTCGTTCCGCCTTCTGCGGCCTTGTTGTACAAAAATTGCCCGATCAGCTTCTCCAGCACCACCGCGGACTGCGTGATCTTGAGCATCTCGCCGTCCTTGAGCATGGCGCTGTCCCCTCCCGCCTCGAGCGCGATGTACTGCTCGCCGAGCAGCCCGGAGGTGAGGATGGAGACCGAGGTATCCTTCGGGAACTGGTAGCGCTTGTCGACCTTCATCGCCACCCGCGCGACAAAGCGCTGGTTTTCGAAGTGGATTTCATCCACCCTGCCTACGACCACGCCGGCGCTCTTCACGGGCGCCCGGACTTTCAGGCCGCCGATGTTGTCGAATTCCGCGAGCACGCGGTACGTCTCGCCGACGTTGAACGTCGTGCTGGCGTTTCCCACCTTCAGCGCCAGGACCAGCAACGCGGCGATGCCGGCAGCGACAAAAATGCCGACCCACAGATCCAGAAAGGTTCTTTGCATACGCTCAGACCCCCGTAAACATGAATGCGGTGAGCACGAAATCCAGTCCGAGTATCGCGAGCGACGAGGTGACGACGGTGCGCGTAGTCGCCCCGGAGACGCCTTCCGCGGTCGGCGGGGCGTCGTAGCCCTCGAACAGGGCGATGGCGGTCACGGCCACGCCGAACACCACGCTCTTGATGACCCCGTTGACGATGTCCTGCCGGAAATCCACCGCGCTCTGCATCTGCGACCAGAACGCGCCCTCGTCCACGCCGATCAGCACCACCGTGATGAGATAGCCGCCGAACACGCCCACCGCGCTGAACATCGCGGCCAGCAAGGGCATGGAAATCACGCCGCCCCAGAAACGCGGCCCGATCACGCGCGCGATCGGGTCCACCGCCATCATCTCCATCGCGGAGATCTGCTCGGTGGCCTTCATCAAGCCGATTTCCGCGGTCATCGCCGATCCCGCACGGCTCGCAAACAGCAACGCCGCCACTACCGGGCCGAGCTCGCGGGTGAGCGAGAGCGCGACGAGCGTGCCGACGGCCTCCGAGGAGCCGTATTTCTGGAGCGTCTCGTAGCCCTGCAGGCCGAGCACCATGCCCACGAACAGGCCCGAAACGATGATGATGATGAGCGACAGGACGCCGGCGAAGTAGATTTCCTTCGTGGTCAGGCGAAACCGGCGGAAGCTCGTCGCGGACCTCAGCAGCGTCAGCAGGAAAAACCGGCTCGCATAGCCCAAGCGCCAGACGCCGTTGACGACCTGGTGGCCGATCCCGCGCAGGTTGTGGACGATGCGCTCAGGCATGGGCGGCCTCCAGCGCGAGGTCCCTGGCATAGGTGGAGCCCGGGTAATGGAACGGCATCGGGCCGTCCATCTCGCCCCACACGAACTGGTGCACGAACGGCGTTTCGGAGCGGCGGATCTCGTCCGGCGTGCCCTGCGTGACGACGACACCCTGCGACATGAAGTAGACGTAATCGACGATCTTGAGCGTTTCCTGCACGTCGTGCGTGACCACGATGGAGGTCGCGCCCAGCGCCTCGTTCAGGTGCCGGATGAGATCGCTGATGACGCCCATGGAAATCGGATCGAGGCCGGTGAACGGTTCGTCGTACAGGATGAGCATCGGGTCCAGAGCGATGGCGCGCGCCAGCGCCACGCGCCGCGCCATGCCGCCCGACAACTCCGAGGGCATCAGGTGCTGCGCGCCGCGCAGACCCACCGCGTGCAGTTTCATCGTCACGAGATCATGGATCATGCTCTCCGGAAGGCCGGTGTGCTCGCGCATCTGGAACGCGACATTGTCGAACGCGGAGAGGTCGGTGAACAGCGCCCCGAACTGGAACAGCATGCCCATCTTCCGGCGCATCTCGTAGAGCTCGTCCTGGGTGAGCTCGTGGATCACGCGGCCGGCAACCCGTACTGCTCCCTTGTGGGGCCTCAGGGAGCCGCCGATGAGGCGCAGAAGCGTGGTCTTGCCGCAGCCGGAGAGTCCCATGATGCTCACGAGCCTGCCGCGCGGCACGGTCATGTTGATACCCGTCAGCACCGGACGGACGTCGTAGGCAAAACTGACGTCCTTGATTTCAACCAGGTTTTCCATCGGGACGGGTGGTGCTACCGAAAGCGCGTAATTCTAAACCACATCGTCGCGACACAACAACGACGGTTTGATCCAGGATCCAGGATCAAGGGTCCAGGATTCGGCGAAAAAGCATCCGCTATGAGCTGATCTCCCGGGGGTTTATGATTTCTCGGCTTTCTCTCAATCCTGAATCCTGAATCCCGAATCCTGAACGCGATGAAGGTCTTCGTCACCGGCTCGACCTCCCATTTCGCCGCAGCGCTGCTGCCCCAGCTGTGCGCACAGCCGCACATCGAGCGCGTCACCGGCGTCGATCTCGCCCCGCCCCGCTTCCAGCATCCCAAATTCCACGCCAGGCAACTCGATGTCCGCAGCCCGCAGCTCGAGCGCTTGCTCGACGGGCACGATGCGCTGGCGCATCTCGCCTTCGTGGTGCTGCGGGGCAAAATGTCCGAACAGGAGATGTTCGACATCAACGTCAACGGCAGCCACAAGGCGTTCCACGCCGCACGCCAGGCGGGGGTGAAGCGACTGGTCCACCTGTCGAGCGCCGCGATCTACGGCAGCGGCGTGCATCTCGGCGAGGACGCGCCGCTCGATCCGCTGCCGGAGTTTCTCTATGCCCGCCACCAGGCGCACCTCGAGCAGCTGCTCGAGATCGAATTTCCGGAGTGCGTCCGGCTGCGCCCGCACGTCATCCTCGGCCCCAACGCCCAGCCGCTGCTGAAGCAGCTGTTCAGACAGCCGTGCTATGTCCACATGCCGCCGCCGTACCCGCTGCTGCAGTGCGCGCACGAGGACGACGTCGCGCAGGCGGTGCTGCTCGCGCTCACGCGGGAAGTGCGCGGTCCGTTCAACCTCGCGGTGGAGGACAATTTCAGCTTTCGAGACGTCATCAGGCGCCGCCATCGGCTCGCCGTGCCGCTGCCGTTGTTCGCCGTGCGCGCCGGCCTGCGCCTGGCGTGGCGTTTCTACGGTTGGGGCGGCGAGCCGGCGTGGGTCGAGGGGCTCTCCAGGACGCTGCTCATCAACTGCCGCCGCGCCGCCGCCCAGCTAGGCTGGCGCAGCACCCACGATGCGGCGTCAGTGCTGGCACAGACCTGAAAACCCGTGACCGGTGACTGGGGAGCGGACCCGAGCGGGCGCTTCACGCCTTTCCCTGAATCCCGAATCCTGAATCCTGGGTTTTCCTTGGCGTCCTTGGCGCCTTGGCGGCTAATTGGACAGTTGCGTGCGCCGGGTTGTGGCCCACGGGGCTTTTGGGATAACTTAGCCGCAAAGCCCGGATTCCCTCATTCTGCATGAATGACGCAGCGTTGTACTTCGAAAAAGTTGCCAAAAGCTTCGGCGACATTGCGGCGTTGAGCGACTTCACGCTCGAAGTGGAGCGCGGCGAGTTCTTCGGGCTGGTCGGAGTCAACGGCGCGGGCAAGACGACGCTCATCAAGTGCCTGCTCGATTTCTGCGAAACCGACGGCGGCGCGATCGAAATCTTCGGTGTCGCCCACCGCATTACGGCGGCGCGCGCGCGGGTCGCATTCCTGCCGGAGCGATTCAACCCGCCGCACTACCTCACCGGCCGTGATTTCCTGCAGTACATGCTGAAGCTCTACCGCAGGCCTTACGACGACGTCCAGGTGGCGCACATGTTCTGCGCGCTCGACCTGGAGCTCTCGGCGCTGGACCACGCCGCGCGCACCTACTCCAAGGGCATGACCCAGAAGCTGGGGCTCGCCGCGTGCCTGCTGTCGGGCAAGGATCTCTACGTGCTGGACGAGCCGACCGGGGGGCTCGACCCCAAGGCACGGGCGCTGCTGAAGAGCGCGCTGCGCGAGCTGCGGCGCGCCGGCCGTACCGTCTTCTTCACCTCCCATGCATTGGCCGACGTCGCTGAAATGTGCGACCGCATGGCGGTCCTGCACGCGGGCAGGCTGCGCTTCGCGGGCACGCCCCGGGACCTGGTGGGCAGGTTTGGCGCAGCCGACCTGGAGGAGGCGTTCCTCGCCTGCATCGCGGCTTGATCCACCCCCCCGGCAAGCCTGGAAAAGCCTTTGCGATACAATACGGTTAAGCTGAAAGCTGAGCTCCGGCTTAACTTCGCGCGTTGGAACGGACGAGTGGGCCGCCGTTCAACGCGCGTTCGAGGGTTCACAAAGGGTGCCGAAAGCTGAGCTCCGGCTTAACAGCGCGCGATAGGGGGTTCACCAGGGGTCGCAGTGAAGCAGGCTGAACAAAGCAAGCCCGACCTGCTGATCGTTGACGACGATCCGCTGATCACCGACACGCTCAATTTCGTGCTGAGCCGGGACTTCTCGGTGTACGTCGCCGATTCCCGGGCCCAGGTGAAGAGCCTGTTGCGCCAGCTCGACCGGCCGCCGCAGCTCGCCCTCATCGACCTCGGATTGCCGCCCACGCCGCACCGCCCCGACGAGGGGTTCCGGCTGATCAGCGAGCTGATCGCGCATTCACCCGGCATCAAGATCGTGGTGCTGTCGGGGCAGAGCGACGAGACCAACGCGCGGCACGCACGCACGCTGGGCGCCATCGAATTCGTCGCCAAGCCGTGCGAGCCGGAAACGCTCAAGGGGCTGCTGCTGCGCGCGCTCGAGATCAGCGACGCCGAGCTCGGCGCCGCCGCCGACGGCGGCCTGATGGGCAAGAGCCTGCTGATCGAGAAGCTGCGCCAGCAGATCTCGCAGTTCGCCAATGCGCCCTTCCCGGTGCTGATCGAGGGCGAATCCGGCAGCGGCAAGGAGCTGGTCGCCAATTCGCTGCACCGCATGAGCCAGCGCGCGGCGCGGCCGTTCCTGGCGTTGAACTGCGCGGCGATCTCCCCCAACCTCGTGGAGCCGACGCTGTTCGGCTACGCCAAGGGCTCGTTCACCGGCGCCACCACGTCGCGCTCCGGGTACTTCGAGGACGCCACGGATTCGACGCTGTTCCTCGACGAGATCGGGGAGCTCCCGCTGGAGCTGCAGGCAAAGCTGTTGCGCGTGCTGGAGAACGGCGAGTATCAGCGCGTGGGCGAGACGCAGAGCCGGGTGTCCAATGCGCGCGTGGTCGCCGCCACCAACCGCGACATGCGACAGGAAATCCGCGGCGGCCGTTTTCGCGCCGACCTCTACCACCGTTTGTCGGTGTTCACCGTCAACGTGCCCCCGCTGCGCGATCTCGGCGAGGACAAGCGCGCGCTCCTCGACCACTACCGCGAGTTCTACGCGCGCCAAGCGCGAGTCGACCCGTTCGAGCTCGAGGCCGGGGCGCTCGATGTCTGGCTCGACTACAGCTTCCCCGGTAACGTGCGCGAACTCCGGAACATCGTCATCCGTCTCACTACCAAGTACAGCGGGCAGAAGGTGAACTCGGACGAGCTGCAGGCGGAGCTCGACATGGAAAGCCTCGACGTCGAACTGCCGGGGCTGGCGGCGGGACAGGATTTCAAGTCGGTGCTCGAGGCGGCGAAGCGCCACCTGCAGTTTCAGAAGAACTTCAATCTCGATCACACGATCGCGCAGTGGGAGCGCGGCTACGTCGAGGCGGCGCTGATGATCACGCAGGGCAACCTGACCCAGGCCGCGAAACTGCTCGGCATCCACCGCACCACGCTCTACAGCAGGATGCAAGGCTATGCCGACACCGGCGGCGAGGCCGCGAAAACGCCGCGGCCGGCTGCGAAATGAGGTCGCGCCGCACGGCTGACGCCCACGGCACGGAGGACCGGCGATGTATTACAGCCATTTCGGACTGAACCAGGCGCCGTTCAAGATCACGCCCAACACCGAGTTCTTCTTCGGCGGGGGCAACCGCGGCCCGGTCCTGGAGGCGTTGATCTACGCCATCACCCACGGCGAGGGCATCATCAAGGTGACCGGCGAGGTGGGCAGCGGCAAGACTATGCTGTGCCACATGCTGCAGGCGCGCCTGCCGGCCCACATCGAGACCGTCTACATCGCCAATCCGAGCGTCTCGCCGCAGGAGATCCTGCACGCGATCGCCTTCGAGCTGCAGCTCGACGTCGCGCGCCACGCGCCGCGGCTCGAGGTGATGCAGGCGCTGCACGACTTCCTGCTCAGGCGCTACGCCGAAGGCAAGCGCGTCGTGGTCTTCGTCGAGGAGTCCCAGAGCATGCCGCTCGCCACCCTGGAGGAGATCCGGCTGCTCTCCAACCTCGAGACGCGCAACGACAAGCTGCTGCAGATCGTGCTGTTCGGGCAGCCCGAGCTCGACCACAACCTGCGCCAGCCCAACATCCGTCAGTTGCGCGACCGCATCACCCACAGCTTCCGGCTTGAGCCGCTCAGTCCAATCGTGATCAGCGAGTATCTGATGTTCCGCATGCGCGCGGCGGGCTACCACGGCCCGGACCTGTTCCCGCCGTCGGTAGTGAAAACCATCGCGCGCGCCTCGCAGGGCTTGACGCGGCGCGTCAACCTGATCGCCGACAAGGCGCTGCTCGCCGCATTCTCGGAGAACACCCACACGATCGGACCGAAGCATGTCACTGCCGCGGTGCGCGACAGCGAATTCAGCCAGCAGGCCGAGCAGCGCATCGAGCCGCGTTATCTGTGGGGCGCGGCGCTGGTCGCGGCCGGGGCGGCCCTCGGGATTGCGACCTACGCGCTGGTGCAGGACACCGGCCAGGGCACGATTGCGGCGGCATCCGCGCCCAGCACTCCTGCCACCCTCGCGGTCCCTCCTTCCGCGAATCCGACTCCGCCGCCGCCATCCGGGCTGCCGCTGCAGGGCACGCAAGAGCTCGCGGCCGAGCCACCGATGGGCGCAGCGGGCGGCTCAGCCCCGGAGCAGCCGGTCGGCAGCGAAACGCAGCCGCCCGCCGGCCCTGTTAGCCCCGGCGGGGCAGAGGCAAGGGTGGAGCCAGATCTGCTCGAGACCCGGTTTGCTGCCACGCGCGAATGGCTCGCCGCCGAAGGCGAAACCCACTACACCATCCAGCTACTCGGGGCGACCAATTGGGCGCAGCTAAACCTCCACCTCAATGACATAGCAAAGCTCATTGAAATGAATAAGATTTTTGTGTATCGTACCCTTGCTAGGCAGAAACCGTCGCTGACCGTCTTGTACGGCAGCTTCAGCAACCGTCGCGCGGCGCAGGAAACGCTCGACAGACTGCCGGAATCACTCAAGGTGAACCGGCCGTTTCTGCGCACGGTAGAAGGGGTACGCGGCGAGATCAGGCGCCATGAGGCGTCCTGACCGCGGGGGCCCGGCGAATTCGGACGGGGTAGAGACGGTTGAATCAGGGGAGGGACCAAGCGATGCGACCCATGACGGCGGGTGCGGAGGGGCTCGGCACGGTGGTGTCACCGGCACTTGATGCGGCAGGGCTTTGGCCGCAGCACGGGGGCAGCGCCTGCGCCGCCGCAGTGGTAGCGTTGCTCTTGGCAGGTTGTACGCAGTACCGGCCGTACATACCGCAGTCTGAAGGCCATATCCCCGCGCCCCCAGTGAGAACCGAGCCGGAAAAGGCCATCCCGCCGCCGGCGCGTGTCAGCGCGTTCGTGCCCCCGCCCAAGCCGGCGGTGAAGCCGCAGACCTACAGCGTGGTGGTGAACGAAGTGCCGGTAAAGGAGTTACTGCTCGCGCTCGCCCGCGACACCAAGCAGAACATTGACGTCCACCCGGGCCTGACCGGACTCGTAAGCATCAACGCGATCAATGAGACCCTGCCGGCGATTCTCGAGCGCGTCGCCAAGCAGGTCAACCTGCGCTACCGCGTCGAAGGCAATACCATCGTGGTGTCGCCCGACGTCCCCTACGTCAAGACCTACCGCATCGGTTACGTGAACATGATTCGCGACACCACTTCCACGATCGGTGTCACGGGCGAAATTACCGCGGGCGGTGCTCCCGGAGCGGCGGCAGCCGGCGCCGGGACCAGCGGTTCGAGCACCGTGGTGCGCACGACCTCGCGGAACGACTTCTGGGAGCAGCTCCGGGACAACATCCGTTCCATCCTGAACTCCACTCGGCTGCAGAGCCTGACCGCCGAGGCCAAGGCCGAGCGCCTGGAGCTGGTCAAGCAGGAGCAGGAGCTGCGCGTCAAGCAGATGGAAGCGGCGAGCCGCGCCGGGCCGGGAGCGCCGACCCTGGCGACATCGGTGATCTCGGCGACCGGCGGCCCGCAGCAGACGTCGTTGCTGCCCGACGACGTCGTGGTGAACGCCATCTCGGGCACCGTGACCGTGAACGCGACGGAGAAGCAGCATCAGCTCGTACAGCAGCACATCGACAGCATCGTCAACGCGATGCAGCGCCAGGTGCTGATCGAGGCGACCATCGTGGAAGTGCAGCTTTCGAACAATTACCAGGCGGGCATCGACTGGGCCCGCGTGTCGCAGAGCGGAGGCATCGCCTTCACCCAGGCACTGCTCGGCACGAATCTCGCGACCGCACCGTTCTTCGCGCTTTTCTACAACCAAACCAATCAGCGCCCGGGTCATATTCAACTCACGATCAAGCTGCTCGAGGAGTTCGGCAACACGCGCGTGCTGTCGAGCCCGAAGCTGATGGCGCTCAACAACCAGACGGCGCTGCTCAAGGTCGTGGACAACATCGTTTACTTCGAGGTCCAGGCGCAGACCACACAGGCGCAGACGACGTCGCTCACGACCGTCAACACCACCGCGAAGACGGTGGCGGTCGGGGTGGTCATGTCCGTCACCCCGCAGATCAACGACGATGGCCGCGTTTCGCTCACCGTGCGGCCGACGATCTCGCGGGTGATCCGTTTCGTGAACGACCCGAACCCCACGCTCGCCACAGTGGGCGTGACAAACCCCGTGCCGGAAGTCCAGACCCGCGAAATGGAATCGGTGCTGCAGGTCGGTAGCGGCCAGACCGTCATTCTGGGCGGGCTCATGCAGGACGAAGTGCGGCGCAGCCGCGACCAGGTGCCTTTCGTGGGCAATGTCTCCAACGTGGGCGAGTTGTTCGCCTTCCGCGATGAGCAGGTGAGCAAGACCGAACTCGTGATCTTCCTGCGTCCCACCGTCGTCACCAACCCATCGCTGGAGAGCGACGAGCTCAAGTTCTTCCAGCGCTTCCTGCCACGGCCCGAGCCGGCGCCCGACCTGTCCACAGTGCCGCCAAGCTTCCGGCCGCCGGCCCAGCAGCCCGCACAACAACCGAATCCGGCGGGTCCCGCGCGATGAGCCTGTTGATGAAGGCCTTGGAAAAGGCCGCCAAAGACCGGGTTGACGCACGCACCGAAACGGTCGCGGGGGCGCCGGCGAAGGCCGAGCTGACGCTGGAGCCGCTCGCCGCGGAAGCCCCCTACGCGCCCAAGCCGGAGGCCGCCCCGCGACCCGCCGGCGCGCCGCGGCGCGCTCCGGCCGCCGCGGCGCCTACGCGCGAGCAGGCCCAGGCTGCCACCGTGCTCCAGGCGGCAGCAGGACCGCAAGCGAGCGTATTGAGCGCATACCTGCGCAGGTATCCGGTTGCGGTGCTCGGGACGGTCGCCGGCTTGATCGCGGTAGGCTTCGGCATCTACGTCTATCTGCAGATATCCCATCCCGGCTTGTTCACCCGCCAGCCGCCTGCGCCCAAGGCACCCGCGCCTCCGTTAGTCCAGGCGCCCGCCACCGCCCCGGCGCCGCTGCCCGCTGCGCCGCTCGTGCAGGCAGGCGCCCCCGAGGCCGCACCGCCCGCGCCGTCACCAGCTCCGCGCGAGAAACCACAGGCGGTGGCGGCCATCGCTCCGCCGCCGGCAGAGGCGCCCCGGAACACCATCGTGGTAAGCGGTGGCAGCCCGGAGCCGGTCCTCAATCCGCTGATCACCGAAGCCTATGCCGCGCTCGAGGCCAACCGGCCGGAGCAGGCGAAGAACCTCTACAGCCAGATGCTGCGCGCGGAGCCGAGGAGCGTCGATGC
>JACPEF010000212.1 GCA_016183675.1 Betaproteobacteria bacterium
CCGCGTTGCCGGCCCCGCGCCGGATGAAGAGCTTGATTTCATCGGTGATGTGCGGGATCACCTGGACGGTGCCGCCGAGGTAGTCGCCGCGGCGCTCCTTCTTGATCACGCTCTCGTAGATCTGGCCGGCGGTGAAATTGTTGCGCCTCGACATCTTGGCGTGCAGGAAACGCTCGTAGTGACCGAGATCGAGGTCGGTCTCGGCGCCGTCCTCGGTGACGAAGACTTCACCGTGCTGGAACGGGCTCATGGTCCCCGGATCCACGTTGAGATAGGGATCGAGCTTGACCATCGAGATCCGGAGGCCGCGCGACTCGAGAATGGCGGCGAGTGAGGCGGCGGCGATACCTTTGCCCAGAGAGGAGACTACACCACCCGTGACAAAGA
Source organism: Betaproteobacteria bacterium (assembly GCA_016183675.1). Classification (GTDB taxonomy): domain Bacteria; phylum Pseudomonadota; class Gammaproteobacteria; order Burkholderiales; family SG8-41; genus SG8-41. Next base: position 388 of record JACPEF010000212.1, read on the forward strand.
TGTATTGGGTCATCACATACGCCAGCGGTTTCGCTATTTTATCCAAAAAACGCGCGGCGTCCAACGCATTTCGGCGTTGTGTTCCGGGTTCCGTGTTCAACGTTCAATGTTCCGGGCTCGAACCCTGAACTCCGAACCGTGAACTTTGAACCTTGAACCTTGAACCCGAAGGCGGACGCTCAAGCCTTCGGCGCGCTCCCGGCTTCGCGGGCGAGGTAGAGCCACGTCTCGACCACGGTGTCGGGATTGAGCGAGAGGCTCTCGATGCCCTCTTCCATGAGCCATTTCGCTAGATCCGGGTGGTCCGACGGCCCCTGGCCGCAGATGCCGACGTATTTGCCGGCCTTGCGGCACGCCTGGATCGCGAGGTGCAGCATCTGCTTCACCGCCGGGTCGCGCTCGTCGAAAGCCTCGGCCACCAGCCCGGAGTCGCGGTCGAGGGCGAGCGTCATCTGCGTGAGGTCGTTGGAGCCGATCGAGAAGCCGTCAAAGTGCTCGAGGAACTGATCGGCGAGGATCGCGTTGGACGGGATCTCGCACATCATGATGATCCTGAGGCCGTTCTCGCCGCGCTTGCGCCCGTCGGATGCCAGCAACTCCACCAGCTTCCTGCCCTCCTCGACCGTGCGCACCATGATCTCGATGTTGTTGAGTCCCATCTCGTCGCGTACCCGCTTGAGCGCCCGGCATTCCAGCGCGAAGCAGTCGCGAAACGAGCCGGCGAGATAACGCGAGGCGCCCCGGAATCCCAGCATCGGGTTTCCTTCGCGCGGCTCGTACTTGGCGCCGCCCGCGAGACTCGAATACTCGTTCGACTTGAAGTCGGAGAGCCGAACGATGACCGGCTTGGGCCAGAATGCCGCGCCCAGCGTCGAGACGCCCTCGACCAGCTTCTCGACGTAAAACGTCACCGGATTCGCGTAACCCGCGCTGTGCTGCTCCACCGCGACCTTGATGTCCATCGGCACATCGGGGTACGCGAGCACCGCCTTGGGGTGAACGCCGATCATGCGCGCGATGATGAACTCGAGCCGCGCGAGGCCCACCCCATCGTTGGGCAGGCGCTGGAATTCGAAGGCGAGCTCCGGGTTGCCGACGTTCATGGTGATCTTGACCGGCGGCTTCGGCATGCGGGAAAGGGACAGGTCGACCACCTCGGTTTCGAGGACGCCGCGGTAAACGAACCCGGTCTCGCCCTCCGCGCATGACACGGTGACGGGACGGCCGTCCTTCAGCGCCTGGGTGGCGTCACCGCAGCCCACCACGGCCGGGATCCCCAGTTCGCGTGCGATGATCGCGGCGTGGCAGGTGCGGCCGCCGCGATTGGTGACGATCGCCGCCGCCCGCTTCATCACCGGCTCCCAGTCCGGGTCGGTCATGTCGGTCACCAGCACGTCGCCCTGCCGCACGCGCGACATTTCGGCCGCACCCTTCACCAGTCGGACCGGTCCCGCTCCGATGCGCTGGCCGATGGCGCGTCCCGAGGCCAGGATCTCCGTGCGCTCCTTCAGGCGGTAGCGGCGCAGCGTGTCCGGTTGCGCCCGCGCCTTCACCGTTTCCGGCCTTGCCTGCAAGACGTAGAGCGATCCGTCCACGCCATCCTTGCCCCATTCGATGTCCATCGGCCGGTCGTAATGCCGCTCGATGATCGCCGCGTAGCGCGCGAGCTGCTCGACCTCGGCGTCGGTGATCGAAAAGCGGTGGCGCTCGTTTTCCGGGACCTCGACGGTCCTCACCGAGCGCCCGGCGGTGCGGGCATCAGTGTAGACCATCTTGACCGCCTTCGAGCCGAGGCCGCGCCGCAGGATGGCGGGCCTGCCTTCCTTGAGCCCGCGCTTGTAGACGTAGAATTCGTCAGGATTCACCTGTCCCTGGACGACGGTCTCCCCGAGGCCGTACGAAGACGTGATGAATACGACCTGGTCGAACCCGGACTCAGTATCGAGGGTGAACATCACCCCGCTCGCGGCGAGGTCGCTGCGCACCATGCGTTGCACGCCGGCGGAAAGCGCCACGCCGTCGTGCGCATAGCCCCTGTGGACACGGTAGGAGATCGCGCGGTCGTTGTAGAGCGAACCGAACACGAGCTTGACCGCGCCCAGGAGATTTTCCAGTCCGCGCACGTTAAGAAACGTCTCCTGCTGGCCGGCAAACGAGGCGTCCGGCAGGTCCTCGGCGGTGGCGGAGGATCGCACCGCAAACGAGACCTCGGTCCCCGAAGCGGCCGCAAGCTTCTGATATTCGCTCGTGATCTCCTGCTTCAGCGCCGGGGAGAATTCCTGCGCGAGGATCCAGCCTCGGATCTCCTCTCCCGCCGCAGCGAGCGCGGTCACGTCGTCCGCGTTGAGCTTGCCCAGCCGCTGCGCGATGCGCTTGTCCAATCCACCCTGTCCGAGGAATTCGCGGTACGCCCGTGCGGTCGTGGCGAAGCCGCCGGGCACCTGCACCCCTGCGCCAGAGAGCTGGCTGATCATCTCTCCGAGGGAGGCGTTCTTGCCACCGACGCTCGCCACGTCGCTCATGCGCAGCGCCGAGAAATCCATCACCAGGGGGGCCTTGCTCATGATTGCGGTTCGGGAATTGTGCGCCGTGGCAAAACAAGCTATTTTACCGGCAAACCTCGCCGCGGGCAGCCTCGATGATGCAAAAGCGCAGCGCGTTCTTCGTTTCCGACCGCACCGGCATCACCGCCGAAATGCTGGGGCACAGCCTGCTCACGCAGTTCGATGGCGTGCGCTTCAACGAAGTGACCCTGCCGTTCGTGGACTCGATCGAGAAGGCGCGCGAGACGGTGGAGAGAATCAACCAGCAGGGGGTGGAGGACGGGGTGCGTCCGCTCGTGATCAGCACGCTCGCCCGGACCGAGATCGCGCACGTTGTGGGAGAAGCGAACGCCTTGTTCCTCGACTGCTTCGAGATCTTCATCTCGCCGCTCGAGCGCGAGCTGGGGCTGAAGGCCTCCCACGCCATCGGGCGCTCCCACAGCGTTTCCGATTACGTGAACTACCATCACCGCATCGAATCGGTCAATTACGCGCTGGCGCACGACGATGGCGTCTCCAAGCGCGACCTGTCGGAGGCCGACCTCGTGCTGGTGGGCGTTTCGCGCTGCGGCAAGACGCCGACCTGCCTCTACCTCGCAATGCAGTTCGGCATCCGCGCCGCCAATTACCCGCTGATCCCGGAGGACCTCAGCAGCAGGCAGTTGCCGGCGCCGCTGCGGCCGCTGCGCGGCAGGCTCCACGGGCTCACGATCGGGCCCGGACGGCTGCAGCAGATTCGCAACGAGCGCCGGCCGGGAAGCCAGTACGCGACGCTCGCCAACTGTGAGTTCGAGGTGCGCGAGGCGGAAGCGCTGATGCGCCAGGAAGGCATACCCTATCTCGACGCCACCAGCAAGTCGGTCGAGGAACTCGCCACGACCATCCTGCAGGAAGCGAAGCTGGTGAGGCGGATTTATTAGCTGTCAGCAATCAGCCATCAGCGTTCTGCGAACCCCGCGTTTGGGCTGACCGCTGATTGCCGACCGCTGAAAGCTGTCTCACCCTCTCGAACAGGCACACGGCGACCGCTGCAGCGACGTTGAGGGACTCGACCCCGGCGGGCATCGGGATGGAAATCTCGGCTTGCGCTGCCGCTCTCAACTGCGGCGAGAGGCCGCTGCCTTCATTGCCGAACAGCAACGCGAGCCTTCCCGTGAGGTCTGCGTCGTACAGGGAGCGCGGGGCCTTCCCTCCGGTTGCGATCACCGTTCCCTTGAACGCGCGGGCGGTCGCAATCAAGTCCACCTGCTCGTAGACGCGCAGCCTGAAGTGCGCGCCCATGCCGGCCCGCAGGACTCGCGGCGACCAGGCGTGGACCGACTCCCTCGAGAGCAGCACATGCCGGACGCCCGCCGCGGCCGCGGAGCGCAATATCGAGCCGAGATTACCCGGGTCCTGCAGGTCTTCGAGCATGATACAGGTGTGCATTTCCTCCGGCACCGGCTGGGGGCGGGGCGTTCTCACTACGGCCACGATGCCCGTCGGCGTGACGACCGGCGAGATCTTTTTGAACAAGTCGTCGCTCACCAGCAAGGGCTCGACCCCGGAGAAGCCGGCAAGGATCGCCGCGACTTCCCGGTTCTTCAGGCCGGAGGTGCTCACGACGAGCTGCTCCGGCGCGCCGATGCAGTCCCGGTAAGCGCCCACGAGGTGCACCCCATCGAGGACGGACAGCCCCGACTTCTTGCGCTCGCGAGACGAGTCGACCAGCTGGCGCAGGAGCCTGAAGCGCGGATTTCCGGATGACGATATGCGCTTCACGGCGCGCAGGTCCGGAACCCGGCGTACACATCGCGCCGGTCGGGAGTGTAGAAATTTCGCCAAGTGTTGCGCAACAGAGCTGCGCGCGTCGCGTAGCAGCCGCCCCGCAGCACCTTATGGTCGCCGAACCAGGGCTCGGAGTATTCCTTGTAGGGGTCGCGCACGAACCCGGGATAGGGCCGGAACCAGTCCGCCGTCCACTCCCAGACGTTGCCGAACATCTGCCGGCAGCCCCAGCCGCTGTCCCCTCCCCCGAACCCCGCGACGTCGGCGACCGCGCCGAGCGCCCCGAAGAGGTTCGCCTGGAGCGGATCGGGCGGCGCGTCGCCCCACGGATATTTTCGCTTTTCATTAGCCGCGGCCGGGACGGTCGCGGCTGCAAACTCCCACTCGGCCTCCGTCGGCAGCCGTCGCCCCGCCCAGCGGCAGTAGGCCTGCGCCTCGTACCAGTTGACGTGGATCACCGGCGCGTGTGGCGGCAACGGATTGAACCTGTCGTAACAGCGCTGCATCCAGTCGCCGTTGCGCCGGTCCCAGTACACAGGCGCCCAGGCCCG
>JACPEF010000215.1 GCA_016183675.1 Betaproteobacteria bacterium
CCCCGGCTCTATCGCAGCCTCACCAAGGCGGCGCTCAGGAAACACGGCCGTAAAAAGCAGTAAGAGCCCCTAACATAATGAAACGCGCGTGCGGTGCGAGCCAGAATCGTCGATAGCGCGAAGCGAGGTGCAGCCAATATGTCGATATTGGCAAGCCGAGCGACAAAGCGAGCGGCGATTCTGGCCGCAACCCTTGAGGGCTGGCGCGATTTTGGCCCACGGCGCACCCACCGACTCACCCTGAATTCCTCCACCCCAGCCTCTGCTGCACGGTCCCAGCCAAAATCGTGACAGCGCAGCGTGTGTTGCATTATGTTAGGGGCTCTAAGCAAGGTGGGTGTGCGCGGTCCGGCCGTGACCGGGCAGGGCGGCGAGCCGCGCCGTGACGGCGGCGGAGCCGACCCCTTGCTATAATCCGCCCCTCCTTTCCTCCGCCCCCCTGTGGGCTCTTAAATGCGCATTACCCGCAGGCTGGAGTTCGACGCCGGCCACCGCATTCCCGACCACCGCAACCGGTGCCAGCACCTGCACGGCCACCGCTACGCGATCGAGATCACGCTCAGCGGCGAGGTGATCACTGCGGAAGGCGTCGCCGAACGGGGCATGGTGATGGATTTTTCCGAAGTGCGCGCCATCGCCCGGCGCGAGCTGGTGGACGGCTGGGACCACGGCTTCCTCGCCTGGCGCGGCGACAGGAAAGTGGTCGAGTTCCTCGCCACCCTGCCCGCTCATAAGACCGTGCTGTTCGATGAGCCGCCGACCGCGGAGCATCTTGCGGCGACGGCGTTCCGCATCCTCGAGCCGGCATACCGCGGCCGTTACGGCAACAACCTGCGTCTGGAGCGCGTGCGGATCTATGAGACGCCCAGTTGCTGGGCGGACGCCACGAGAGACGAAGTAGGAAGGATGAAGGATGAGGGATGAAACTAACGTGAGAGCGTCAGAGCGTGAGAGCGAAAGACCATGAACACGTGAGAGCGTGAGTGCGACAGAATCCGTGAGGGCGTGAGAGCGTGAGAGCGATAAACCGACCGAACAGCGCGGAGCTTCCCTCTCACGATTTCACGATTTCACGGCTTTTCCAGCTCCCGACCTCACGACCTCCCGCTTGTTTGACCTCACGACCTCCCGCTCTCCCGGATTTTGTCGATCTCCCGATTTGACGATCTCCCGTCCTTTCGGTCCACCGATCTCCCGATCTCACGACCTCCCGATCTCACGAGTTCTTGAGGCTCGTCACCCATCACCCGTCACTGGGGTTGATGGCGGAGGGTGAGGGATTCGAACCCCCGAGGGGCTTGCGCCCCTAACGGTTTTCAAGACCGCCGCATTCAACCGCTCTGCCAACCCTCCGTGTGACACGGACACGTCACGGGCGGCCCGTATAATACACGCCCGATCAAGTGCTTGAAACGCCGTTCCCCGGGCGGAACCCCGGCCCGATCATTGAAACTTGGTGGGTGATTGGGTAGTCTAACGCCCCAGGGAAACATCCACTCTGAGGAGAAACGCATGCAACCCGAACTGCAACCCAACCAGGCGGGATACCCGGTCGGCACGCGCGAGATTGCACTCGAGCAGCAGCGCGTTCTGCGCAACACCTACCTGCTGCTCGCGCTCACCATGGTGCCGACGGTGGCGGGAGCCTTCATCGGCATCGCGACCGGCGGCATTATCATGCAGTTTCCGATCATGAGCTTCTTCGTCCTGCTCGCAGCGGTGATCGGGCTGCAGTTCGCGATCGCCGCCAACCGCAACCGCGGGCTGGGCGTCGTCCTGCTGCTCGGCATGACGTTCCTGCTCGGCTGGTGGCTGGGGCCGCTGCTCGCGGTCGCCCTCTCGCTCAAGAACGGCCCGCAGCTGGTCGGGCTCGCGGCCGCGGGGACCGGGGTGATCTTCTTCGTCATGGCCGGAATAGCCACGACCGTGCGCAAGGACTTCAGCTTCATGGGCAAGTTCCTGTTCGTCGGCATGATCATGCTGCTGCTCGCGCTCATCGCCAACATGTTCCTGCAGATCCCGGCGCTCGCGCTGACGATCGCGTCGCTGGTGGTGGTGGTGTTCTCGCTGTTCCTGCTGCACGACGTGAGCCGCATCGTGAACGGCGGCGAGACCAATTACATCATGGCGACCACGGGCTGCTACCTGAGCCTGTTCAACATCTTCGCCAACCTGCTGCAGATCATCATGGCGCTCACCGGCGAGAGAGACTAGAAGATCGGCGCCAAGGCGCCAAGAACGCCAAGGAAATCCAGAATATGAAGCGGCCGGGCACATGCCCGGCCGTTTTGTTTCATGCTCGATAATTTCTCTTGCGATCCGGTCGCCTGACAGTCATTTCCAGTTCCTGCTTTTCCTCCGCGTCCTCCGCGGTGAGAGCTTTGTTCTTTGCCTTTCTTGGCGGCCTTGGCGTCTTGGCGGCTAGATTTCTCTTTCAAACAATGCAATCGACTCGACGTGCGAGGTGTGCGGGAACATGTTGACCACCCCCGCCGCTCGCAGCGCGTAGCCGCGCGTGCGCACCAGCACTGCCGCGTCGCGCGCGAGCGTGGCGGGGTTGCACGAGATGTAGACGATGCGCCGCGGCGCATCCTCTGCAAGCGCCTTGGCCAGTTCCATCGCGCCGTCGCGCGGCGGATCGAGCAACATTCGGTCGAACCGCCCCAGCCCCGCCAATCCGCCGCCGCCAGCACGATAGAGGTCGCGCTCGACGAAGCCTGCCGCACCGGAGAGACCGTTCGCCGCGGCGTTGGCGGCGGCCCGCCGCACCAGCTCGCCGCTTCCTTCAATCCCCACGACTGCGGCACCGCGGCGCGCAATCGCGAGCGTGAAGTTGCCCACCCCGCAAAACAGGTCGGCGACGCGCTCTCCGGGCTGCGGATCCAGCAGGGTGAGCGCGCGACGCACCAGCACACGATTCATGGCATGGTTCACTTGGGTGAAATCGGTGGGAGCGAACGCGATCCTGAGATCGAACTCGGGCAGCGCATAGTAAAGATCGGCGGACTGCGGCGGATGAAACGGATACGCAGACTCGGGGCCGTGCGGCTGGAGGTAGAGGTGGACCCCGTGCGATTCGGCGAAGGCGCGCAGCGGCGCGGCGTCCGCTTCGCTCGGCGGCTCGAGCACTCGCAGCACCAGCACATCCGCTTCGTCGCCCACCGCCGCCTCGATCTGCGGCAGGCGGGTGCGGATCGAGAGCGTGTTCACCAGATCGCGCAGGGGCCGGATCAGCCCGGAGATGCGTGGCGGCATGATCTCGCAACTCGCCATGTCGGCGACATAGCTGCTGCGCCGCTCGTGGAAGCCGACCAGCGAGCCGCCTTTGTTTGGAACGTAGCGCGCCGCCAGCCGCGCGCGGTGGCGGTAGCCCCATTCCGTCCCGCGTATCGCCGGCAGGATCTGCTCCGGTTTCACCCGCCCGATGTGCCACAGGCTGTCCTCCAGCACGCGCTGTTTCACGGCAACCTGCGCCCCCGCGTCGAAGTGCTGCAGGCTGCAGCCGCCGCAGCGCTCGAAGTACGGGCAGCGCGGCGTGACGCGGAACGGGCTCGGGCGGAGCACCTCGCCCAGCGTCGCAAGTTCGTAGCTCGGCTTGCTGCGGTAGATCGAACAGGTGACGGTTTCGCCTGGCAGCGCGCCGTCGATGAAGACGGCCTTGCCTTCGCGGCGCGCGACGCCGCGCCCTTCCTGGTCAAGGGACTCGACTGTGAGGCTCAACATGACTGCCGCTGCGGCGGAGTCAAAGTGCGCCGCGAAAGCGGTCAGCGACAGTTTACCAGGACTATTGCGACCGTTGTGATGCCACTCCCGGCTTGATAACCGGTCCGGTGCGACGGAGTTGCACGACCGATTCCCGGAGCGTTTCGGCGATCCGGATCTTCTCCGGCCAGGAAAGCAGCTTCCGGCTCTTCTGCCACGCGGCCTGCCTTTCGAGCAACTTTTTCACGTCATCCATCGAGGAACCTCGCTACGAACCGCTTCCAAGCATCCTCCAGTCCGTGCTGCCGCGCAAGAGACGCGATCTCCTCTCGACTGACGCTGCCCGATTCGAGCAACCCCAGGATGCGCGTAAACTCCTTCGGCCGGCTGACGCTGAGAGCGATTACCGCAAGGTGCTCGGCGCGCACCACCCGAAAGGGAACTCCCTCGTAGGAAAATGCCGCCCAGCGCATCGAGCCGGTCCGGTGACGGCACCGCCACCAACACGTCGGCATCCAAGGTGGCTACCGGCTCGGTGTAGCGCATCTGGGCCGTCGCGCCAAAAAGGGCATAGTTCTGGATCACGCCTGCGGTTTGCATCTCATTGAATAACTGCGCCAGTTTCTTCACGCACCAAGTCTAACGAGCAGCGGCCAATTTGTCATTCGCCACTTGTCGCTACCCATCCTCATCACCCATCATCCGGCGCGCGCCAGCGGCTGAGAAATTCTTTCCAGTGCGGCTCGGCGGACTTGCCCAAGGTCGAGCGCACCAGCTCGCACTCCGCGCGGCATTGCTCCGCCGTCAATGCTTCGCGCATCAGCTGGAAGCGCAGGAACAGAATATAGGTGTTGACGACGTCGGCCTCGCAGTAACGGCGGATGTCGGCAAGCCCGCCAGCGAGGTAGGTATCCCACACCTGCGACCCGTCCAGCCCCCGCTTGCCGGGGAGCCCTAGCAGCCTCGCGATCTCGTCCAGGGCCACGCTGCCGCGCGGCTGGTAGAGCGCGAGCAGGTCCATGAGATCGATGTGGCGCAGGTGATAGCGGTTCACGTAGTTGTTGTAGCGGAAGTCGCGGTCGTCCTTGCCCATCTCCCAATAGCGCCCCGCTTTCACGCCGCGGATGAGCCCCCGGTAATGCAGCACTGGGAAATCGAAGCCGCGCCCGTTCCACGAGACGAGCTGGGGAGTGTATTTCTCGAGCCCGTCGAAGAAACGCTGGATCAGCTCGCCTTCGCCGTCCTTCGCCTCGCCGAGCGACCACACCCTGAAGCTGTCGCTCTCGCGCAGCGCGCACGAGATCGCCACCACGCGGTGCAGGTGCGGCGGCAGGAAGTCGCTGCCGGTCGCCTGCCGGCGCAGCTGAAACGCCATCTCCGCGACGCTCTTGTCGGGAATGGCGTTGTCGAGCCCGTGGAGGCGGCGCAGCCCCTCGACATCGGGAACGGTCTCGATGTCGAAGGCGAGGACCGGAACCATGAGTCCCGTCCAGAAGCGGTCTAAGAAACCCGACTCAAGCCGCCGATGGACGCCGATGGACGCAGATAAAACCAGCCCCGTGAATGTTTTTCGGTCTTGATTTTCATCGGCGTTTATCTGCGTTTATCTGCGGCTAATGTTGCTTGATCTTGTTATCTGCTCTTACTTCCGCACCCAGGCCCCGCCCGGATTCTGGTAATACCAGCCCGGCTGCGCGCGGCTGATCCAGCGTTGGGCGAAGGTCGCCCGGATGTCGGCCTCCCATTCGGGGCGGCCGTTGGCGCGCGCGACCTCGCGGTAGAGCGCCGCGCGGTCCTGGTTCTCGGCGGCGATCAACGCGTTGACCTGCTGGCGCTGGGCGAGCGGCACGGCATTGGCATCGCGCAGCGCGACGTTGCCGTCACGCGTCAGGCCCACCGCACCGCCTGCGTAAAGCGGCGCAAGCTGCGCATGACGCTGCTGCATGCTGCCCTGGAGGCTCGCGATGGCCGGCGTGTTGATCTCCAGGTTGACCTGCGCATGCGCCGTGCTGGCACAGGTCAACGCCGCCGCCAGCACGGCGCATAAAAAAGCCGCGGTTTTCATTTGGTCTCCTCTCTCGGAGCCGGCGCCTTGCTGGAGCCGGGCGCTCCGCCGTCCTTCAACTGCCACACTTCGTCGATGATGCGGTCGGCCGCCTTTTCCGCCGCCGCCGCCGGGAAATAGATGTGGATGGTGATGCACCCGGCAAGCGCCAGAGCGCCCGCAGTCAACGCCAGCCCGACGGTGATTCGTCGCGAACTCATCTCGAGAGTTTCAATTGGCCTTTCTTGGGAGTGCTTCGGCGTCATATGCACCCCGCTCAGCGAACAATCACGGGAACGTTGTCCTGTATGATGCGCTTCAACCGCTCGATCAGATCGCGCCAGTCAACGGCGCGATTGTAGCCCAACACCGAGAGCGCCGGAACGCCACCGCCCCTGATGATCACGTAGCCCTGCGGCGCGTCCTCGACGCCGCCCATCGTGCACACGCCGTTCTCCAGCTTGCAGCTCAGGCCCAGTTTCGCGTAGCTGAACTGCTCGAAGAAGCGCAGCAAGGTGCCCTGGATCGCGGCGGCGCCCCCTCCGCCGAGCGCGGTGATGTTCTGCACCGCGGCCTGGCTGATCTTGCGCGGATACTCGCCGGCGCTGCTCTGCACCTTTGCATCGAATCTGACCGGCTGCCAGTTGGCGAGTTCGAGCCCGTTGACGGACGCATCCACCCGCCCCGTGATGCTGCCGAAGGAGAAGGTGCGCGTCAGCAGCTCGAGATCGATGCCGCGCGCCTCGAGGTCCGCCGCCAGCCGGGGCGCCTTGCCGAAGGGCTCGATCAGCGTCAAGTTGCTTGCCGTCACCGTTCCGTCGAACACCTTGAACACCAACGCGCCGTCCACGTTGAGCGTTGACCGCGCATAGGCCACTCTCGGAATCTCGGCCGAGATCACCCCGTGCATCGTCGGCAGTCCCACGGCCTGCGTGAAGCGCTCCATCGAGATCGGCGCGATGCTGCCGCGGAAGACCCAGCGCCAGCCTTCCTGCGGCGGCTCGGTCGCAAAGCCCCTCACCGTGAGCGTGCCGTCCAGCAGCGGGACCTCGACGGTGTCGAGCCGGAACCGCATCCCGCGCATGGCGAGCGGCAGCTTCACCCGCCCGAACGGGATCCTGAGCAGCTCGCCGCCCTTCATCTCGAGCTCGACCGCGGTGTCGTCGGTGCGGTGCCAGGGAATCCGGCCGCTCGCGCCGAACACGGCGAAGCGGCGGTTCAGGTCCTCGAGCGAGAGCTCGCGCAAGATGACATCCAGCGCTTCCAGCTGCGCCCCGCGCCATCGGACCGAAAGTTCGGCCGAGCCCTCTGCGCGCAGCTCGCCGAGCGCGGTGCCGAAGAAGAACGGCTTCAGGATGTGCGCGTACAGGGCCGCGGCGTCGAGCCGCCCCGAGCGCACGTCGGCGTTGACGAGGGTATTCGCGCTACGGTCCCACTCGGCGCTTGCCTCAGCCTCGCCGACGCCGGCGAGCTTCGCGTGCCCGCGCGTGATCGCGATCCGGCGTTCATCGAGCGTGCCCTCCGCGTTGATCGTGTGGCCCGAGCCGCGGAGGTAAAGCGGCTGCCAGAAGAGCTCGCCGGCATCCCAGTCGAGCTTCGCACGATACCGCCAGGATTCGCCACGTCGCTCCGCGGTGAGCTGCACCCGGCCGCTCAACTTTTCTGCGGCGTGCAGGCCGCTCGCGTCGCTGAACGCGGCATCGCGAGCCACGAAGTCGGCGGCAAGCCGGTCGCGATCGGCGCCGGCCAGGCTGATCGTCCCCGAGAGCGCGCCTGCGGTGAGCTTCGGCCACGCCGGCGGCAGCCACGGACCGAGGCGCGCGAGTCCCCCGTTCTCCACTTCAACGCGGAGCCCGGGGGCGCGCGCCGCGAAGCTCGCCTTGACACGCCACGTTTCCTTCGGCGCGGGGCGCAGCGTGAGATCGAGGGCCCGCTCCCCGCCCGCGTAGACGAACGAGAGGGGAATTTTCCCGTCGATTTGCGCCTCCCCTTCCAGGCACTCGATCGTCGCGCGCTCGAGCCAGAACTTCGCGCAGGCGACGCGCACGTTGCGCCAGTTCTTCCCGTGCGCCGAAAGCTCGCCGATCGTCAGCTGCAACTCGCCGGGCGCGCCGTCTCTCAGGCGCGCGACGATTGCACTTGCGGAGAAGCCGGGGGCGTCGAGCCGGTCGAGAGTGAGCGCGAGTTCGCCCGCGCCGACCGGCGCGGCGAGCCACCATGCGGCGGCGGCCAGGGACGCCCCGCGGTGCGCAACGCGAGAACCCACTTCAAAACCCGGAATAGTTAACCGCAGATTTCATCTGCGTTCATCGGCGGTTTCTGTGCATCTACCCGGGGAAGACACCCGTGGAGAGGTAGCGGTCGCCGCGGTCGCACACGACGGTGACGATCACGGCGTTCTCGACTTCGCGCGAGACTTGCAGCGCCGCCCACACCGCGCCGCCGGAGGAAATGCCTGCAAATATGCCTTCCTCGCGCGCGAGGCGCCGCGTCATTTCCTCGGCGTCGGCCTGCGACACCTCGATCACGCGGTCAACCCGCTTCCAGTCGCAGATCTTCGGCAGGTACTGCGGCGGCCACTTGCGGATGCCGGGAATCTGCGAGCCCTCGGTGGGCTGGCAGCCGACGATCTGGATCTTCGGATTCTTCTCCTTGAAAAAGCGCGAGCAGCACATGATGGTGCCGGTCGTTCCCATGCTGTAGACGAAGTGGGTGATTCGCCCCTGCGTGTCGCGCCAGATCTCGGGTCCCGTGCCCTCGTAGTGCGAGAGCGGATTGTCGGGATTCGCGAACTGGTCGAGGATCACGCCCTTGCCCTCGTCGCGCATCTTCTCGGCGACGTCGCGCGCCATCTCCATCCCGCCCTCCTTCGGCGTGAGGATGATCTCGGAGCCGAACGCCGCCATGGGCTGGCGCCGCTCCATCGACAGGTGTTCCGGCATCACCAGGATCATGCGGTAGCCCATCATCGCCGCGCACATCGCGAGCGCGATGCCGGTGTTGCCGCTGGTGGGCTCGATCAGGGTGTCGCCCGGCTTGATGTCGCCGCGCTCCTGCGCGCGCCGGATCATGGAAAACGCCGGGCGATCCTTGACCGAGCCCGCGGGGTTGTCGCCCTCGAGCTTCGCAAGCAGCGTGTTGCGGGTCTTGCCGGGCAGGCGTTTGAGCCTCACCAGCGGCGTGTTGCCGACCAGGTCATCGAGCGTCTTGAAGGCCTGAAGGGAGCGAATGTCCATGACCGTATGATAACTGATGCATACGGCGGGTTCAGCGCGCAAAAACCATCCGTGTATCAGGCGTTTGCGCGACGCATCCGGACCCCGACGCGCCGCGCACTCGCGCCGCCTACCCCGGTGCCTTCTGTAACAGCTTCTGGCAGTAGCGCGTGACGCCCTGTTCCACCGCGAGGAACGGCGCGTCGTAGCCGGCGGCGCGCAGCGCCGAAATGTCGGCCTGGGTGTAGCTCTGGTACCTGCCCCGGAGGTCCTCGGGGAACGGGACGTACTGGATGATGCTGCGCTCGCGCAGTGCGGCGAGCGTGAGCGGCGACTCGCCGCGCCCCTTGCGGCAGGCGTTTACGGTGGCGACCGCCACCTCGTTGAAGCTCTGGGCCGCGCCGGTGCCGACGTTGAACAGCCCTGACTTCTCGGGGTGGTCGAGGAAGAACAGGTTCACCTGGACGCAGTCCTCTACCGACACGAAGTCGCGACGCTGCTCGCCGTCGCCGTAGCCCCCGCTGCCGGTGAAGAGCCTGACGTGGCCCGCGCCGCGGTACTGGTTGAAGAAGTGGAACGCGACCGAGGCCATGCGCCCCTTGTGCTGCTCGCGCTCGCCATAGACGTTGAAATAGCGCAGCCCCACGACCTGGGCCGTGCGCTCCTCGAAGCGGCGCCGCACCAGCTGGTCGAACAGGAACTTGGAGTAGCCGTAGAGGTTGAGCGGCGCCTCGCATTCGCGCGCCTCGCGGAACTCCCGGCCCGCGCCGTAGATCGCGGCGGAGGAGGCGTAGATGAAATGCACTTCGTCGCCGATGCAGTAGTCGAGCAGCCGCCGCGAGTAGCGAAAATTCGTGTCCATCACGTAACGGCCGTCGGATTCCGTCGTGTCCGAGCACGCGCCCTGGTGCAGGACCGCGCTCAGCACGCCGTCGAACCCCCCTTCCTCGAGCTTCTCGGCGAACTCGTCCTTGTCCAGGTAGTCGGCGATCTCGCAGTCGGCGAGGTTGGCGAACTTGTCGCCGTGCCTGAGGTCGTCCACGGCGAGAACGTCGGTGACCCCGCGCTCGTTGAGCGCCTTCACGAGGTTGGACCCGACGAAGCCCGCCGCTCCGGTCACCACGTAATACACGCGCTCATCCTTCTGCCTTCTGCCTTCTGCCTTCTGCCTTCCCGACGAGCTCTTCGGGGGTCACGACAGCGGTGCCGAACTTGCCGACCACGATGCCGGCTGCGCGGTTCGCGAGCCGCACCGCCGCGCTCATGCGCGCGCCGCTCGCGAGCGCCACTCCCAGCGCGGCGATCACGGTGTCGCCGGCGCCGCTCACGTCGAACACCTCGCGCGCCTGCGCGGCGACGTGGAACCGGGAGCCGTCCTGGAACAGCGTCATGCCCTCCTCGCTGCGCGTGATCAGCAGCGCCTCGGCGTCGAGCTTGCGCCGCAGCCGTTGGGCGCGCTCGGCGAGCTCGCGCTCGTTTTTCCAGGGGCCCGCCACCTGCCTGAACTCGATGCGATTGGGGGTGATGACGGTGGCGCCGCGGTAGCGCGAATAGTCCTCGCCCTTGGGATCGACGAGCACCGGCTTGCCGGCGCGGCGCGCCATGCCGATCATCCTGGCGATATGCGTGAGGCCGCCCTTGCCGTAATCGGACAGGATCACGACGTCCGCATCGCGCAGCAGCTCGCCGAAGTTGCGCAGCTTGGAGGCCAGCACCTCGTGGCTGGGCGGGGTCTCGAAGTCCACCCTGAGCAGCTGCTGCCGGCGCCCGATCACGCGCAGCTTGACGGTCGTCTTGATGCTGCGGTCGCGGTGCAGCTGCGCGTTGATGCGTTCGCGCTTGAGGAGCCTGCCGAGCCGCGTGCCTGCTTCGTCCGCTCCCACCACCGAGAGCAGGCTCACCTGCGCTCCGAGCGCCGCCGCATTGCGGGCCACGTTTGCCGCGCCGCCGGGGCGTTCCTCCTCCTTCTCGATCTTGACGATGGGAACCGGCGCCTCGGGGGAGATCCGGCCGACCTCGCCGAACCAGTAACGGTCGAGCATCGCGTCGCCCACCACCAGAACCCGCGCTTCGCGCAAGGCAGAAGGATGAAGTAGGAAGGATGAAGATGAACGGCCGCTCCTGGCCCTGTTCCTTTTGCCTTCTGCCTTCTGCCTTCTGCCTTCTGGTTTCTGCCTTCCGCCTTCCGCCTTCATCCTTTCCGCCTTCCCGCACGTGGAACAGATTGCCATTCTAGCGCGGCGACCCTCGCCTCACCGCGCGATTTCTTCGTGGACCGCGCGCAAGGCCGCGAGCGGGTCGGGTGCACGGGTGATCGGCCTTCCGATGACGAGAAAATCCGCGCCGCTGGCGATCGCCTGGCGCGGCGTCGCGACCCGCTGCTGGTCATCGCGGGCGGACGCTGCCGGACGGATGCCGGGTGTCACCAGGCAGAACTCCGTTCCGCACTGCCGGCGCAAAGGTTCCGCCTCCTCGGCCGAGCACACCACGCCGTCGAGCCCGCAGGCTTGCGCGAGCCGCGCAAGCCTTACCACGGTTTCCTGTGGGTCGCCGGCAAGTCCGATTTCCTTCATATCGGCGGCGCCGATGCTCGTGAGCAGCGTCACCGCGACGAGCTGGGGCGGCGCGCGGCGGCGCGACAGTGCCGCGCGCGCCGTCTCCATCATGGCGCGGCCGCCCAGCGCGTGCACGTCGATCATCCAGACTCCGAGTTCTGCCGCCGCGAGGCAGGCGCCCGCAACCGTGGTCGGAATGTCGTGATACTTGAGGTCGAGAAAGATAGCGAATCCGGATCGCCGCAGCTTCTCGACCAGGTCGGGGCCGGCGGCCGTGTAGAGTTCCTTTCCGACCTTGAGGCGGCACAGCCCGGGATCGAGCCGGGACGCCAGCTTGAGCGCGCCGGCGGCGTCGGGGTAATCGAGCGCGACGATGACGCGGGGATCGCTCATGCCGCCGCCTCTATGACGTTCTCGGACACATTATTCGCTCCACATCGGCGGCCCCATCGTTCGCCTGGTCGCATCCCCAGAGGGGCCCCTGCTTCCCGGCTCACGCGGGCAGTCTCGCTTCCTCGGTGCGGCGCGGCGTGTACGTCTCCCATGCTGCGCACGCCGGGCAATGCCAGTAGTACTGCCGCGCCTTGAAACCGCAGTTGTCGCACTTGTACAGGGCAAGCCCGCGGGTGTGCTGATGCACGAGCTCCTTGATCAGCTCGAGGTCGCGGCGGCGCTCGAGCGGGGCCTCGAGCAACTGCGCCTCCAGCAGCTTGTCCAGGCCGAGCAGCGTCGGCGTGCGCCGCAGCTCATCGCGCACCAGACGGTAGGCCACCTCGGTCCCCTGGCTTTCGAGCGTGCCCTGGAACACCATATTGAGAAGGTCGAGCGAGGGGTAGCGCGCGAGATAGCCACGCAGCAGGTTGACCCCCTCCTCCGCCTTTCCGGTCAGCTTGAACGCGTTGTAAAGCCGTTCCGCCACGAGCGCGAGGTAGGCCGGGTTCTGGCTTTCGATGCGCTTCCAGGCGTCGATCGCGGCCCCCGGCCGCCCCGCCGCCATCTCCAGGTCGCCGAGCAGGAGATTGGCGCGCACGCACAGCCGGTGGTGCGCGAGCGCTTCCGCGAGATGCGGGTGCGCCGAGTCGGGCCGCGAGTGCATGAGCGCGCTCCCGGCCAGCTCGCAGTGGAAGTTGGCGATCTCCTTCTGGTGCGAGCGCCCGGTAACCGCCTGGAGCTTTTCCGCGATTTCGATGGCCCTGTGCCATTCCTTCTCCTGCTCGAAGATCTCGAGCAGGAACTTGAGCGCCTCTTCCGCGTAGGGCGATCCATCGAGCCTGAGGAAGTGCTCCTCCGCGCGGTCGAGCAGCCCGGCCTTGAAGTAATCCTGCGCGAGCTCGAAGAGCGCCGAGAGCTTCTGCTGCGGCGCGAGATCCGGCCGTTCCGCCAGGTTCTGGTGCATGCGGATCGCGCGCTCCACTTCTCCGCGGCGCCGGAACAGGCTTCCCAGCGCGAAGTGGAGCTCGATGGTCTGCGGATCGACCTTCACCACCTCGATGAAGGCCTCGATCGCCTTGTCGGGCTGCTCGTTCAGCAGGAAGTTAAGGCCCTTGAAGTAGGACATGGGCAGCGCGCGCGATTCCGACAGCAGCTGCTTGATGTCGATGCGCGCGGCAAGCCACCCCAGCGCGAAGAACAGCGGCAACGCGAGCAGCCACCAGAATTCAATTTCCATGCCGCACCGTCAGCCGAATGTTTTCACCACAGAGACACAGAGAACACCGAGACATTCCTCTGTTTTCCAGGATCATTGCGCTCATGCAAGAAACGGCCGTCATGAAAGTGCCACAACCATCAGCCCTGAATTAATTCCGCCGTTCTCTCTGTGCCCTCTGTGCCTCTGTGGTTAATCTGACGCAGCTCGCGCGTGAGCGCGGCGATCTCGCGCCGCTGCCGGAATACCCGGGGAAGGGCCGCGGCGAGGCCGATCGCCATCCCGGCAAAGAAAGCCACCAGGAGCACGAAGATCAACGGCGCCTGCCACTCCTCGCCCAGATAATAGCGCACGGTCACCGGGTCGGTGTTCCTGACGGCAAACGAGAGCACCAGCAGGAACAGGAAGAACTTGATTATCCAGAGCAGGTAGCGCATGGCCGCCTCCGTCGTTCCGTGTTTCCAATCCGGTGTTCCGAGTTCCAAGTTCAATGTTCAACCTTGAACCGGGAACCTTGAACCTGAAACCTTGAACCTTGAACTTTGAACCTTGAACCCTGAACCCGCAACGCCGAAGGTGCGGCGCGCGGACAAAAAAAACGGCATGATCTTTCGATTATGCCGCCGCAAACAAACGATGCCTAATTCGCTGGTGGTTACTTCTTGATGTCCACGCGCTCGCGCAGCTCCTTCCCTGCCTTGAAGTGGGGAACATACTTCGCCGGCACCTGCACTTTCTCTCCCGACTTCGGGTTGCGCCCGGTGCGCGGGGGACGGTAATTAAGCCCGAAACTGCCGAAGCCCCTGATTTCGATGCGCTGGCCCTGGGCGAGGCTTTTCGCCATTGCGTCGAGGACCATCTTTACGGCGAGTTCTGCATCCTTCGCCACCAGCTGCGGGTAGCGCCCCGCGAGCTTCGCGATCAACTCGGATTTGGTCATGACGCTCCCTTATCCCTCATTGTTGCGTATTGGCTACGTCCAGCTTGGCCTTGAGCAGCGCGCCGAGGTTGGTGGTGCCGGTCGCCGCCTGCTTTTCCTCGGCGAGCTTCTTCATGGCCTCGGCCTCCTCCGCCAGATCCTTCGCCTTGACCGAAAGGTTGATGGCGCGGTTCTTGCGATCGACGTTGATGACCATGGCGGTCAGCTTGTCGCCTTCCTTGAGCCGCGTGCGGATGTCCTCCACGCGGTCACGGGACACTTCCGACGCCCTGAGATAGCCCTCGACGTCGGTGTCGAGCTGGATGATGGCGCCCTTCGCGTCGATCGACTTCACGGTGCCGGTGACCAGCGAATTCTTCTCGTGCGCCTGGATGTAGCTGGTGAAGGGGTCGCCCTCAAGCTGCTTGACGCCGAGCGAGATGCGCTCGCGCTCGACATCGATCGAAAGCACCATGGTATCCACTTCCTGGCTCTTCTTGTACTCGCGCACGGCTTCCTCTCCCGGCCTGCCCCAGGACAGGTCCGAGAGATGCACCAGTCCGTCGATGCCGCCTGGGAGCCCGATGAAGATGCCGAAGTCGGTGATCGACTTGATCTGGCCGCACACCTTGTCGCCCTTCTTGTGGTTCATGGCGAACTCTTCCCACGGGTTCGGCAGGCACTGTTTCATGCCGAGCGAGATGCGCCGGCGCTCCTCGTCGATCTCGAGCACCATCACCTCGACCTCGTCGCCGAGCTGCGCCACCTTGGACGGATGCACGTTCTTGTTGGTCCAGTCCATCTCGGAGACGTGCACCAGGCCCTCGATGCCGGCCTCGATCTCGATGAACGCGCCGTAGTCGGTGAGGTTGGAAACCTTGCCGAAGAGCCGCGTGCCGGGCGGATAGCGGCGCGAGAGCCCGACCCAGGGGTCTTCGCCGAGCTGCTTCAGTCCCAGGGAGACGCGGTTCTTCGCCTGGTCGAACTTGAGAATCTTGGCTTCAACCTCGTCGCCCACGGTGAGGATCTCGGACGGATGCTTGACGCGGCGCCAGGCGAGATCGGTGATGTGGAGCAACCCGTCGATGCCCCCGAGATCCACGAATGCGCCGTAATCGGTGATGTTCTTGACGACGCCCTTCACCACCGCGCCTTCCTGCAGGCTCGCCAGCAACGCCTCGCGCTCGGCGCCCTGGCTCGCCTCGAGCACGGCGCGGCGCGACACCACGACGTTGTTGCGCTTGCGGTCGAGCTTGATGACCTTGAACTCCATCGGCTTGTTTTCGTACGGCGTGGTGTCCTTGACCGGTCGCACGTCCACGAGCGAGCCGGGCAGGAAGGCGCGGATGCCGTTCACCGTGACCGTGAGCCCGCCCTTGACCTTGCCGTTGATGACGCCGGTCACCACGGTGCCCTTCTCCAGCGCTTCCTCCAGTTCATGCCACGCCGCGAGCCGCTTCGCCTTGTCGCGTGACAAGCGCGTCTCGCCATGGCCGTCTTCGAGGGCTTCGATCGCGACGCTCACGAAGTCGCCCGCCTTCGCTTCGATCTCGCCGCGATCGCTGCGGAATTCCTCTACCGGTATGTAGCTTTCCGACTTGAGCCCGGCATTCACGATGACGTAGTTCTCGTCGACCCGGATCACCTCGGCGGTGATCACTTCGCCCACCCGCATCTCCTTGCGGGCCAGACTTTCCTCGAACAGCGCGGCGAAGTTTTCCGTGGTGGCTGCCGGGGATGTCGTTTTCATCATTCAGTTCAGAAGCTTAGAAAACCCGTCGTGGCGACGGGGTTCGTTAAAAAACCATGAGCTGCGGGGCTCATGGCGCCTGTCGTGCCTTCTGGTATAGCGCCAGCACTTGCGTCACAACCGCCTGCACCGGAACGCCGGTGGTGTCGAGCAGGACGGCATCGGCGCATTTCTGCAGGGGTGCCACGGGGCGGGCGCTGTCGCGCGCATCGCGCTCCCGGATATCCTGCAAAAGGGTGGTCATACTAGCATTCATTCCTTTTCCCATCAACTGTTTATATCGCCGTTCCGCTCGCTCTTCGGCGCTCGCGGTGAGGAAGATCTTGAGCACCGCGTCCGCGAACACCACCGACCCCATGTCGCGGCCCTCGGCGACCAATCCGGGCGCCTGGCGCAGCCCCCGCTGGCGCGCGAGCAGCGCTTTCCGCACCTTGGGATAGGTGGCCACCAGCGAGGCTGCGTTGCTGACGGATTCGTCGCGGATCGCCTCCGTCACATCGTGACCGCCGACTGCCACGCGATCACCAGTGAAATTTATGCTCAAAGTCAATATGATACGAGATAGTTCTAAGTCATTTTCGAGGTTAGCTCCAGCCTGCAGTGCGGCCAGAGCGACGGCGCGATAGAGCGCCCCGCTGTCGAGATAATGAAAACCGAGCGCGGCGGCGACGTGTTGCGCAATCGTCCCCTTGCCCGAAGCCGACGGGCCGTCGATGGCGATGACCGGGATGGGCTGTGTTGAGGACATGATTCAGACAAGCGATATTTTCAGGCCCGCCGAGCGGGCCAGTTCGACAAACCCCGGGAACGAAGTCGCCACGTTGGCGCAATCGGAAACGGTGACAGCCGCGGAAGCACGCAGCGCCGCCATCGCAAAGGCCATCGCCACGCGGTGGTCGCCGTGGCTGTCCACCACGCCTCCGCGATACGGCCCGCCCGTGATGCGCATGCCGTCGCGAGTGGGCGCGGCCTGCAAGCCGAGCGCCTGCAGACCATCAGCCATGACCTGGATGCGGTCCGACTCTTTCACGCGCAGCTCCTCGGCGCCGGTGACAACGGTCGTGCCTTTTGCATTCGCCGCGACGATGAACAGCGCCGGGAACTCGTCGATCGCCAGGGCAGCGAGCTCGCGCGGCACCTCGACGCCGCGCAGCGTGCTTCCGCGCACCCGGATGTCCGCTACCGGCTCGCCGCCGGCCGCGCGTTCATTCAGGACCTGCAGGTCCGCGCCCATCAAGCGCAGGATCTCGATCGCTCCGGTGCGGGTGGGATTGATGCCGACGTGCTCGAGCGTGATATCGGAGCCCGGCGCGATCGAGGCGCCCGCCATCAGGAAAGCGGCTGAGGAGATGTCGGCGGGCACCTCGATGGCGGTTGCCGTGAGCTTGGCGCCGCCCCTTACGCAGACGGTATTCCCGTTCTTCTCTACCGCGCAGCCGAAAGCCTGCAACATGCGCTCGGTGTGATCGCGCGTGGGCGCAGGCTCGGTAACGCAGGTGCGCCCCTCGGCGTAGAGGCCCGCCAGCAGCAGCGCCGATTTCACCTGTGCGCTGGCCACCGGCATGTCGTAGCGGATGCCGGCGAGCTTTCTGGCCCCGTGTATCTTCAAGGGAGGACGACCCCCCTTGCCGGTCTCGATGCGCGCGCCCATGCGGTTCAGCGGCTCGGCAACCCGCTCCATGGGGCGCTGCCGCAGGCTCTCGTCCCCCGTCAGCTCGCAATCGAACGATTGTCCCGCGAGCAATCCGGCGAGCAGCCGCATCGCGGTCCCCGCGTTGCCGCAGTCGAGCGCTCGCCCGGGCGCTTTGAGGCCGCGCAGCCCGACGCCGTGGACGGTGACATTGCCCCGCGTTGGACCCTCGATGCTCACGCCGAGGGCGCGGAAGGCGTTCAGGGTCGCGATCGCGTCCTCGCCCTCGAGAAATCCGGTGATACGCGTCACGCCTTGGGCGATCGAGCCGAGCATGATGGCACGGTGGGAGAGCGACTTATCGCCGGGAACCCGGATGCGTCCCTTCAGGACACCGCCCGGCTCGATCTGATACGTCACCGACATCAAGAAATCCTAAATCTTCGCCGCCAAGACGCCAAGAACGCCAAGAAAAGGAACACGAGAATTAAGAGGCTCTAAGTCAAATCCAAACAAAGCGCAAGGCAATCGCTGCTCAGACAACCGGATCAGGTGAGATCTCGGATGCAACGCCCGCGAGTCTATCTTGCCACTCTGCTTCAGTTGGTGCTCCTATCCAGTATTTTGTTGTTCCTTGGCGTTCTTGGCGCCTTGGCGGTTCAATTCTTCTTGACTAACCACTTCTCGCGCGCGCGGCGCGCCTGCTCGAACATCAGTTTCAGCGCTTCCACGTCGCCGTTCTCGATCGCGGCGCGCGCCTGTTCGAGCTCACTCTCGTAATCCTGTAGCGCGGCGAGCAGCGCGTCACGGTTCGCGACGCAGATGCCGGCCCACATTTCGCCCGGGCTGCCGGCAATGCGCGCCGTATCCCGCAGCCCTCGCCCCGAGAAGCCGAACAGCCGCTTGGGATTCGGTCGCCGCGCCAGCGCGTTGACCAGCGCGAACGCAATGACGTGCGGCAGGTGGCTCACGGCCGCAAGGATCGCATCGTGCTCTCGCGCATCGAGCTGCACCACGCGGGCGCCGCAGGCCTCCCATGCGCTGCGCACGAGCTTCACGGCGCCGGCCGATGTTTCCCGCTGCGGCGTCACGATCACGTAGCGGTCGCGATAGAGCTCGCGGAACGCCGCGGTCGCGCCGCTCATTTCGGTCCCCGCGATCGGGTGCGCCGGGACGAAGCGCGGGAAATGCCCGCCGAGAAAACGGCGCGCGCACGCGATCACATCGCGCTTGGTGCTGCCGGCATCCGTCACCACCGCTTTCGGCGGCAGGTGCGGAGCGATCGCCGCCATCACCGCCGCCATCTGGCCGACGGGGGTCGCGAGCAGCACCAGGTCCGCGTCCCCCACCGCGCGCGCGGGATGCTCCTGCGCTTCATCTATGACCTTGAGCTTGAGCGCGGCGGCGAGGTTGCGGCGCGTGCGGCCCACGCCGACCACGTGCTTCACCGCGCGCGCGCGCTTCAGCGCGAGCGCGAAAGAGCCCCCGATGAGGCCCACGCCGATCACGACCAGCTTGTTGATACGAAATCGCGAGGCCATGCGGGGCATTTCACCACAGAGACACAGAGAGCACAGAGGAAAGTCTTGCTGGTAACTGGTTCATGGCTTGAAACGTCCGGTTTTTCTCCGTGTCCTCTGTGCCTCTGTGGTAAAGAAATCAATCAAGCCGCGAGCGCCTGTTTGAGCGCCCCGAGGAAGCGCGCATTCTCCGATTCCAGCCCGATCGTGACGCGCAGGTGCTGCGGCATGCCGTAGCTCGCGATCGGCCGCACGATGACGCCCATCTTGAGCAGCCGCTGGAATACCGCTTCCGCCGCTCCCACCCTGAAGCTCACGAAGTTGCCGAACGAGGGAATGAACTCGATGCCGAGCTTTTCGAGCCCGTCCGTGATCTGCTTCATCCCGGACCGGTTGAGCTCGAAGCTCCTGCGGACGAATTCGTGGTCGCCGAGGGCCGCGGCCGCGGCGGCGAGCGAAAGGCTGTTGACGTTGAACGGCTGGCGCACCCGGTTCATGAGATCGGCGACGCCCGGATCGGCGAACGCGCAGCCCACGCGCAGACCCGCAAGCCCGTAGACCTTCGAAAACGTGCGCGTGACGATGAGATTGGGAAAGCGCCTGAGCCAGCCGAAGCTGTCGGCTTTCAGCTCATCGGGCAGGTATTCGTTGTACGCTTCGTCGAGCACGACCACGATCCCTTTCGGCAGCCCCGAGAGGAACGCCTCCAGCTCCGCCGCCCGCACCATCGTCCCGGTGGGATTGTTCGGGTTGGCAATGAACACCACGCGCGTGTCCGGCGTGATTGCGCGCCGCATCGCCGCGAGATCGTGGCCGAAGTTCTTCGCCGGCACTTCAATCCCCTTCGCGCCGATCGCCTGCACCACCAGCGGATAGACCGCGAACGCGTGCCGGGAATAGATCGCTTCGAGACCCGGCGTGAGAAACGCCCGCGCCGACAGTTCCAGTACGTCGTTCGAGCCGTTGCCCAGCACGATGCGTTCCTGCTCGACCCCGTAGCGCCGGGCAAGCGCCTGCTTGAGTTCGAAACCGTTGCCGTCGGGATAGCGCGCGAGGTCCGCGAGCACGCTCTGGATCGCGCGCTGGGCGAGCGGGCTCACACCCAGCGCATTCTCGTTGGAAGCGAGCTTGATGATGCCCGCCTCTTCCCATCCCATTTCGCGCGCGAGCTCCGAGATCGGTTTCCCGGGCTGATAGGGCGCGATCGCGCGGACGTAGGCGGGAGCGAGGTCGCAAATATCCATGACTGCAATGTTGAATGTTAAGTGTTAAATGTTGAGTTGGCTGAACCGACGTTTTGCAGCCAACCATTCAACATTAAGCATTCAAAATTCCGTCAGGTAACGGCGGCCGGGTACGAGCCGAGGTTCTTGAGGAACGACGCCTTCTGCTTGAGCTCGGCGAGCGCGCGGGCGACGTTCGCGTCCTGCTGGTGGCCCTCGACGTCCACGTAGAACACGTACTCCCACAGGCCGGTTCGCGAGGGGCGGGACTCGAGCCGGGTCATGCTCACCTGGTTGACCGCGAGCGGCGTCAACAGGTCGTGCATCGCGCCCGGCACGTTGCGCGTGGACATGATGAGCGAAGTCTTGTCGTTGCCGGAGGGGGGCGCCTCGTGCGCCGCGAGCACCAGGAAGCGCGTCGTGTTCTGGGACTCGTCCTCGATGTCGCGCGCGAGCAGGTTGAGCCGGTAGAGCGCAGCGGCGGTCTTCGGGCCGATCGCCGCCGCCCCGCGCTCACGGGCGGCGAGCCGCGCCGCCTCGGCGTTGCTGACCACGGCGACGCGCTCCGCGCCGGGCAGACGCCGCGCCAGCCATTGCTGGCACTGGGCGAGGCTCTGGCTGTGCGAATAGACCTTGCGGACGCCGCGCAAGCGTCGCCCGCGGCTCATCAGGCATTGGCGGATCGGCAGCACGACCTCACCGCAGACCTTGGCCGGCGTTGAAAGCAGCAGGTCGAGGGTGCGGCCGATCGCGCCCTCCGTGGAATTCTCCACCGGCACCACGCCGTAGCCGACGGCGCCGGTCTCGACCTGATGGAACACCTCGTCAATCGAGGCGCACGGCACCGTCGCGGTGAGACCGCCGAAGTGCTTCGCGACCGCTTCCTGGCTGAAGGTTCCCTGCGGCCCGAGGTAAGCGACCGTCATCGAATCCTCGAGCGCGCGGCACGCCGACATGATCTCGGTGAACAGCCGCGCGAGCGCGCCGTCCGTGAGCGGGCCGCGGTTCGCTCTCAGGATGCGGCGCAGCACCTGCGCCTCGCGCTCGGGGCGGTAGACCGCGCCCTCCTTGAGCCTGCCGACCTGCTGCGCGAGCCGCGCGCGCGCCAAGAGCAGTTTGACCAGCCGGCCGTCGAGCGTGTCTATCCTCTTGCGGATCTGTTCGAGCTTGTCGCTCATGAAGATGATTTTAAGCCGCTGATGAACGCCGAATAACCCGGATAAAATCAAAAGCCATAACGCAAAGGACGCAAAGGGTACGCGAAGGACGCAAAGGTAATCGGGAAATTTTCCGTTCTGGTTTGATTCTGCTTTTTCTTGGCGTCCTTGGCGTCTTGGCGGTGAAAGCTTTGAAAGTTATCTGCGTTAAGCGGCGTTGATCTGCGGTTGCCTATTGGCTTTCCACCGGCAGATAGCGCACCGACAGCACGCCTTTGATCCTGGCGATTCTCTTGATGAGCTCCGCCGGCACCGCGCTGTCCACGTCCACCAGCGTGTAGGCCATCTCCGCTTTCGACTTGTTCAGTTCGCGCGCCATCACCACGTCCGGAAAGTTGACCGCGTTCAGGATGTTACCGTTCTCCAGGAAATCCCGCACCTGGTCCACCACCATGACCGCGCAGTTGTCCTCCGCCTCGCGCGTGGAGGCGCCGAGATGCGGCAGCGCCACCACCTGCGGGTGCCCCGAAAGCTTGCGCGCCGGAAAGTCGCACACGTAGCAGCGGATGCGCTTGTCGGCGAGGCCTTCCAGCACCGCGTCGTTGTCCACCACGCCGTCGCGCGAGAAGTTGAGCAGGATCGCGCCGTTCTTCATGAGCCTGACGCGGCTTGCGCTGATCATCTTGCGCGTGACACCGAGCAGCGGCACGTGCAGCGTGACGAAGTCGCTCGCCTTGAGCACCTCTTCGATGCTGTTGCCCTTCCTCACCTGCGAGGGGAGGCTCCAGGCGGCGTCCACCGTGATTTCCGGATCGTAGCCCAGCACGTTCATGCCGAGCTTGATCGCGGTGTCCGCGACGAGGCTCCCGATCTTGCCGAGCCCGATCACGCCGATCGTGTGCCGCGGCAGTTCCATGCCCGCGAACTGCTTCTTGCCGTCCTCGACCCGCTTGTCGAGCGTCTTGTCGTCGCCCTTGAGGGCCTCGACGAACTTCATCGCCGGCACGAGGTTGCGCGCGGCGATCAGCATTCCCGCGACCACCAGCTCCTTCACCGCGTTGGCGTTGCCTCCCGGCGCGTTGAACACCGGCACGCCGCGCTTGCTCATCTTCTCCACGGGGATGTTGTTCACCCCGGCGCCTGCGCGCCCGATCGCCTTGACGCGGCCCGGGACGTCCATCGCGCGCATGTCGTGCGAGCGCACCAGGATCGCGTCCGGGTCCTCGACCTGGCCCCCGACGAGGTAGCGGCCGGATGGAAAGCGTTTGAGCCCCACGCCCGAGATCGAATTGAGCGTCAGGATACGAAATGGCTCAACCATGTTGGCGCTCGAACTCGCGCATGAACTCCACCAGCGCCTTCACGCCCTCCATGGGCATGGCGTTGTAGATCGAGGCGCGCATCCCGCCGACGGCGCGGTGGCCCTTGAGCTGGGTGAGCCCGCAGCCCCTGGCCTGCTTGAGGAACTCCTCGTCGAGCCGCCCGTTGCGCAGCTGGAACGGGATGTTCATGCGTGAACGGTCCTCTTTCGCGACCGGCGAGTGATAGAACTCGGTCTGGTCGAGGCAGTCGTAGACGAGCCTCGCCTTGGCGACGTTGATCGCTTCCATCTTCGCGAGGCCCCCGAGCTCCTTCAGCCACCGGAAGACCAGGCCCGCGACGTACAACGCGTAGGTGGGCGGCGTGTTGATCATCGAGTCGGCCCCGGCCTGCACCTTGTAGTCGAACACGGACGGCGTTTGCGGCAGCGCCTGCCCGATCAGGTCCTCGCGCACGATGACGATGGTGAGCCCGGCCGGCCCGATATTCTTCTGCGCCCCGGCGTAGATCAGCCCGAAACGGCCGACGTCGAGCGGCCGCGACAGGATGTGGGAAGAGGCGTCGGTCACCAGCGGCACATCGTCGGTCTCCGGGATCCAGTGAAACTCGACGCCTTCGATGGTCTCGTTGGAAGTGATGTGGACATACGCCGCTTCCCGATCGAGCTTCCACGTGTCCTGCTTCGGCGCGTAGGTGAACCCCGCGTCCTCGGAGCTCGCCGCGATATTGACCTTGCAGTAGCGCTTGGCTTCCGTGATCGCCTTCTTCGACCAGTAGCCGGTGTGCACGTAGTCCGCGCTTTTCCTCCCGCGCAGCAGGTTCATCGGAACGATCGCGAACTGTCCGGCCGCCCCGCCCTGCAGGAACAGCACCTTGTAGCTTTTCGGGACTGCGAGCAGCTCGCGCAGATCCGCCTCGGCCTGGGCATGGATGGCGATGAACTCCTTGCCGCGGTGGCTCATCTCCATCACCGACATGCCGCTGCCGCGCCAGTCGAGCATCTCGTCGGCGGCCTGCCGCAGGACCGGTTCCGGCAGCACCGCGGGTCCGGCGCTGAAATTATAAACGCGTGTCATGAAACTCCCTGTGGTGAGCGATGAGCGGTAAGCCGTGAAAGCCCACGCACACTTGATCCTTGACCGCTCACTGCTTGCTGCTTACCGCTTCCTCTTCGTCTTCGTCCGCCTCGACGAT
>JACPEF010000216.1 GCA_016183675.1 Betaproteobacteria bacterium
ACCAGCGCGGCCTGCGTGACCGGCGCAAAATCATTGATCGGATCGAACGGCACCTTACCGAGGAGCGCCGGGCTCATCGCAAACGACGCGACGGACGCAAGCAACATGGTATAGCCGTCGGGCGCCGCGCGCGCGGCGAGTTCGGTGGCGATGTTGCCGCTGGCGCCTGCGCGGTTCTCGACGATTACCTGCTGGCCGAGCCGCGGACTCAACCTCGTCGCGATAGCGCGCGCCACCAGGTCGTTGGCGCCGCCCGGGGGAAATCCGACAAGTAAGCGTATCGGCTTGGCGGGATAGGCCTCGGCCGCCTGGGCGCGGGGAAGCACGGCAAGCGCCGTCACGACGGCGCAAACGGCGAGCATGGCAATGCTATTACGGGGTCTATTATCCATCGTTCCACTCCTCCTCGTTATACCGGCATTGTAATGGAGGAATTGACTGACCGGCCACTGACGGCTGACGGCGTTGTTGGTCGTCACTCTTTCTTCCACGCCCGAAATTCGGGCAATCTCAGCCGATAGCGGGCAATGTTGCCCTCGTGCAGGTGATGGAGATCGTTGAACGCCATCGCCACGAATTCGCTCAGGTCGTCGGCCTTCACGAGCGGCGCTGCCAATTGGCGGATTAGCCGAGTATTGATCGGCTTTCCGCCGCGTACGATTTCGCTGACGACGCTGATGAGGGCTTCGCGATTGCGCAGGCGCAGCGGGTCGGGTTCGGGGAGCGATTCCTTGATCGCCACGTAGCGCTGACACGAGCGCTCGTAGGCCCATACGAAAACATCCCGCAGCAGTTCGACGCGATTGAGTTCATACACGCCCAAGGTCCCGTCCACGTACGCCTGCTCGGGCACGTCCACGAAGGACAATGGTGACAGGTTGTGCTTGATGAGCGGGATGTTGGCGCCCAACCGGGATACGCGCTTGTTGACGTCGAGGAACGGCTGCAGGTACGGGATCTGCACCATGAGGAAGAATGCCTGCTCGAACGGATCGCGTATGGCGCTCGTCTTGTTGAGCATTAGGCGAAAGTATTCCTCGACCTGCTGGGGAACGGCGAGTGGAAGAAAGACGCTGCCGCCAATCTCAACGCTCGCGGTGCGCAGGCGACCGGATGCGTCGGAATCCGTCAGCAGGTTTTCCGACAGCAACGCGTGCAGGTTGAAAAAGGTGAACGTGTCGAAGCCGATTTCCTCGGCGTGGTCGACAAGCATCTCGATCGCGGCCTTGTGGTTGAGGATCATCTGCGCCTCGCGCTGATCCTTGCCATCCGCGACGTGTCCGAACTCGATGAGGTTCTGGGTTTCCAGGCGAGTGTAGGTGTTACCCTCGAGCCGGCTCGACGCCCACGACAGGTCGATCATCAGCCGGTTCAGGACATCGCGGGCGTAGGTGCCGGCCGTGCGCTCCATCGCGGGCGAGCGGCCCAACGTGTGCAGATGGCTACGGACCGGGTCTGAAAGATACGCAGAGGTGTTGGGTTCGTAGCTTTCGAGAAACGCGCGGTTGTAGCCGACGGGCCTGCGTTCCGGGATCGGGCGGCGCACGAGGTCTTTGACTCCTGCGCCTTCCGGCGACAACGGGATGTACGTTTCGCCGTGCGCGACGAGTTCGGCAGCAGGAAGCTCGGCACGGAGCTTGCCAGTAATCGGTGCAAGCAGATAGCGGCAGGCCCTGCCCTCGCCTTCCTTGAGCACGCGCTTGGCTTTGATGAGTTCGCCGAGCCGGCGCTGAAGCGTCCTGCGGTCGAGGCGGAGCCCTGCGGCCTTAGTGGCTTTTTCGAGCTTGGTAATGCCGAGGCCCGCTGGGTGGCGGGCCAGCAGCGCCGCCAGTCTATCAAGCTCCTGTTTAGGAACACGTTTTGGCATCTATGTGTCGCGATTCCACGTTTTCGCGACAGTATAGGCTTTTATTTGTCGCGGAAGCAAGTTTATTTGTCGCGATTTAGAAACGGCGCCGTTCCCATCCATCCTTTGCAAAAAAATGGCCCGCAGGAAAACCGTGCGGGCCATATTTTGACTGGTCGGGGCGGTGAGATTTGAACTCACGACCACCGGCACCCCATGCCGGTTCGCTACCAGGCTGCGCTACGCCCCGAGGCCGCGAATTATAGCTCAGGCGCGCAGCAGGTCGAGGAGGTTCTTGATTTCCTTGCGCACGGCAGCCAGGTTGCCGCGCGGCATGCGCGCCGCCTTGGCGGGCTCGGAGACCAGCTCGTCGAGCCGGTTGCGCGCGCCGCTGATCGTGAACCCCTGGTCGTAGAGAAGCTCGCGGATGCGGCGGATGAGGAGCACCTCGTGGTGCTGGTAGTAGCGCCGGTTGCCGCGGCGCTTGACCGGCTTCAACTGCGTGAATTCCTGCTCCCAGTAACGCAGCACATGCGGCTTGACGCCGCAGAGATTGCTCACCTCGCCGATGGTGAAGTAACGCTTCGCCGGGATCGGGGGCAGCTGCGTCCTGGGGTTATGACTTGCTTCCATGGTAGTTCTGTTCCACCATCGCCTTCAGTTTCTGCGACGCGTGGAACGTCACGACGCGGCGCGCCGTGATCGGGATTTCCTCCCCCGTCTTGGGGTTCCGGCCCGGGCGCTGCGGCTTGTCGCGCAGCTGGAAATTGCCGAAACCGGAGAGCTTGACGCCCCGCCCGACTTCCAGCGCGATGCGCACCTCCTCGAAGAACGACTCGACCATGTCCTTCGCTTCGCGCTTGTTGAACCCGACCTTCTCGAACAGAAGGTCCGCGAGTTCGGCTTTGGTTAATGTCATGTGCTCCCCTTTCAACGGAGTTTCGCGTTGAATTCCATCTGCAAGACCTGGACCAGTCGAGAGACCGCGGAGTCCACTTCCGCATCGGTCAAAGTTTTGCGAGTATCCTGTAATAACACCCTGAAAGCAAGACTTTTTTTGCCCCTTTCTACACCCGTTCCCCGGTACACGTCAAACAGCCCGATTTCGGTAACGATGGGGGGAATGTTGCGGCGCAAAACCTCCCGTATGGCCCGATAGCTGACAGCCTCGGCGACGATGACGGCAAGATCGCGGCGGACCGGCGGGAATTTTGAAGTTTCGTTATACGCCGGTAGTCCCTGCTGGCTCAGCGCTTCGTAGTCGATCTCGAACAGGATTGGTGCGAGCGGTAAATCATACTTCCGTTGCCAGCGTGGATGCAATTCCCCTATCCACCCGGCATATTTGCCCCCGCACAGGATCCGCGCCGACTTGCCGGGATGCAGCGCGGGGTGATCTGCCGGCTCGAGCTCGGCGGAACACGGCGCGAACAATGCCTCCACGTCGCTCTTGATGTCGAAGAAGTCGCCGGGGCGCCCCTTCAGGCCCCATTGCTCGTGGCGGGCGTCACCATAGGCGACGCCGCCGACTTGCAGCGGCTGGCGGTAGTCGCCGGATGCTTGCAACATAAAACAACGGCCGATCTCGAACAGCCTCACGCGGACCTGCTTGCGGTCGAGGTTGTAGCGCAGAGCATTGAGCAGGCCGCCGGCCAGGCTGGAGCGCATTACGCTCATCTGGCTCGCGATCGGGTTGGCAAGCGCCACCGGGCTCGTGTTGCCGGCAAGATCGCGCTCCCACGTTGTGTCCACGAAGCTGTAGCTCACGATCTCCTGATAGCCGCGCGCTGCAAGGAGCCGGCGAATCGCAGGAACGTCCCGCCGCGTCTCGGGGGCCGGCAGCATGATCGCGGGCGCGGCGGGCATGGTTGCCGGTATCCTGTCGTAGCCGTGTATGCGCGTCAGTTCCTCGACCAGATCCTCCTCGATCACTATGTCGAAGCGATAGCTCGGCGGCGTGACGCGGAATTCCCCCTCCGCCGCGGTGAACTCGAATCGCAGCCGGCGCAGGATATCGCTCACTTGCGTCCCGTCCAGCCGCACCCCGAGCAGCCGCTCGACCCGCGCCAGCCGCAGCCGCACCGGCTCGCGCGCAGGCAGCGCCGCGCGGGCCTCCGTAATCGGGCCGGCGGTGCCGCCGCAAATCTCGAGCACGAGCTGGGTCGCGCGTTCGAGCGCGCTGGCGGTCGCCGAGAAGTCCACGCCACGCTCGAAGCGGTAAGCCGAGTCCGAGCCAAAACCCAACTGGCGGGATTTGCCGGCGATCACGTCGGGGCTGAAGAACGCGCTTTCCAGAAATACCTCGTGCGTCTCGTCCCCCACCGCGGTCTCGAGCCCGCCCATGATGCCGGCCAGTGCCACCGCCCTGGCCTCGTCGGCGATGACCAGGAATTCACGCGTCAATGGCGGCGTGACGCCGTTCAGAAGCGTGAGCTTCTCGCCGTCACCGGCAAACCGCACCCGGATGCCGCCTTCCAGCTTCGCGGCATCGAAAGCGTGCAATGGCTGTCCCAGCTCGAGCATTACGTAGTTGGTGATATCCACCAGCGCGCCGATCGGGCGCACGCCGCTGCCGGCGAGCCGGCCCGCCATCCATCCGGGTGTCGCGGCGCGGGCGTTGACGCCGCGCACCAGGCGGCCGCAGTAACGCGGGCAGGCCTGCGGCGCATCGAGGGTCACGCTCAGCCGGTCGGTGATCGCCGCGCGCGCGGGCTTGATGTCGGGCAGGACGAGCGTGGTGTCGGTCACCGCCGCCACCTCCCGCGCCACGCCGATGAGGCTCAGGCAATCGCCGCGGTTGGGCATGGGCTTGAGCGTCAGCAGCCAGTCGCCCCGCTCGGGCTCGACCTGCTCCACGTCGAGGCCGCCCATGGACAGCGCCTCCGCAAGCTCGCGCGCCGCGAGCGGCGGGTTGACGAAGGTGCGCAGCCAGTTTTCCGAAAACTTCATGATGTTGGAACCGCCGATCAACGCCGATGGACGCCGATCGGGTCAGTAAAAAAATCCGTGTTTATCTGCGTTCATCTGCGGTTTCAATTGAACTGCTTCAGGAAACGGAGATCGTTCTCAAAAAACAACCGTAAATCGTCCACCCCGTAGCGCAGCATGGCGAGGCGGTCCGGGCCGAGGCCGAAGGCGAAGCCCTGGTACTTTTCGCTGTCGATGTTCACATTCTTCAGGACGTTGGGATGGACCATGCCGGCCCCGCCCATTTCGAGCCAGCCCTCGCCGAAGCTCATGTCGATCTCGGCCGAAGGCTCGGTGAACGGGAAGAACGACGGCCGGAAGCGCACCTTCAGGTCCTCACGCTCGAAGAAGCGCCTGAGGAACTCCACCAGCACGCCCTTGAGATCGGCGAACGTGACGCGCTCGTCCACCCACAGCCCCTCGACCTGGTGAAACATCGGCGAGTGCGTGGCGTCCGAGTCGCAGCGGTAGACGCGCCCCGGCGCGATGATCTTGATGGGCGGGCGGTGGCTCTCCAGGTAGCGGATCTGGATCGGCGAAGTGTGGGTGCGCAGCAGATGCTTGCCGTCCGCCAGGTAGAAGGTGTCGTGCATCGAGCGCGCCGGATGGTTCTCCGGCTGGTTGAGGGCGGTGAAGTTGTAGTAGTCGGTCTCGATCTCGGGACCGTCGGCGACGTCGAAACCCATCGAGCGAAACAGCGTCTCGATGCGCTCCATGGTCCGGGTCACCGGGTGCTGGCCGCCGACGCCGAGCCCCCGTCCCGGCAACGTGACATCGAGCGCCTCCTGCCCGAGCTGCGCCTCGAGCTTCTGCGCCCGGATGCGTTCGCGCCGCTCCTTGAGCGCCGCCTCCAGCCGTTCCTTGGCGGCGTTGACGCGGCTGCCGAAAGCCGGGCGTTCCGCCGCCGGGAGCTTGCCCAGCTCCTTGAGCAGCTCGGTGAGCGCGCCCGATTTTCCAAGATAGCGCGCCTTGGCCTGCTCGAGCGTGGCGGGGTCGTCGATGCCTTCGAAGACCGCGAGCGCCTCCTTCACGATGGCATCAACGTCTTGCATGATCAGAAATCGGGGCTAGCGGATCGGGACTAGGGGCTCGAAAAGCCCCGTTCTTTGTTCTGGAGAAGAGGACTGAACAGGCCTCTGCTGTAGACCAGGTCCCGTTGACGTATGCCGCCGAATTACATACGAGTCCCGAGCCCCGAGTCTCGAGCCCGGCTTCTCCGCTTTAGGCGCCGAGGCTGGCCTTGGCCTTTTCGACGAACTTCGAGAACGCCGGCTTATCGAGCACGGCAATGTCCGCGAGCACCTTGCGGTCCACCGCGATCGCGGCCTTCTTCAGGCCGTTCATGAACAGGCTGTAAGTCAGCCCGTGCTCGCGCGCCGCGGCGTTGATGCGCGCGATCCACAGCGCGCGAAACTCGCGCTTGCGGTTGCGGCGGTCGCGATAGGCATACTGGCCGGCCCGCATCACCGCTTCGTTGGCGACCCGGAATACGTTCTTGCGGCGGCCGCGATAGCCCTTGGCCTGCTGGAGGACCTTCTTGTGGGCAGCGCGGGCGATGACGCCGCGTTTGACTCTAGGCATAGCCGTCTCCTTAGAGGTTCTTAGTACGGCAGCATCACGCGCACCGAGGCCCGATCCGCCGTGTGCACGCCGGTGGTCCCGCGCAGGTGCCGCTTGCGCTTGGTGTTCTTCTTGGTGAGGATGTGGCGCCGATATGCTTGGCTGCGCTTCATCCCGCCGCCGGCGCGCTTCCTGAAGCGCTTGGCGGCGGCGCGTTTGGTCTTCAACTTGGGCATGACAACTCCTTGAGAGCCTCTAACATGGTGAAACGCACGATGCGCTGGCACGATTTTGGCTCAGGGCGCGAAGCAAGGCCCGCCGCTTAGACCGACTAAGCAAGGGACTTGCGACAAAACCATGGGCCAAAACTCGCGCCAGCCCACAAGGGGTTGCAGCCAGAACCGGCGCTGACTTTGTCGCTCGGCTTGCCAATATCGACATATTGGCTGCACCTCGCTTCGCGTCATCACCAATTCTGGCAGCAACGCACGTGTGTTTCACCATGTTAGAGGCTCTTTAGCCTAGCGCCGGGTGCCTGCCATGGCGGCAGGACTTCGGGGACCCGGACAACTACTTCTTCTCGATTCCGGCCGTAGCTTCCGCCGCCGCTTTGGCAGCAGTGTCCTTGGCGGACGCTGCCGTCTTCTTCTGTACAGCCGCCTTGACAGCGGTCTTCGCGCCGGGTTGTTTGCCTTTCTTCGGCGCCAATACCATGATCAGCTGCCGCCCTTCCATCTTCGGATACTGCTCCACCGTGCTGTACGGTGCGAGATCGCCTTTCACCCGCTCGATCAAGCGCACCCCCAGTTCCTGATGGGCCATCTCGCGTCCGCGGTAGCGCAGGGTGACCTTCGCTTTGTCGCCCTCCTCCAGAAAACGGGTCAGATTCCGCAGCTTGATCCGGTAGTCGCCCTCATCGGTGCCGGGCCTGAACTTGACCTCCTTGACGACGATCTGCTTCTGCTTGAGCTTCGCCTCGTGCCGTTTCTTGCTCTCACGGTACTTGTACTTCCCATAGTCCATGATGCGGCAGACGGGCGGCGTTGCCGTCGGCGCGATCTCGACGAGGTCCAGTTCGGCCTCTTCGGCGAGCTTGTTGGCGGCGGCAAGGCTCAGTATCCCGACCTGCTCGCCGTTGGCGCCGATCACCCGGACTTCCGGCGCGGAGATCTCGCCGTTGATCCTCGGTTCCTTTTCCTGAGCGATGAAAACCCCCTGTGTCCCGTTACTGTTACGCCGCGCGCCCGAGCCGGGCTTCCTCGGCCCTCAACCTTGAGACGAAATCGGCCAGACTCCTCTGGCCGAGATCCTCGCCCTTGCGGGTGCGCACGGCAACCATTTGGGCCGCCACTTCCTTGTCACCCACGATGACCTGGTAGGGCAGCTTCTGCAAACTATGTTCCCGAATTTTATAGGAAATTTTCTCGTTCCTCAAGTCGGCCTCGGCGCGCAAACCGGCGTTTCTGAGCGCGCGTACCACGCGCTCGGCGTAGTGCGCCTGATGCTCGGTGATGTTCATCACGACGACCTGGACCGGCGCCAGCCACAGCGGCATCGCGCCCCCGTAATGCTCGATCAGAATGCCGATGAAGCGCTCGAAGGAACCCAGGATCGCGCGATGCAGCATGACCGGCACGCGGCGTGAATTGTCCTCGGCCACGTACTCGGCACCGAGCCTGCCCGGCATCGAAAAGTCCAGCTGCATGGTGCCGCACTGCCACACTCGGGCCAGGCTGTCCTTGAGCGAGAACTCGATCTTGGGGCCATAGAACGCCCCCTCGCCCTGCTGCAGCGCATAGACCAGCCCCTTGTGGTCGAGCGCGGTCTTGAGCGCCACTTCGGCCTTGTCCCACTGCTCGTCGGTGCCGACGCGTCTTGGCGGCCGGGTCGAGAACTTGACGAGGATCTCATCGAAGCCGAAATCGGCGTACACCCTCTGCAGCAGGTCGATGAAGCGGATCACCTCCGGCTCGACCTGGGCCTCGGTGCAGAAGATATGCGCGTCGTCCTGTGTGAAGCCGCGCGCCCGCATCAGCCCGTGGAGCGCCCCCGAGGGCTCGTTGCGGTGACAGGAACCGAACTCGGCGAGCCGCAGCGGCAGGTCGCGGTAGCTTTTCAGGCCCTGGTTGTACACCTGCACATGGCCGGGGCAGTTCATCGGCCTCACCGCGTAGTCGCGCGACTCCGACTCGGTGAAGAACATGTACTCGCGAAAGTTGTCCCAGTGCCCCGAGCGCTTCCACAGCGAGACGTCGAGCACGAGCGGCGTCTTCACCTCGACATACCCGTTCTCGCGCAGCACGCGCCGCATGTGCTGCTCGATTTGCTGCCAGATCACCGATCCTTTCGGGTGCCAGAACACCATGCGAGGCGCCGCGTCCTGGGTGTGAAACA
Organism: Betaproteobacteria bacterium; assembly: GCA_016183675.1. Classification (GTDB taxonomy): domain Bacteria; phylum Pseudomonadota; class Gammaproteobacteria; order Burkholderiales; family SG8-41; genus SG8-41. The sequence continues at coordinate 8,768 of JACPEF010000216.1, forward strand.
GGTCGAGCGCGCGCCCGAGCTTGCGGTGGTCGCGCTTCTCGGCTTCTTCCAGCCGCTGGAGATACGCATCCTGCTCCTCCTTCTTCGCCCAGGCCGTGCCGTAGATCCGCTGTAGCATCTCGTTCTTCGAGTCGCCGCGCCAGTACGCGCCCGCGACCTTCATCAGCTTGAACACCTTGAGCGTTGCCGTGGATGGCACGTGCGGGCCGCGGCAGAGATCCACGAAGTTGTCCTGGCGGTAAAGCGAGATCGTCTCGACGTCCGGGATGGAGGCGATGATCTCGGCCTTGTAGTGCTCGCCCATGTCTTTGAATAGCTTCACCGCCGCATCACGCGGCATCACGCTGCGCTCGACCCTGATGTCGCGCTTCGCGATCTCCTGCATGCGTTTCTCGATCGCCGCGACGTCTTCCAGCGTGAACGGGCGCTGGTACGAGAAGTCGTAGTAGAAGCCGTCCTCGATCACCGGTCCGATGGTGACCTGGGCGTCCGGGAACAGCTCCTTCACCGCGTGCGCCAGCAGGTGTGCCGTCGAATGGCGCAGGATTTCGAGGCCTTCGCCATCCTGGTCGGTGACGATGGCGACTTCGGCATCGGACTCGATGCGAAAGGAAGTATCCACCAGCTTGCCGTTCACCCTGCCGGCCAGCGCCGCGCGCGCGAGCCCCGGACCGATGCTCTGCGCGAGCTCGGCCACTGTCACCGGCCGGTCGAATTTCCTGATCGACCCGTCGGGAAGGCGGATGTCGGGCATGGTATCGTTCAAAAAACAAGAGCCAGAAACGGCCGCTGGGAATGCCGCCTCTGACTCGTTTTATTCCTCTCCCCGCGTGTTGAACGCCGCAATGCGTGCGTTCCAACACGCGGAGTTAAAGTGGCGCATGGCGTCCGCTTTAACAGTTGGTAGGCGCGATTGGAATCGAACCAACGACCTCATCCATGTCAAGGATGCGCTCTAGCCATCTGAGCTACGCGCCTAGTGCCGTTCCAACTTAAATCGACAAAACGATTACCGCATGCCATTCATCTCGCTTCGTGCCCCCGACATTTCATCAGATTAGCCCGATATAGTTGGAACGGCACTAGGGAAGCGGAATTCTATCGAAATCGCCCCGCAACTTCAAATAAAATCAGGACTTTGAGCAACCAGACCGGGAGAACGCATGGCCGCGTACGTGATCGTAGAAATGGTGGACTTCGCCCGAGTACCGCGCGGCATGCGAGATTCGCAACCGCTCCGCGAAAACGCGCATGATCCTGGTGGAAGGGGTCGCGTGAAGGCGCACATCGCCGCGTTCGTGCTCGTCGCGAGCATCGCCGCGACCCCAGCCGCGGCGCCCGACGACATGGTCGAGATTCCGGCCGGCGCCTTCACCATGGGCAGCGACACGGGACCAGCGGATGAGCGGCCGGCGCATCGCATCGTTCTCCCCCCTTTCCGCATCGACCGCTTTCCCGTCACCAACACGCAGTTTGCGGAATTCCTCGACGCGGTCGGCATGTTCAACGGCCGGGGCGAGCGTATGTTCGATTTCGACGACCCGGACGCACGCATCCATCGTAGCGGCAACCAGTGGGCTGCGGACAAGGGATTCGAGCGCCATCCGGTCGTTGAAATAACGTGGGCCGGAGCGCGCGACTACTGCGCGTGGCGCGGCAAGCGGCTGCCGACCGAAGCGGAATGGGAAAAGGCCGCGCGCGGCGCCGATGGCCGGCGTTACCCATGGGGAAGTTCCACCCCCGATCGCTCTCGGGCGCAATTCGCGGCGCGCTATAACGAAACCGCGCCGGTGGATCGTTTCCCCGCCAGCGCAAGCCCGTACGGCGTGCAAGGCATGGCGGGCAACGCCTGGGAATGGGTTTCGAGCGCCTATCGTCCCTACCCTTACGACGCGAAAGACGGGCGCGAAGACCTGACAGCGGGTCCGGTGCGCGGTACGCGCGGCGGCGGGCACGATTCGCCGGCCGAAGAGATCGCCACCACCCAGCGCGGTCGCAATCTGTCGCGCAATCCGGCCTCCGGGCATCACAATATCGGCTTTCGCTGTGCGAAGTGAAAAATCAGCCGCCAAGACGCCAAGAACGCCAAGAAAGAACGAAAATCTTTAACCACAAAGGACACGAAGGAAAAGCAAAACGGGTTGTGCGTCCTGTGAACTGAGAACTTTGTGTCCTCCGCGTCCTTAGTGGCTCAGCTTTTTGGCGTTTCGATATGAACAAGGAAGAAATCGCGCGTGCATTGCTTGACGCGCTGGATAACGGCAAGACCATTGCGTCCATTGTGGGGCGGAATCCCGATTTCGGCTGGGACGAGGGGTACGCGGTGGCAGCCGAAATTTTGAGGATGCGGCGCGCGCGCGGTGAAAAAACCGTCGGCCGCAAAATCGGCTTCACCAACCGCAACATCTGGGCCGAGTACGGCGCGACCGCTCCGATCTGGGCGCATGTCTATGACCGCACCTTGCAGCTCGCCGCCGGCCACCGTGCGACGGTCTCGCTCAAGGCAGCCGTGCAGCCGCGCCTCGAGCCGGAGATCGCCTTCAAGCTCAAAGCTTCACTGCCCGCGGGCCTGACCGATCCCGCCCGGGTGCTGGAAGCGATCGAGTGGCTCGCGCCGAGTTTCGAGATCGTGAGCTGCCACTTCCCGGACTGGAAATTCAAGCCCGCGGACTCGGCGGCGGATTTTTCCTTTCACTGGCGCCTCATCGTCGGCGCACCACACCCGGTCAAGCCCGTGGAGATCCCCGCGCTGGCGGCGCAGCTGCGCAATTGCCGAGTGGTGCTGAGAAAAAACGCCGAGGTGGCGGATCGGGGAGTCGGCGCCAATGCGCTCGGCCATCCCGCGAGCGCGCTCGCCCACCTTGCGGAGGTGCTCGCGCGTCAGCCGCAGTTCGAGCCCTTGGCGGCGGGGGAGGTAATCACCACCGGCACGCTGACCGCGGCGATGCCGATCCGGTCCGGCGAAACCTGGCAATCCGAATACAGCGGGCTCCCCGTGACGGGCCTGCGGCTCGTCCTGACGGACTGAGCCGCAACGCGGAACCATGAACGCGGAACGATGAACTGAAAGCGCCGCGACCATCTTTTCGTTCATCATTCATCGATCATCATCCATCGTTGCTTTTCAGAATTCCTCCGGATCGGGCACCGGATCGCCGTCGAGCGGCGTTTGCCAATAGCGCCGGTAGAGCGCGCGATACGGGGTGATCCTGACCGCGCCCCGAGGGCTCGCCTCCACCAGCAGTGCGCCATCGCGATCGGTGCGGTAAATACGGCTCCCGAGATCGAGGTAACGTTGCAGGACCTCGCGGTGGGGATGGCCAAAGCGGTTGCGGTAGCCGACCGGAAACACCACAGCCTGCGGCGCGACGGCGTTGACGAACTCGGGAAGCGAGGAAGTCTTGCTGCCCTGGTGCGGCGCGAGCAGCACATCGGCGTGCAGCGCGTCGCGGCCGCGGCCGAGCAGAGCTTCCTCCGAGCGGCGTTCGATGTCGGCCGGCAGCAGCACGTGCGCGCCGGGCGCCTCGATCTTGAGCACGCAGCTGCGGTCGTTGTCCCGCACCGCGGGATCGTCGTAGCTGTCGCGCGACGGGTGCAGGACCTCGAAACGCACCCCGTCCCATTCCCAGCTCTGGCCGGCATGGCAGCGCAAGGGCTGCTCCGCCTGCACCACCAGCGGATCGAGGTCGGGCAGCGAGGTCAGCAGCCATTCCACCGGAACCGCCTGCGACACCGACGCCGCGCCTCCAGAATGGTCGTCATCGTCGTGGCTCACGATCACGCCATCGAGCCGCCTGACGCCGCTCGCGCGGAGGTACGGCACGATGATGCGGTTGCCGCTGTCCGCCTGCGGGCCGAACGACGGCCCGGTGTCGTAGAGCAGCGCGTGGTGTGCGGTGCGCACCACCACCGCGACCCCCTGCCCGACGTCGAGCACGGCGATTTGCAGCGCGCCCGGCTCGAGCGGAGCGGGGGCGGCGAAGAACATCGGCGCGAGCCCCGCCCAGCCCAGCCAGCGCGCGGGGAAGCCGCGCGGCGCGAGCAGCAGCATCACTGCGGCGACCGCGACAAGCACCGTCCAGGCGGGCGGCGCGTGCTGCTCCCACACCGCCGCCGGCACCCCGCTGAAGGCGTCGAGCAACGCCGTGCACCACGCCATCACCTCATGCGCGACCTCCAGCACGAAGTCGAACGGAAGCGCGATTCCGGCGAGCGTCAGCGGCACCACGAGAAGGCTCACCACCGGGATGGCGAAGGCATTGGCGATCGGCGAAACCATCGAAACCTGCTGGAACATCGCGAGCAGCGGCGGTATCAGGGCGAGCGTCACCGCCACCTGCACTTTGGTCAAGGTGACGAGCCACCGCGGCCGGCCGATGCGCCCGACCGAGACGTACAGGATGACGGCAACTGCCCCGAACGAAAGCCAGAACCCCGGCGCGAGCACCGCCCACGGATCGAGCAGCACGACGACGAACAACGCGACGCACAGCACCGCCGACGCCGACTCGATGACGCCGAGCCACAACGCGGCCGCCACCACGGCAAGCATATAGACCGTGCGCTGGGCCGGCACCGCGAAACCCGCGAGCAACGCGTAGGCGAATGCGGCGGCAAACCCCGCGAGCATTGCGGCCTTGGGCCCGGGCAGTGCCAGGGTGAGGCGCGGGCTGCGCCGCCACCATCCAAAGACGAGCGCGAACACGAGGCTGGATACCATGGTGACGTGCAGGCCCGAGATGCTCATCAAGTGGTTGACGCCGGTGCGCGTGAAGACCTGCCACTGTTCCGGCGGGATCGCCCGCTGATCGCCGATCGCGAGCGCCGCGATCACGCCCGCGTACGGCTCGCCGGATAATGCGGCGAGGACCCGGTCGCGCACCGCGTGGCGCAGGCGCTCGATCCAGTAACGCGGTTCATGCGCCAGCGCGGTGACGCGGCGATTGCCGGCTCTGCTCCGCACGTAACCCGTGGCGCGCAGGTCGCGCTCAAGCAGCCACGCTTCGTAGTCGAAGCCGTGGGGATTCGCGGTGCCGTGCGGTCGCCGCAGCCGCACCGTCAACTGCCAGCGCTCGCCAGGCGCGAGGTCGGGAAGCGTCCCGCCTTGCCCCGCACGCGCGGGGAGGCCCCACCACGACAGCACGACGTGCCGCGGCACCTTCGCGTCCGGCGTGAGCACCCGTTCGACGTCGAACTCGAAGCGCACCCGGCGGCTGTCGGGCTGCGGCAATCCGGCCACCACTCCTTCGAGGCGGATGTCGCGTCCTTCCCAGTCCGCAGGCAGCGCGTCGGCCATCCGCAGGTGCGCGACGAGCGCCGCCCACGCAAAGCCGGCGGCGAAGCACGCCGCCTTGATGAGCGCCTCGCGCGCGAACTCGAGCGCCGCGTTGCGGGCCTGCAAGACGCTTACGGCAAGGCCGGTTCCCGCCAGCGCCCACACCCAGCCGGGCTCGGGGAGTTGAGCCTGCTGCTGCAACCACCACACGCCCGCCACGAAACAGAGGATGTTGAGCCGCATGGGAACGCCACGTCAGGAGCCTTCGTCCCGTAACGCGCGACGCGGACAACGGGTGGACGTCCCGGAAGCAGTGCTCAGTGACCGGTGAACAGTGACCGGAGGAGGGGTGACGCATGACGGGTGACTCGTGACTCGTTTGACTGCCGGCGGCATGATGCGCAAAATGCCGCTGACTGCGCCCGACGCGAGACTCTTAGAGCCCCTAACATAATGAAACACACGCTGCGCTGTCACGATTTTGGCTGGGACCGTGCAGCAGAGGCTGGGGCAGAGGAATTCAGGGTGAGTCGGTGGGTGCGCCGTGGGCCAAAATCGCGCCAGCCCTCAAGGGTTGCGGCCAGAATCGCCGCTAGCTTTGTCGCGCGGCTTGCCCATATAGCGAATATGGGCTGCACTTCGCTTCGCGCTATCGACGATTCTGGCTCGCACCGCACGCGCGTTTCATTATGTTAGGGGCTCTTAAGGCATGCCGCGCAAGTTCTTCCGGAAATTCCTGCCGAGCCACGACTCCATCAAGCAGAACCGCTACGTCGCGTGGTTCGGGCCCCGGCTGCAGCACCACAACCTGTGGCACCTGCACCGGCGGTCGGTGGCGGGCGGCGTCGCGGCCGGATTGCTCGCAGGCCTCATACCGGGCAGCAATCCGGTGCAGTTCACCGCGGGCGCGATTCTCGCCATCGCGTTCCGCGTGAACCTGCCGATCGCAATGCTGGTGACGCTCTATTCCAACCCCTTCACCATCGTTCCGCTTTATTTCATCGCCTTCAAGCTCGGGCAGCTCGTGTTGATGCAGTCGGACGGCGCACTGCCGCCGCTGGCCTTCGGCCTCGAGGGCAAGGGCCTCACCGAATGGTTACCCGCAGCGCTCGACTGGCTCGCCAGCGTCGGGAAGCCGCTGGTAGTCGGGCTGCCGCTGTTGGCGCTGATCTTCGCCGCCATCGGCTATTTCGTCGTGGACTGGGCGTGGCAGCTTTACGTCCGCTGCGCGTGGCAGCAGCGCCGGCGGCGGCGCGCCAAGACACTGTAAGTCCACCACAGAGACACAGAGGCACGGAGAAAAATATTTGGAGCGTGAAAAATGGAAACCTCTGTGATCTCTGTGCCTCTGTGGTTGATCTGCCTGCAATGAGCACGCCTGGTTACTGGACGCAGGCGACGAGCGAGCTCGCCGCGCGCGACGCCGTCCTGCGGGAGCTGATCGACCGCTTCCAGGGCCTCGCGCTCGGCAGCCGGGGCGATGCCTTCTCGACGCTGGCACGCTCCATCGTCGGCCAGCAGATCTCGGTGAAGGCCGCGCAGAGCGTTTGGGACAAGCTCTCCACCCGGCTCGGCGCGGTGGCGCCTGCGGCGGTCCGTGGCGTCCGCAAGACGACGTTGCGCGCATGCGGTCTGTCGGAAAAGAAGGCCGCCTACTTGCAGGATCTCGCTGCAAGATTCCTCGACGGCACGCTCGATGCGTCGCGCTGGCCGCAGCTCGACGACGAGGCGCTGATCGCCGAGCTGACGCAGGTGAAAGGCATCGGCCGTTGGACGGCAGAGATGTTCCTGATCTTCTACCTGACCCGCCCCGACGTGCTGCCGCTCGACGACCTCGGGCTGCGGCGCGCGATAAGACTGCATTACAACCGCGGCCGGCCCATGTCCGCGCGCCGCATGCGCAGTACCGGCGCGCGCTGGGCCCCCTGGCGCTCGGTAGCGACGTGGTATCTGTGGCGCTCCCTCGATCCCATCCCGGTGGAGTACTAGGAAATGGGAAACAGGGAATGGGGAATCGAAGCTGGGCGGCGCGCTCACCGCACCATTTCCCATTTCCCATTCCCCATGCACCGCTTGTGACGCACGCCGAGTTCGTTGCCGCCCACGCACGCGGGGAGATCAAGGTCCAGATTGACCCGCAAGGGGCGGCGCGCTTCCTCTCCGCGAGGTTGTTGTTGCCGTTCGTCATGATGCCGGTGCTTGGCACCGGCGTCGCCCTCGCGCTCGTCGGCTGGATCTGGACGGGACTGGCCGTGATCGCCGCCGCCATCATCGCAACCCGCCTGATCAAGCGTTCCGCGCCTCACTTCATACTCACCCAGGCTTTGCAAGACGAACGTATCTACACGGACGTGACGCAGATGAACGTGCTGCGCGTTACTCTGATCGACTAGCTTTTGCTCTTGAGTCCCTTGGCGTCCCTTCGACCAGCTCAGGACAGGCTTGGCGGTTCGAACGCCTTTCGCCTTTATTTCCATTCCCCTTGGCGTCCTTGGCCTCTTGGCGGCCAAGCCCCTCAAGCTGCCGGATGCAGCACCCCGTCCATCAGGCGCAGCACGCGGTCGGCGCGCGCTGCGATGTCCGGATCGTGCGTGACGATCACGAGACTGGTGCCGATGCGCCGGTTGAGCTCGAGCATCAGGTCGAACACCGCCTCGGCGGTGTGGCGGTCGAGGTTGCCGGTGGGCTCGTCCGCCAGCACGCACGCCGGACGGGTCACCAGCGCCCGTGCGAGCGCCGCGCGTTGGCGCTCACCGCCCGAGAGTTCCCCGGGACGGTGGGTGAGCCGGTGCTCCAGCCCGACCTGCTGCAGTAATCGCTGCGCCTGAGCGTAAGCCGCTTCTTCCTCGATGCGCCGGATCAGCAGCGGCATCGCCACGTTCTCGAGCGCGGAGAATTCCGGAAGCAGATGATGGAACTGGTAGACGAAGCCGAGCGCGCGGTTGCGCGCGAGCCCTCGTTCCGTTTCGTTCTGCCTGCTGATGTCCTCACCGAGGACCCGTACTTCGCCCTGCGTGGTCTCGTCCAGGCCGCCGAGCAGGTGCAGCAACGTGCTCTTGCCGGAGCCCGATGCGCCGACGATCGCCACTCGCTCGCCGACGGCCACTTCGAGATCCACTCCGAGCAGCACCGGCACCGCGACCTCTCCTTGGTAGTAGGTCTTGTGCAGGTTGCGGCACGAAATCACCGGCCCACTGGATGTGCCGGAGTGATGAGTGATGAGTGATGAGTGATGAGTGCTACTCATACCGCAAAGCCTCCGCGGGATTGACCTTCGCCGCGCGGTAGCTTGGATAGATTGTGGCGAGCAGCGTGAGCAGGAAGGACACCGCCGCGGTCGTCACCACGTCCGGCGTCTGCAGTTCCGAAGGCAGGTCCGAGATCTGGTAGACGTCCTTGGCGAGAAACTTGAAGCCGAACAGGTTCTCGATGAACGGCACGACGGTCTCGACGTTGAGCGCGAGAGACACGCCGCCGATCAGTCCGAGCAGCGTTCCCAGCAGGCCGATCATCGTGCCCTGGATGAGAAAGATCCGGGTGATCCCGGTGGGGCTCGCGCCGAGCGTGCGCAGGATCGCGATGTCGGAATTCTTGTCCTTCACCGCCATCATCAGGCTGGAGACGATGTTGAACGCGGCCACGGCGATGATCAAAAGCACGATCAGGAACATCATACGTTTCTCGATCTGCACCGCGCGGAAGAAATTCGCGTGCTGGAGCGTCCAGTCGCTCGCGTAGAAGTCCGGGCCGAGCGCGCGCACGACTTCGCGCGCCACGGCCGCGGCCTGGAACAGGTCCTTCAGCCTCAGTCGCACGCCCGACACGGCGTCGTCGAAGCGGAACAGCTTCTGCGCGTCCTCGAGGTGCATCAGCGCGAGGCCCGAGTCGAACTCGAAATGGTCCACATGGAAGATCTCGCGCCCGAGCACGATGCCGAACTCGCCCGGCTTGAGGTTCTCGAGGCGGCCGCTTCTCATGTGCTTGCCGATCTCGGCGACGAGCTCCTCGCGCTCGGGCAGGACCCCGCGCACGAAAGCGCCGCGCACCGCCGACCCGTGGGTGAGCAGGCCTTGCGCCGTCACGTACGGGGCCGCTGCCACCACTTCCGGATGACGCGCGGCCTCGGCCGCGACGCGCTCCCAGTCGGCAAGCTTTCCGCCCGCAGCGCTCACCTGCACGTGCGACGCCACCGAGAGTATCCGGGTCCGGATCTCGCGCTGAAAGCCGTTCATGACCGACAGCACCGTGATCAGCACCGTCATGCCGAGCGCGATGCCGATGACGGAGATCGCGGAGATGAACGAGATGACGCGCGTGCGCTGCCTCGAGCGGGTGTAGCGCATCCCGATGAAGAACTCGTACGACAAGCGGCGGACCTCTTCGCGCGGCGCCCCCCGGGGCGCGCGTTGACCGCCGCTATTCTGACACAAGCGTGCAAGCCTCCCAATAATGGCACTCACGCTGTGCTAGACTCCCGGCAGCGCGCCGCGGCTGCGATGCATCGCCACTTCCTCGTCTCCGATCTGTTCTGGCCCGCGGCCGCCGGCGCCGAACCGTACCGCGGACTCGAGCTGCCGGCGCTGGAGACGCTGCTCGCGCGCGGCCGGCGCATCGGCAGCGCGGGCTCGTCGCTCGAGCGCTGGCTCGCCGCCGCGTACGACGTTGCTTCCGGTCAGGACCTGCCGCTCGCGCCGCTCGCCCTGCGCGGCGATGGCGGCGAACCGGGCGATCACTGGTGGCTGCAGGCGGACCCCGTTCATCTCAGGGTTCACGGGGACCGGCTGATACTGGCCGATGCTTCCCGCCTCGCGGTGACGCCCGATGAGGCGCAACAGCTGGTCGCCGCTCTCAACGCCCATTTCGGTCCCGAGGAAATGGTCTTCGTCGCGCCGCGGCCACAACGATGGTACGTGCGGATCGCTACACCCCCGCGCATGCGCACCACGCCCACCGCGGAGGTAGCGGGAAGGAATATAGAGCCGTTCCTGCCAGCCGGTGACGACGCCCCACGCTGGCGCAGGATCTTCAACGAGACGCAGATGACGCTGCACCGGCAGGCCTGCAACGAGAGCCGCGAAGCGCGCGGCGAGCTTCCCATCAACAGCGTGTGGTTCTGGGGCGCCGGGGGACCGTCACGGGTCGCGGTCAAGGCGCCGTATGCCACAGTCTGGAGCGATCACCCGCTCGCGGCGGGCCTGGCGGCGGCGAGCGGCATCACCCTGCGGCCTCTTCCGGAAACGGGTGCAGCCCTGCTCGAACACCGGTCCGAAGGGCCGAGCGATCAAACGCAGCTTGTGGTGCTGCCCCCGCTCTCCGGCGCGGCGTACGGCGATCTCGCGGCCTGGCGCGAGGCGGTGCTCGCGCTGGAGCGGAACTGGTTCGCGCCGCTGCTTGCCGCCGTGCAGGAAGGAATGCTCGATCGGGTCACGCTGCACGCGCTCGGCCCGGAGTTCAGCGTCAGCTCCGAGTTCTCGCGCGACGACCGGTTCAAGTTCTGGCGCCGTCGGCGGCCGCTCGATGCCTACCCCGGATAGCCCCATGCCCGCCATCGTAACGCGTACTGCCCCGCCTTCGATCGTCGAACGCCTGCTCGACGAAGGCATGCACCCCTTGCTCGCCCGAATCTACGCCTCGCGTGGCGTGACCTCCGCGCGGCACCTGGAGGCCGGCTTCGAGCAGCTGGCGACGCCGGATGCCATGCTCCATCTCCGTGACATGGCGCGCCTTCTGGCCGATGCGATCGCGGCACGCCTGAAACTCCTCATCGTCGCCGACTACGACGCCGATGGCGCCACGGCATGCGCGGTGGGCGTGCGCGCGTTGCGCGCCCTGGGCTGCCGCGTCGATTACCTGGTGCCGAACCGGTTCGAGTACGGCTACGGCCTGAGTCCCGAAATCGTGAGACTCGCCCATGAAGGGTTCCGGCCCGACATCCTCGTCACGGTGGACAACGGCATTTCCAGCATCGAAGGCGTGGCCGAGGCGAACCGGCTCGGCATGAGGGTGCTGATCACCGACCACCACCTGCCCGGCGAGCACCTGCCCGAGGCGGCGTGCATCATCAACCCGAACCAGCCGGGCTGCCCGTTTCCGAGCAAGCACCTCGCCGGCGTCGGCGTCATGTTTTATCTTATGCTTGCGTTGCGGGCTGAACTGCGAGATCGCGGAGCCTTCAGCAGAAAAGGGCGTGACGCCGACGATTCTCCCTCAACCCTGGTCTCCGACCCCGGCCCGACTCGATGCAGCGAGTCGGGCGTTCGCCGGCTCGAACGTGCGCAGGCACGTTCTTCGAATTCCCAGCTCACCCCTCATCCTTCATCCTTCGGCAGCAGCAAACCCAATCTGGCGGAGCTGCCGCCGCTGGTCGCGCTCGGCACGGTCGCCGATGTCGTCACGCTCGACCACAACAACCGGATTCTGGTGCACCAGGGCCTGCAGCGCATCCGCGGCGGGCGCGTACAGCCCGGCATCGCGAGATCGCGGGAGAGCTCGACCGGCTCAACCGTGAGCGGCGCGCGATCGAGTCCGGGATGCGGGAAGAAGCGCTCGCCGCGGTCGAGGCACAGGATTTCGGCGAAAGCTACACCCTGAGCCTTTTCGACCCCGGATGGCACCAGGGGGTCATCGGCATCCTGGCCGGACGGATGAAGGACCGCTTTCACCGCCCGGCGATCGCGTTCGCGCGCGGCAACGGGGGCGAGATCCGGGGCTCGGGGCGTTCGATCCCGGCCCTGCACCTGCGGGATGCGCTCGATCGCGTGGCGGTGCGCTATCCGGGCCTCATCGTGAAATTCGGCGGCCACGCCGCGGCGGCGGGGCTCACGCTGCGGGAGGCCGACTTCGGGCGCTTCCGCGACGTCTTCGAGGAAACCGCACAGCAGCTTCTCTCGCCCGCCGACCTCGAGCGCGTGATCGAGACCGATGGCAGCCTCGCCGATCACGAAGTCTCGCTCGATACGGCGCAACGGGTCGAGGCCGGGGTCTGGGGCCAGGGATTCCCGCGCCCGTCGTTTCACGACCGCTTCGAGGTCCTCTCCCAGCGCATCGTCGGAGAGCGCCACCTCAAGCTCAGGCTGGCGC
>JACPEF010000211.1 GCA_016183675.1 Betaproteobacteria bacterium
AGAAGCGGCATCGGTGATGACTTGCGTCGACGGCTACGCGATGACGCAAAAAGGCCGGGCAGGGGCGGCGCTCGCCATTTCGGCAATCGGCTCGTTCGTCGCCGGCACGCTGGGCGTGGTCGGCCTCATGCTGCTCGCGCCGACGCTCGCTGCGTTCGCATTGCGCTTCGGACCGCCCGAGTACACGGCGCTGCTGCTGATGGGATTGTTCATCCTCGCCTACATGAGCGGCGGCTCGATGCTGAAGACGCTCGCCACGGCGGCGCTGGGGTTGCTGCTCGGCATGATCGGCATCGACGTCATGAGCGGCTACACGCGCTTCAGTTTCGGCGTCGTCGAGCTGGGCGACGGCGTGGGCATCGTGCCGGTGGCGGTGGGGCTGTTCGGGGTCTCCGAGATCCTGCTCACCGCGGGCGCGCGGGAGCCGCCGAAGGTGCAGAGGCCCAAGTTGCGCGAGCTCATCCCCTCGACGGAGGAGTTCAGGCTGTCGGTGGGTCCCATCGCGCGCGGCAGCCTGCTCGGATTTCTGATCGGGATCATCCCGGGCTCGGCCCACATCATTTCATCGTTTGTCTCCTACGGGATCGAGCGCAGGCTGTCGCGGCACCCCGAGCGCTTCGGGCAGGGCGCGATCGAGGGCGTGGCAGGGCCGGAATCGGCCAACAACTCCGCGGCGAGCGGCGCCTTCGTTCCGATGATGGCGCTCGGCATCCCGACGAGTCCCGTCACGGCGGTGATGATCGCGGCGATCATGGTGCACGGCATCCTGCCGGGTCCCATGCTGATCCAGCAGCAGCCCGAGCTGTTCTGGGGATTCGTCGCCAGCATGTACGTCGGCAACGTGGTCCTTCTGATCCTCAACCTCCCGATGGTGGGGATGTTCGTCAATCTCCTGCGCATCCCTTACAGCTACCTCTACCCGTGCATCCTGTGTTTCTGCATCGTGGGGACCTATTCGGTCAACAACAGCCTGGTGGACGTGTGGATCCTGCTGATCATGGGCGCGATCGGTTACGCGTTGCGCAAGTTCGGCTACGACCTGGCGCCCGTCGCCCTCGGGCTCGTGCTCGCTCCGATGATCGAGTTGAGCCTCAGGCAGTCGCTCGCCATGAGCGCCGGGGACTACGCCATATTCTTCGAGCGCCCGATCGCGACCACCATGCTGGCGCTCGGGGCGCTGCTGGTCCTGCTGGCCCTCAAACCGCTCATCTTCAAGGGCAAGGACTGGCGCGCCAGCGTCGGGCTCGAGAGCGAGCGGAGCTAGCGAGAGCGCGGGAGCGGAAGACCATGAACACGTGAGAGCGTGAGTGCGGGAGGGCGACAGATTCCGTGAGGGCGTGAGAGCGTGAGAGCGTCAGAATCCGTGAGGGCGTGAGAGGATGAGGGCATCAGAGCGGGAGAGCGACAGCGACCCTTGACTTTCCATCTCACGATTTCACGATCTCCCGGTTTCTCGATCTCCCGGCCTCCCGATCTGACGATCTCCCGGCCTTTCGATCTCCCGATCTCACGACCACACGACCCACGGGATCAATGTCGGTCACGAGTCGCCACTCACGCATCATCAGGCTCGCGTGCGGCGCGCTCGCACTGTGCGTCTCGCTCAGCGCCGCAGCGGGCGAACGGCAAAGCGGCGGCCCGTACGTGCCGACGCCGCCCGCCATCGTGGACGCGATGCTGGATCTCGCCCGCGTGGGTCCCCGCGACTTCGTGGTGGACCTCGGCTCCGGCGACGGTCGCATCGTGCTCGCCGCCGCGCAGAAGTACCGGGCGAGCGGCTTCGGCGTGGACATCGACGCCGAGCTGGTCGACCAGTCCAATGCCGCCGCCCGCCGTCTCGGCGTCACGGACCGGGTGCGGTTCCGCCAACAGGACATGTTTGCAACGGATGTGAGCCGTGCCACGGTGCTGACGCTGTATCTCCTGCCGAGCATGATGCAGAGCCTGCAGCCGAAGCTGCTGAAGGAGCTCCAGCCCGGCACCCGCATCGTCTCGCACGATTTCGACTTCGGTGACTGGAAGCCTGACCGCAAGATCGAAGTGCAGACCCCGGAAAAGTACGACACCTCCGGAGCGTGGGTTTCCACGGTGAACCTGTGGATCGTGCCCGCCGCGATCGACGGCGCCTGGTCGGGCGAAGGGGGAGCGTTCCGGCTGAGCATCAAGCAGCGCTACCAGCGTTTCGAGGGCAGCGTGACGCGCAACGGGCAAACGGCGAGGCTGCGCGGCGGGCGCATCGAGGGCACGCGCATCCGCTTCGCCGCGCCGCGCGGCGACGGGGCCGGCCGGGAGCTCTACACGGGGACCGTCAAGGACGCGCGCATCGCGGGCGAAGTGCGCGGCGAGGGGAGCGCGGTCGTCGCGCGCTGGAGCGCGACGCGCGTTCGGTGAGCACGCACAATAAACCTCTCACCGCCAAGACGCCAAGAAGAACGAGAATGAAACCGCAGATAAATGCCGTTACAACCTGTGCTTCTGGTACTGGATTCCTATGCCCATTGCCGAGAATCAAGCTCTGCGGTCCTTACCTGGTGATGGTTGTAACGGCATAAACGCGGATATCAGAGAGGTACTGGGCTACGTCCTCATTTTTTCGTCCACGTCCCCATTTTTCGTCCATTTTTTCCAACTCTGGTTTAAGATATTCACCCGTTCACGGGTCTTATGTGAGGGGCAACATGCGGTTCGACTTTTCACCCGCTCGCCGGCGCGCGCTGCTCGCGCTCGCGGCGCTGCCCGCGGCCCGGCTGGCGCTCGCGGCGGAGGTGGAGCGGACCGGGGGGCCGTACGTGCCGACCCCGCAGATCGTGGTGGACGAGATGTTGCGCATGGCCAAGGTCGGCGCGAACGACTTCGTGGTGGATCTCGGGTCGGGCGACGGCATCATCGTGCTGACGGCGGCGCAGAAGTTCAAGGCGCGCGGCTTCGGCGTGGACATCGATCCGGACCTCGTGAAACTGAGCAATACCGAGGCGAAGCGCCTGGGCGTCGCGGACCGGGCCCGGTTCTTCGTGCAGGACGTTTTCAAGGCCGACATCAGCAAGGCGACCGTGGTGACGCTCTACCTGTTGCCGGGGATGATGGTCAACCTGCGGCCGAAGATCTTCGGGGAGTTGAAGCCCGGTACGCGCGTGGTGTCCCACGATTATCACTTTGCCGATGAATGGCTGCCGGACGACCAGTTCACCTGGGATGTGCCCGAGAAGGAGAAGGTCAACGGAGTGCCGAGCGCGACGGTTTATCTATGGATCGTTCCGGCCAAGATCGCGGGCCGCTGGCGGGTTCACGTCGCCGCGCCCGCCGCGGCCCAGTACGAGCTGACGTTGCGGCAGAATTTCAAGCATTTCGAAGGAAGCGTGAACCCCGACGGGGGCAGGGGAACGCGGCTCACCCAGACCCGGCTGCATGGGGAAGAGATCTCGTTTGCTCTGCCGGCGGGCGGCGGCCGCCACCTGTTCAGGGGGCGGGTCGGCGGTGATGCGATGGAAGGCAGCGTCGAGCTCGCGGGCGGCAAGGGCAGCGCGAAGTGGACCGCTACGCGCATGAAGGGGTGACGCAGTGACGAAGTGACGCAGTGACGAGTTGGCCAGCTTCGCGTTCGTGGAGGGCCCCGCCCAGACGGGGCTCTTCCTTTTCGGGGGCGCTGAGAGCCGCCGTGCCAGACCCGGCAACCAGACTGCCGCCAAAATCCCCGCAGTCGACCCGTCACCGCGTCACTTCGTCACCTCGTCACCGGGTCAGTTGACCAGAAACGCCGGCGGCAGCGACTGCACCACCGCGCCGAGCTGGATTTTTTGGGGCCCCTGTTCGCCGCCGAGCAGTCGCAGCCAAGGCGGGGGGTCGTCGGCGAGCACTGGGCGAGCCTCGTGTGCGCATCCTTTTGCCCTAAGAAGACCCGCCTAATTTCCGTAAGAAGTACCGTACGTGTGCGCGAGTTGCGCAGCCGCCCTGCCTGGTCGAGCAGCACAGGGAACCGCTACGAGTTCACGAGGTAGCGGCGGCGAACCGGGGATTCCCTTTTCTTTGGTGACTTTCTTTGGGGGAGCAAAGAAAGTCACCAGGCCCCGCGAGGGGACTGTAATTCAGAATTGAGGGATGAGAGAACCTCATCGCCCCATTATTGGGGGCTTGGTCAATTGACCAAGAATGCTGCGGGGAGCGACCGCACCACCGCGCGCCGGTAGACGATCTGGCTTTCCGCGACGTCGTGCACCGCGCGGCTGCGCGCATCGGTCACGACTTCCCCATGCTCAAGCAGTCCACGGTTCAACATTAGCGGCCGCATGATCATGGCTTCGAGCGTACCAGCATGCCGCGGTGGCACGTAATCCAGTTCGACCAGTTGTGGCTCAGGCAATGCGGCCGCTCCGGCGACGAGGAAGCTGTTCACGTGCACCGAGCCCGGCCAGTCCGGCCGGTAGAGCGCGATGAACGGCAGCTCGGACCGCAGCGTCGCGAGCAGGTGCGCGTAGGTGGCGGGGCGCTCCAGGTCAGCGAAGGTGTTGAACACGGCGATGCCGTCGGGCGCGAGGCAGCGGCGCAGGTCGCTGAAGAAATCGCGCGTGAGGAGATAGTCGGGCGTGCCGTCGCCGTAGAACAGGTCCACGATGACCACATCGTAGCGCCGGGCGCAGCGCCGCAGGTAGGTGCGGGCGTCCTCCAGGTGCACGCGAGCGCGCGCCGTGTCGTAGGCGAAGAAGCGCTGCGCCGCGGCGAGCGACGCCGGATCGATTTCCACCACCTCGACCGCGACACCTTGCGCGGCGAGCCGCATCGGCACGATGCCCGCGCCGAGGCCCAGCACCAGCGCCGAGCCGATGCGCGGGCGGTAGGCGTACGCGAGGGCCTCGAGCGCGTAGGTGTAGAACGAGAGCGAGCGCCCGTCCGAGGCGACGGTGTTCTGCACCAGCCCGTCCTGGAAGTAGATGCGCACGAAACCGCCGGTGTCGGGCTCGGGCTCGCTGCGCAGAATCTTGACCGTGCCGAAGAGCGAGTTGAGGCGCGCCTCCACCCGCCACGCCGTGCCGCCGTGAGTCGCCGGCCACATGCGTGCGATGTAGGCATCGGCCTGCCATAGCATCAGCGCCGCGGTGAGCGTGGCGCCGGTCGCGGCGATCCCGAGCTTGCCGCGCGCGGCAAGCGGCGCCGGGGGTCGCGCCGCGGCGGCGAGCGAGACCAGCGCCAGGATGAGCGCCACCGCCAGCGTGGCGGAGAAGTTGCTCATGTTCGGAATCAGGCCGAACGCCGTCGCGAGCACGCCCGCGACCGACCCGATGGTGCTGACGAAGAATACCGTCCCCGCCCCCGCGTCGCCGGTGCCTCCGCCGCCGCGCGCGAGCAGGATCGCGATGAGCAGCGGGTTCATGGCGGAGGCCGCGACCAAAGGCACGGACAGCAGGATCAGGGACGCGGCGAACGAGCCCAGCACCAGGTCCGCGCTCGCCAGCACCGGAAACAGATAGGGATAGACCAGGCAGGCTGCGACGATGGCGAAAGCCGCCAGCGCCGGCATCAGCGCGTAGAGCTGCACGAGACCCGCAACGCCGGAGGCCGACGCACCGCGCCTCGCGGCGAGCCGCCCGCCGGCCCAGTAACCGAGGGCGAGCGCGACCAGCGTGATGGAAAGGATGCCGGTCCAGATATAGAGGCTCACCCCGAAGTAGGGGGTCATGATGCGCGAGGCGAGCAGCTCCAGCGCCAGCACCGCGGCGCCGGAAACGAAGAGAATTGCGTAGAGCAGCATCGTGCAGGGAAACGCTCGGGAATATATAATGTGCCCCTCGCCAATCTACCAGAGTCAAATCACTGCGGCTACGAGGGGGAAGGCTCGCCAAGGAGACCGATTGTGCAAATGGGAACCGTTCGTTCAATGTCGTCCCTGTTCGTAGACCGCGCCGCCGCCCTGTTGTTCTGGGGCCTCACGTCCGCCGTGAGCGCGTTCGCTGCCGAACTGAGCGTGCCTTACGTTCCGACGCCGCAGGAAGTCGTCGAGCGCATGCTGCAGATTGCCAAGGTCGGCCCCGGCGATTACCTGATCGATCTCGGCTCGGGCGACGGGCGCATCGTCATCACCGCGGCGAAAAAGCACGGCGCGCGCGGCTTCGGCGTGGACCTCGACCCGCAGCGCATTCGGGAGAGCAACGAAAACGCGCGCCGCGCGGGCGTCACCGACCGGGTCGCGTTCTACCAGCGCGATCTCTTCGACACCGACCTCGGGGAAGCCACGGTGATCACGATGTACCTGCTGCCGCGCGTCAATCTGGAGCTGCGCCCGAGGCTGCTCCAGCTCAAGCCCGGCACGCGCATCGTGTCGCACGACTTTTCCATGGACGACTGGAAGCCCGACGCGCACGTGGCGATGGACGCGAAGGACAAGTATGGCGGCTCCGGCGGCAAGAGCGACATCTACTTCTGGGTCGTCCCGGCCAGAGTCGCGGGCACCTGGCGATGGGAGCTGCCCGTCGCGGGCAAGCCACGCGCGTATGAAGTGACGCTGGAGCAGAGATACCAAGTGCTCTCCGGCGCCGTCCGCGTCGGCGACCGCACCGTCAAGCTGCAGAACGCGCGTCTGAGCGGCGAGGAAATACGCTTCAGCTTCACCGCCGGGGTGAATGGGGCGCCCGTGAAGCACGAGTTCCGGGGCAAGGTGGACGGCGACGCGATCGGAGGATCGGCCACGCTCTCGGGCGCCCGCATCGAGGGACAGCTCCAATGGAACGCCCGGCGCGGCGCGCGGCCGGCCGTTGCCCCGCGCGACACCGGGCTCCGCCTCTCGCAATCCTCCCGCGGCGCGTTCAATTGATGGGGTACGGCGCCGCTACCGGCGCCGCCGCGCCCCGGCTCGGCGGCGCATTCCTGATCGCATGCCTTGCGGCGGTGCTTGCGTTCGCGCAGGAGAAGGACCTCGATACCCCGTACGTGCAGACGCCGCAGAACGTCGTGGACAAGATGCTGGAGATCGCGAAGGTCAGGTCCGATGACTACGTGATTGATCTCGGCTCCGGAGACGGGCGCATGGTCATCACGGCAGCGAAAAAGCATGGCGCGCGCGGCTTCGGCGTGGACCTCGACCGGCGGCTGGTCAAGTTGAGCAACACCAACGCCGCCAAGGCCGGGGTCGCGAACCGGGCCGCGTTCTACGCCCGCGATCTGTTCGACACGGACGTCAGCCGGGCGACGGTGCTGACCATCTACCTCCTGCCGGACGTGAATCTCGCGATACGCGCCAGGCTCCTCGCGACCCTGAAGCCCGGCACGCGCATCGTGTCGCACGACTACGACATGGGCGAGTGGCCGCCGGACTTCCAGATGGAGCTCGCGGCGCCTGGCAAGACGGTGGGCGTGGGCCAGCGCAGCAAGATTTTCTACTGGATGGTCCCGGGGCGCGCCGCGGGCCGCTGGCGCTGGTCGCTCACGCTCGATGGCAAGACCGAGGAATTCGAGCTCGCGCTCGACCAGAACTTCCAGATGATTGAGGGCAAGCTCAACACCGGCGGTCGCAGCGCCCGCGTGGAGCGCGCCGCGCTCGAGGGCGAGCAAGTCCGCTTCGCGGCGACGACCGGCACCGGCGCAGCCCAGACGCGGTATGAGTTCTCCGGGCGCATCATCAACCATGCGATCGAGGGCAGCGTGCGCGTGACCCGCGGCGCGCGGGCGCGGGAGCTTCCATGGAGCGCCGCCCGCACCGAGCTGTGGGACCCGCGCCACGTGGGACTGCCCACAGCCCCCGGCGCCGCGAGATGAGAACGTGTGTGAAAATCAAAGAAATGGAATTTAGCCGCAGATAAACGCCGATAGACGCAGATGAAAGTCGAGAATCAGCCACAGAGATCACAGAGAACACAGAGGACGGCAGCCCGGAAACTCTCTGTCGTAAGTATTCTTTCTCTCTGTGAGCTCTGTGTCCTATGTGGCTAAATCGGTGGCTTCATTCGGGTTCTTCAGACCGGTTCATATGACCTCTGTGGCGATGCGATGGTCGGCGGCAGTGGCGGGATGCGTAGCGGGCGCGCTGTTGGCGGTCGCTGGCGCGTCAACCGCCGCGACCACGGCGTTCCCCGACATACCGACGCCGTATCTGGCATCCACCGCGGTCGCGGTGGACGAGATGCTGCGCCTCGCCGGGGTTGGCCCGGGGGACGTGGTGGTCGATCTCGGCTCCGGCGAACGGCGCGTGATGATTGAAGGCGTGGTGCGCTCGGGCGCGGGCCGGGCGGCGGCGGTCAATGCCTGGCGCGCGACCCGCGTCGCGCTGGAGAAAAGCTGAGATCAGACCACCTCCCACCGCGGAGGACGCAGAGGACGCAGAGGATGAGAGGCGAGCAAGATGAAAAGCCGGAGACGAGACGTTTGCTCTTCCTTGGCGTCTTGGCGCCTTGGCGGTTCCATTATTGTTCTTGTTTTTCCTTGGCGTCCTTGGCGGTGAGAGGTTGGGTTGTCGGCCTTTGGCTGGCGGCGTTGGTCGCGCTGCCAGCGCTCGCGCAGCCGAAGCTCGACATCCCGTACGTTCCGACCCCGCACGTGGTGGTGGACGAGATGCTGAGGCTCGCGAACGTCGGCCCGCGTGATCTCGTGATCGATCTCGGCTCCGGCGACGGCCGCATCGTGATCACGGCGGCGAAGAAGTTCGGCGCGCGCGGCATCGGCGTGGAGCTCGACTTCCATCTTCTCATCCAGAGCGAGGAGAGCGCGCGCCAGGCGGGCGTGGAGGATCGCGTGAAGTTCCTGGAGCAGGACCTGTTCAAGGCCGAGCTCAGCCAGGCCACGGTGATCACCCTGTACCTGCTGCCGTCGGTCATGCGCAAGCTGAAACCGAAGCTGCTGGATCTCAAGCCCGGCACGCGCCTCGTGGCGCACGAGTTCGACCTCGAGGACTGGAAGCCGGACCGGCAGACCACCATCCGGAAGAACGTGTTTCTCTGGATCGTGCCGGCCAAGGCGGCCGGCCGCTGGCAAGCGCGCCTCCCGATTCCGCCCATCGAGCGCCTGCTGGAGATCGCGATCACGCAGCGCTATCAGGAGGTGTCCGCCAACGCGTGGCTCAACGGCGTGCAGGCGCAGGTCTGGGAGATGACGCTCAGCGGGGACCGCCTGAGCTTCGTGATCGTGGACAGCACCGACCGCGACAACGAGGCCAATCTCTATTTCGAGGGACGCGTCACCGGCAACGCGATCGAGGGCGAAGTCGCGCGCGGGGTTGGCAATGCGCGCGCGACTTTCAAATGGCGAGCCGTTCGGAGCGGTTCGTGACCATGACCCGCTCCGAACGGCTGATGCGTTTTGGGAATCTTCGAGACAGGTGTCTGGGTTGACGAAACGAAGGGGGTTGCTGCTGGCGGCGGCGATGGTGATCGCCGTTGCCGCGCTGCTCACGCCGGTGCAGCGCGCGCGGGCGCAGGCGATCGGGGTGGACGCGCCGTATGTGCCCACGCCATGGGGCGTGGTGGAGGCGATGCTGCAGCTTGGCAAGGTGGGGCCCCAGGATTTCGTCATCGACCTCGGCTCGGGCGACGGCCGCATCGTGATTACGGCGGCCAGGAAGTTCGGCGCGCGCGGCTTCGGGGTGGACATCGACGGCAGCCTCGTCGGCATCGCTCAGCGGGAAGCGCGGCGCCAAGGCGTGGCGAGCCGGGTCGAGTTCCACGAGCAGAACCTCTACCTCACCGACATCAGCCGGGCGACGGTGCTGACGATGTACCTCGTCCAGCGGATGCTCATGGAACTGCGCCCGCGGCTGATCAAGGAACTGAAGCCCGGCACGCGAGTGGTTTCGCACGACTTCGACATGGGCGACTGGAAGCCGGACGCGCACGTGACGGTGCCGGTGCCGGAGAAGCCGTACGGCCCGCCCACGAGCGAGGTCTATCTCTGGGTCGTACCCGCCAACGCCGCGGGCACATGGCGGTGGCGGTCCACCCTCGGGGGCGGCCCCGTCGATATTGAGCTCGGGCTGCAGCAGACCTTCCAGATGCTGGAAGGCGGGGCGCTGGTGGGCGGCAGGATGGCGCGATTCGAGGGCGGCAGGATGCACGGCGAGCAAATACGTTTTATGCTCATTGCGGAGATCCAAGGCCGCGCCGTGCGCCACGAGTTCATCGGGCGCGTCGACGGCGACTCCGTTTCCGGCAAAGTGAAACTGGCGGGCGGCGGGGAGGCCGATTGGAGCGCCACGCGCGTCCGGCGCGGCAAGATCGAACAACGATAGAACCGCCAAGATGGCATGGACGCCTCCCGCCCCCTTCGGGGGAGGCGAGCATGCCATCTTAATTAGGACAGGGAGGGTTGGCCAAGATGGAGCGGGGCTCTCACAATCCTGACGGCATCGTGTG
>JACPEF010000210.1 GCA_016183675.1 Betaproteobacteria bacterium
CGGTCCGAGATCACGAGCCGCCGGCGGTTCGGCGGACTATAAATTTCCTGGTAGTACACGGGCCGGTCGCGCGCGGCGCTCGCTGCGATCTCGAGCAGCGTGCCGGTGATGGGGCGCCGCAGCTTGAGCGCCCGCCGCACGGCCTCGGGGAAGCGTACGGTGCCCATGGTCTGCGCGACCTGCGTGACCGGCAGCCCGAACTCGCGGCTGATGATGATCTTGAGGTTGGCGCCGTCGAGCTCCGCCGTCGGGCGCGTCAGCATGCTCGGGAAGCGCGCGGCATCGAGATAGAAGTGGCTGAAGGCGCGGAACTCGTCGTTGACGTTGATGACGCGGTCGATGCGGATCACTTCCCCGCCAGCCGGGACAAGATGCCGCGACCAGGGTCCGGTCTCCCGGACAAGGCGCCGCCGGAGGACCCTCGGATAAATCGACAGCAGCCCCTGCCCCGAATCGTCGAGAAAGCGGCAGTGCCACGGCGTGTCCATGGGCTTCCGGCCTTCCGCGACATAGGTGCCGTTGCCCTGCAGTCGCACCACGATGCCCTCGTCCACCAGCGCGCGCAGCGCGCGCTGCACCGTGCCCAAGCTGAACGGCGTCGTGCGCGCGAGCTGCTGTTCGGTCGGCAGCTTTGCGCCGGGTTTCCAGTGGCCGCTCTCGATCGCGGCGAGCAGGGTGTCGCGCAGCTGCGCGTACTTCGGCAGGCCGGGTGCCGAGCGCGCAAGAAACTGCGCGAGGATGTCGGGATCCGGCGAAACGGAAAGCGTCGTGTCCATGCTCATTATCGCTTGATACCCGACAACTCCTCGAATAACAGCCCGAGCGCTGCACTGTCCAATGAATCACGCCCGCTGTTGCACAATGCAGTCAGAAGCTGAAGTCCCAGTGCGGTGACCGGCATAAAGGATCCCACATCGCGGCCCGTAGATTGCGCGAGCTTGATATCCTTTAGAAGAAGCCCTGCGCGGAACCCTGGTTGCAATGTACCATCCAGAAGGCGCTTCCCATGGTTAGCCAACACAAAGCTTTGCGCCGATCCACCTAACAGTGCTTCCCGCACCTTGTTCGGATCGATACCCAGCTTCTTCGCCAAGGCAAAGGCTTCAGAGATGGCCATCAGGTTCCCGGCGAGGACCAGCGCGCTACACGATTTACAGGCTTGGCCTGCTCCGTTACTTCCGATGTGCGTAAAGGTCTTTCCAATCGCCTGAAACACGGGCATGCATCGCTCGACGATTGCCGCCTCGCCGCCAATCATGCAGGAAAGCGTGCCGTCCTGCGCGCCCTTGGGCCCGCCACTCACCGGCGAATCGAGCATGTGCGCGCCGGGCTCCCTCAGCCGCCGGGCAAATTCCACCGTTGCGGTTGCCGAGATGGTGCTGCAGTCGATCACAACCGCATCCTGCTTAATGCCTTCCGCCACGCCGTCTTCGCCAAAGAGCACGCGCTCGACGTCCGGCGTGTCAGGCAAACACAACATCACGACGTCGCACGCACGCGCTACGCCCGCCGACGAACCGCCGTCCCGGGCGCCGTTGCGCATGAGTTCCTCCACCTTCGGGCGGCTGCGATTATGTACCGTGACCTTGAACCCGGCCTTCAAGAGGTTACGCGCCATCGCGCCGCCAATGACGCCTAGGCCGATGAAGCCGATCGGAGCACCCTTCGTAATCATTGCGGCTTGATGCCGGCGGCCCTGACCACCTTGGCCCACTTGATAACCTCCGCCTTGATGATGGTTGAGAATTCCTCCGGGCTGCTGGTGTTGACCTCCGCGCCTTGTCGGGCAAACTGAGCCGCGACCTCCGACGCGCGGACGGCCTTGACGATCTCCGCACGCAGCCTGTTGACCACGCTCTTTGCAGTCCCCGCCGGCGCGAGGATGCCGTTCCAGTTGTCGGCTTCGATCCCCGGCACGCCGGCCTCAGCGAAGGTTGGCACGTCGGGGATCACCGGGGAACGCTTCGCGGCGGTGATCGCAAGGACGCGCAGGCGCCCCGCGTTCACGTGTGGCAGCGCGGGCGCTATGGCAATGAAAGCGAACTGCGTTTCACCGGAAAGTATCCCAGCGGCCATTGCGCCGCCGCTCTTGTAAGGCACGTGCACCAGTTTCCCACCTCCCGTGATCTGCAACAGCTCTGCCGACACATGCTGCGGGCTGCCGATGCCCACCGAAGCGTAACTGAGGCCACCCGGCCTGGATTTGGCGAGTGCGACCAGCTCCGTCACCGATTTCACCGGCAGGCTGGGATGGGTGAGCAAAATCAGTGGCACCGAGGCCAACATGGTCACGGGCGTGAAACTTGCCACCGGATCGAATGGCAACTTCCTGTAGAAGCCGGGGCTGATCGCCAAGGACAGCGTCGCATTGAAAATGGTATGCCCGTCGGGCGGGGCCTTCGCGGCGATTTCGGCGCCGATGTTGCCCGTCGCGCCGGGTCGGTTGTCCACGATCACCGGCTGCCCCATCGCCGCGTGGAGCCTTTCTCCGACGACACGGGCAAATATGTCCGGCGCCCCGCCGGGCGCCCAGGCAACAATCAGGCGAATTGGTCTGGCTGGATACTGCTGAGCCGCCGCGTC
>JACPEF010000014.1 GCA_016183675.1 Betaproteobacteria bacterium
ACCTCGAGTCGCACAACGCCTATGCGCGCCAGTTCGTCCAGCCGGCGGCGCGGCCCGACGTGGACGCGATCTTTGGCATCCCGCCGACGGTGGCGATCGAGCAGCGCACGAGCCGCGGCGGCAGGAAGAGCACCGTCGCGACGCTGACCGAGATCTACCACTTCCTGCGGCTGCTCTATATGAAACTCGGCACGCAACACTGCCCGCGCTGCCAGGTGCCGATCGAGCCGCAGAGCGAGCAGGCGATCGCCGCGAACATCCTGAAGAGCTACCGCGGGAGCCGCGTCGGCCTGCTTGCGCCGCTGGTCACGAACCGCAAGGGCTACTACACCGATCTCGCCAGGTGGGCGCGCGGCAAGGGCTACACACACCTGCGCGTGGACGGCGATTTCATCCCCACCGACAAGTGGCCGCGGCTCGACCGCTTCCGCGAGCACACGATCGAGCTGCCGGTCGCCGACGTGCGCATCGCGCCGGACAACGAACGGGAGTTGCGCACGGCGCTCGCGCGCGCGCTGGGCCATGGCAAGGGCATCGTTCATGTGCTCTCGCCGCTCGCGCGGCTGGAGCGCGCGATGGCGAAAGGCGGAAACGGCAAGGTCAATCTCAGCCAGGCGATCTACTCGGTGAAGCGCGCCTGCCCTTCCTGCGGGACGAGCTTCCCCGAGCTCGACCCGCGGCTCTTCTCCTTCAACTCCCGCCACGGCTGGTGCGGAACCTGCTACGGCACGGGCCTGAAGCTCGCCGGCTTCGGCGAGGAGCAGACCGGCGAGGAGATCTGGTGGAACGAGTGGTACGAGGGCGAAGCCGGGCCCTGCCCCGCCTGTGCCGGGCGCCGGCTTAATCCCACTGCACTCGCCGTACGGTTCCGCGACCGTTCCATTGCTGATCTCAGCCAGCTGTCAGTATCGAATATTGAAAAGTTCTTCACCGATCTGCGCCTCGAGGGTCGCGAGGCGCAGATTGCGCGCGATATCGTGGCCGAGCTCAAGAGCCGCCTCTCGTTCCTGCGCGAAGTGGGCCTGTCGTACCTGGCGCTCGACCGGGCGGCGCCCAGCCTTTCGGGCGGCGAGGCGCAGCGCATCCGGCTCGCCGCCCAGCTGGGATCAAACCTACGAGGCGTCGCCTACATTCTGGACGAGCCCACGATCGGGCTCCATCCGCGCGACAACCGCATCCTGCTCGATACGCTCGCGAAGCTCGAGGCGAAAGGCAACACGCTGGTGGTGGTCGAGCACGACGAGGAGACGATCCGCCGCGCGGCGCACGTCATAGACCTCGGCCCCGGAGCCGGCGGCCGCGGCGGCACGGTCGTCGCCGAAGGCACGGCGGCCGACCTCCAGCGCGCGCCGGACTCGGTGACCGGCCGCCTCCTCGCGCAACCGCTCAGGCATCCGCTGCATCCGCGCCGGGCGGTGAACGGGCGCACCGATTCACTACGCGTCGTCGGCGCGCGCCTGCACAACCTGAAGAAAGTGGACGCGCGAGTGCCGCTCGGGCGGCTCATCCTCGTCACCGGCGTCTCCGGCAGCGGCAAGTCCACGCTCGCGCGCGACGTGCTCTACGCGAACCTCGTGCGTCTCGTCGCCGACCGGCGCTCCTCGCACGCGCGCCGGAACGATGAAGGCAGAAGGTGGAAGCCAGAAGGACAATCCCCCTCATCCCTCATCCCTCCGCCCTCATCCCTCGTCGGATGCGAAGCAATCCGGGGCGCCGACCAGGTCGGCCGCGTGCTCGAAGTGGACCAGACGCCGATCGGCAGGACCCCGCGTTCCTGCCCCGCCACCTACGTCGGATTCTGGGACCCGATCCGCCGCCTCTTTGCCGGGGTGACCGAGGCGCGCATGCGCGGCTACACCGCTTCGCGCTTCTCCTTCAACACGGCCGGCGGACGGTGCGATGCGTGCGAAGGCCAGGGCGTCAAGAAGATCGAGATGAGTTTTCTCCCCGACGTGAAGGTCACCTGCGAGGCGTGCGGCGGCGCGCGCTTCAGTCCCGAGACGCTTGCGGTGCGCTTCAGGGACAGGAGCATCGGAGAGGTGCTCAGGATGAGCGTGGACGAGGCGGTGGATTCTTTCAGCGCGCACCCGTCGATCCACCACGCGCTCAGGCTCTTGCAGGGGGTGGGGCTCGGCTATCTTACGCTCGGCCAGCAGAGCCCGACGCTCTCCGGCGGCGAGGCCCAGCGGATCAAATTGGTCACCGAGCTTGCGAAGGTCCGTTATTCCCCCTCTCCCCTCGCGGGAGAGGGGCATGGGGTGAGGGGGTTCATGCGCCCCGACAACCACACTCTTTACGTCCTCGACGAGCCCACCGTCGGCCTGCACATGGCGGATGTGGAGAAACTGATCCGCGTGTTGCACCGGCTGGTGGACGCCGGCAACGCCGTGGTGGTGATCGAGCACAACCTCGACATCATGGCCGAGGCCGACTGGGTGATAGATCTGGGGCCCGAGGGCGGCGACGCGGGCGGACGGGTCGTTGCGCGGGGCACGCCAGAGGACATTGCGAAAAACAAGACCCGCTCCCACACCGGTCTCGTCCTGGCGGACTTTCTGGCCGGGCGCCGCGCCGGCGCCAATGGCGGGCAGGGCGGACGCTGACGGCGCTCCCGGTACCATGTATAATGCGCAGCAAGGTTATTGTTTCGCGTCGTCCGGTTAGCGTTTCAGCCTGTTCGCGGTTCCTCCTCAAGGCCCCTCGAATTTTTCCAACGTAGCGCATCTGCCTGAACCGGTTTGGAAGGCTCGTCCTTCCCGGGCCGATACTTCAGGAGATTACTATCAGTACGTCATTTGAAAGCCTCGGCCTGTCGGCCGAGCTG
>JACPEF010000222.1 GCA_016183675.1 Betaproteobacteria bacterium
TGGCGTCTTGGCGGCTAATTTAAGGTTCTATCTTCACGCCTTTCCAGAACGCCACATACCCTGCGATGTTCTTCGCCGCCGGCTTCGGCTGCGGGTAGTACCACGCGGCATCTTTGTTGACCTGCCCCCCCACCGTCACGTTGTGGTAGGAGGCAATACCCTTCCAGCCGCACGTGGTGTGTGTCTCGCTTGGCTGCAGGAATTCTTTTTTCACCGCCTCTGGCGGGAAATAATGATTCCCCTCCACCATCTCGCAACGGTCAGTTTCCGCAATCACCTGCCCGTTCCAGACCGCTTTCGCCATACTCGCTCCCATTCCGGCACAGAATATTACGCCTCACCGCGCGTTGAACGGCGATTATGTCGTCCGTTCGAACGCGGGCAGCCTCGGAACCGCTAACGGCAAGTAATCAACGAAGTCGCGTCGGCTGCCTGCGCGTAGCCTCCGACTGGCGATCGACAAGGATCCAGTAATTCTGTGTCGGCTACCTTGCACGCCTTCGCGGTCGCACCCGCAAGCGGGCACCTGCTCCACGCTCAGGCGTGCCCTCCTTGGTCGCATCCCCGTAAACGGGGCCCCTGCTTCTCGCTCCGGCGCGCTAGTTAAACCGGCGCATCGCGTCCGGATTTAACCTTACTTGCCCTGTGCCCGGCCGCGAGTAGAATGTTGGGCCTCTGTCCGACGATCATACCGCACCACCCATGCCAGCGTATCGCCTGATCGCCTGCCTCGCGGCCGCCGCCGCGCTCGCGCCGCTCGCCGCGCGCGCCGACACGAGCGAGGACGTGTTCAAGAACGCCCTCAAGTATACGGTGCAGATCAAGACCACCGTGCCGGTGCCCTTCGACGGCGACCGCAAGGGCTCGAGCCTGGGTGCGGGATTCCTGGTGGACGCGGGCCGCGGCTGGATCATGACCAACGCGCACGTCGTGGGGCGCTCGCCGTCGCGGGTGGAGATCGCCTTCCACAACGAGGAGTTCTCCGAGGCAACGAAGGTCTATGTGGATCCCTTTCTCGACGTGGCGATCGTGCGCGCCGCGGACCGCGTCGAAACCCGCGGGATCGAGGAACCGAGGCTCGAGTGCGGCTCCATGCCCCCGGTCGGACACGCGGTCGGCGCCTTCGGCCACCCGTGGCGGCTGCAGTTCACCGGCACGCGCGGCATCATTTCCGGCGTCACCGCGAAGTACCGCACGGAACTCCTGCAGACCGACGCGCCCATCAACCAGGGCAACTCCGGCGGACCTCTGATCAGCCTGGAAAGCGGCCGCATCGTGGGCATCAACACGGCCGGCATCCGAGGCGCCCAGAACACGAACTTCGCGGTGGCGATCCGGTACGCCTGCCGCATCCTGCAGCTGCTGCAGCAGGGCGAGGATCCATCCCCGCCCGACCTCCGGCTGGTTTACTTCAGGGACCTCGACAACCGGAAGGAATTGAAGGTCGCGCGCAGCTACGCGGGCGACGGCATGCTGAAGCTCCTGCCGGGCGACGTCATCCGGCATGTGGTCGGCGTGGACGGCAAGGTCGAGAACGAAACACAGCTCCTGCACGCGCTGCGCGGGAGACTCGGCAGCTCCAGCCTCAAGGTGCTGCGCGAGGGGCAGGAAACGGTCGTCGCCGGCAACAAGGCGCCGATGCGCCGCGTGCTCGAGACCCGCGGCGTTTACGCTTCCGGCGTGCTGTTCGGGCCGATCACGATTCGCGATGCGCTGGAGATCGGCGCGCGCGGGCTCATGGTGCATCACGTGGAGACCGGCTCGATCGGCGAGTCCCAGGAGATCGAGAAATCCGACCTGCTCGAGGCGGTGGACGGGGTGCCGGTCCGCGACGTGGACGAGCTCTACGTCAGGCTCACCGATTCCCGGAAGAACGGCCGCAGGGCCGCGCTCACTTTCAAGAAGCTCGCCGGCGGCGAGGCGCTTTTTTCCTATACCCAGCGCAACCTGCTGGTGACGGACCTGCGAATCATCGGCCCAGAAAAGCAGTGACTGAGCAATCGGGATCAGGCAAACCCGGGGAATATCGCCGCCTGTCGAATTCTCGATCGCCTGATCACTCAGTCACTGCTTTTCTAACTGACTTGATCTTCATTTAATCGAATCCGGCTTGTTGCCGGATTCGATTCCGAGTTCCTGGATCTTGCGCGTGAGGGTGTTGCGCCCCAGGCCGAGCAGCTGGGAAGCCTCGATGCGCCGGCCGCCGGTGTGGGCGAGCGCCTTCGCGATGAGCGCTCTTTCGAACTCGCGCGTGAGCTCGTCCAGGACGCCGCTCTCGCCGCGGTTGAGCAGCGTCTCGACCTCCTTTTCCAGCGCCGCGACCCAGCCCTGCGCCGCCGGCGGCGCCGCTTCGGCACGCAGCTCGGGCGGCAGGTCCTTGACCTCGATGTTGACCGAGGGCGCCATGACGGTGAGCCAGTGGCAAAGGTTCTCGAGCTGGCGCACGTTGCCCGGGAAATCCTGCGCGGTGAGGTATTTGAGCGTCGCCTCCGAGAGCCGCTTCGCTTCCACGCCGAGCTCGCGGGCGCTCTTGGCGAGGAAATGACGCGTGAGCAACGGGATGTCCTCGCGCCGCTCCCGCAGCAGCGGCAGCCGCAGGCGGATGACGTTGAGCCGGTGGAACAGGTCCTCGCGGAACAGCCCCTGCCTGACGCGCGCTTCGAGATCCTGGTGCGTGGCGGCGATGACGCGCACGTTGGCCCTGATCGGCTGGTGTCCGCCGACGCGGTAGAAGTTCCCCTCGGAGAGCACGCGCAGCAGCCGCGTCTGGAGCTCGGGCGGCATGTCGCCGATCTCGTCCAGGAACAACGAGCC
>JACPEF010000020.1 GCA_016183675.1 Betaproteobacteria bacterium
GGATTTCCTTCGCGTGCTTTGCGTCTTTGCATTGAAATCATCTTGTTTTTCTCTGTGCCTCTGTGCCTCTGTGGTTAATGTGCTCTAGCTCAGCCCGTCGCCGACCTCGACGTGCTCGGGCTCGAGCTTGATGCCCGAGGCCCGCGCCTCGAGCAGGAGCAGCGTCGAGAAGTCCTGGTCGGCGTAGCCGTTGCCGATCAGCGTCTGCACCATGTCGCGCGTGAGCGAGGCGAGCGGCATCGGCACGCCGAAATCCCGGCCGGCGCCGAGCCCCAGATCAAGGTCCTTGCGCAGCAGCTCGGGCGTGAAGGTGACGTGGAAATCGAGGTTTACCAGCGCCGGCGACTTGTAGCGCGTGAACGTCGAGCCCATCACGCTCTTGTTGAGGAAGTCGAGGAAGGCGTGGCGCTTCATGCCGGCCTTCTGCGCGAGGATCGTGATCTCGGCGAGCGACTGCGTGACCACTCCGAGCATCACGTTGTGGCAGATCTTGGCGATGCGCGAGAGTTCGCCCTCGCCGACGTAGCTCACGCCCTGCCCGATCGCTCGCATGTACGGAGCAACCGCTTCGAAAGCGTCCTTCGGCCCCGAAGCGACGACGGTGAGCCTGCCGGCCTTGATCACTTTCGCGTTGCCGGAAACCGGCGCAGCGAGGAGCTTCACGCCCAGCCCGGCGAGTTTCTGCCGGATCTCGGCCGATTCCTCGAGCGAGATCGAGGTACTGTCCACTACGATCTTCGGCGCCTTCCCCTTCGAAGCGACGCCGTTGGGCCCGAACAGGACTTCCTTCACGTCCTTGCCAGTCGAGACCATCGTGAAAACGATGTCGCACGCGGCGAGGTCGGCGAGCGAGCCGGCGATCTTCGCGCCGGACTTGGCGAGCGGCTCCGCCTTCGACCGGGTGCGGTTCCACACCGTGAGGTCGCAGCCCGCTTGCGCCAGCCGCTCGGCCATCGCGTAGCCCATGCGCCCGATGCCGATCCAGCCGAGCTTGTGCTGTTTCATGTTCGCCATTTCGTTTCTTCCTCAGTCAAGAGCTTCACCGCAAAGACGCGAAGGCACAAAGGAAACGCAAAGTCAAAAATAAATGAAGGAAAACCCGGATCTTCTTTGCGGAAACTTAGCGCCTTTGCGGTTCAAGATTCTCCGTTTTTTACTTGCCACCGACGACTGCGATGCCCTGCACCTCGACCATGACGCCGGGTCGGGCGAATCCCGTGACGGTGATCAGGGCGCTCCCCGGAAAGCACTCCTTGAACACTTCCTTGCGGATCTCCACGAAGCGGTCGCCGAGCCGCACGTCGTTGATGAACACGGTCATGGTCACCATGTCGCGGAGCCCGCTGCCGCCGACGGCCTTGATCGTCTTGTCGAGGCTCGCGAAGATTTGGCGCACCTGCCCCTCGAAGTCGAGGTTGGCCGCAGCGGTCTGGCCGGCGAGCCAGATCGTTTTCCCGCCCTCGGTGATCACCGCGCGCGAAAAAGCGCGCTCCTGGGCGCGCGCGTCCGGCGCGTAGCACTCCTTGGCGTGCGCCGGCACAGCCAAGGCCGCAGAACAGAGAGCGATACCCATCCATCCCAAATTGCGGTTCATCAAGCTAGCGGTTGCCATGGCGTGACCTCCTGAATGATCCTAGTGTTGAAGAATTCCGTTGGCTTTCTTGGCGTCTTAGCGGTTCGAGTTGTTACTCTCTGTGTTCTCTGTGTCCTCTGTGGCAAAAGGTTTTTCGCTCACTCCTACAGGTCCTGCGTCCAGTTGCGCGTCTCGATGATGGTCTTCACTTCCCGCAGGAACGCCGCGGAATACGCCCCGTCCACCGCGCGGTGGTCGAAGCTCTGCGCGAGCACTCCCATTGGACGCACCGTGATGCTGTCGCCGTCCGGTCCCTCGATCACCACTGCCCGCTTGCGCACCGCGTCGGTCGAGAGCACCGCAACCTGCGGCGGATTGATGATCGGCGCGGTGATCAACGTGCCGAACGCGCCGTTGTTGGAGAGAGTATAGGTGCCTTCGGTCATGTCGTCGGGCTTGAGTCTCCCTTCGCGCGCGCGCCGCGCCAGATCGTTGATCGCGCGCGCGAGCGCCGCGAGCGGCTTGCCGCCAGCGTCCTTCACCACCGGCACCAGCAGCCCTTCGAAGTTGAGGTCCACCGCGATCCCGAGGTTCACGCGGCGATGCACGACGAGATGATCGCCGTTGAAACTCGCGTTGAGGCGCGGGTACTTCGCAAGCGCGGCCGTCACCGCATGCGCGATGAAGGGGAGGTACGTGAGCGAGAACCCCTCACGGCTCTTCCATTGTGCGCTGACCGCGCGGCGCGCCTGGTCCACGAGCGAAAAGTCCGCTTCCACCACCTGCAGCACGTGCGGCACGCTGGCCCAGGCCTTCGCCATGTGCTCGGCCGTGCGCCTGCGGATGTTGTTGAGCGGCACGATCTCGGTATCCGCCCCGGCGACGACGTACGGCGCTTGCTGCTGTGTTCTCGCGGCAGGCCGTGCGGCCGCGCCGCGCTGCGCAACATGCACCAGAACGTCCTCGCGCGTGACGCGCCCGTCGCGGCCGGTGCCCGTGATCGCGCGCGGATCGAGATTGTGCTCGGCGATGAGCCTGCTTACGACCGGCGACAGTCGACCCGCAGTCCCCGTACTTTTCGCCCGGTCAGGCGGCGCCCCCGGAGCCTGCCCAGCCGGCGCCGCCATTGCAGCAGATGGCCTCGGAGCTGCCGCCTGCGCCGCCTGTCCGCTCTCGCGGATGACGGCGAGCCTCGCGCCGACCTTGGCGGACACACCTTCGCCGACGAGAATCTCGGCCAGCACGCCGCTCGCCGGCGCCGGGATCTCGGTGCTGACCTTGTCGGTTTCGACGTCGAACAACGTCTCGTCCGCCTTGACCGCATCGCCGACCTTCTTGTACCAGCGGGTAACGGTGCCCTCGGCGACCGTCTCGCCGAGCTGCGGCATGATGACATCCATCAACTACCCCCAAAATACGAACCGCAAAGGCGCGAAGGCGCAAAGGAATATCTTATGAAGAGTTTATCTTTGCGTAACTTTGCGTCTCTGCGTCTTTGCAGTAAAGCTGTTTTCATTTTCTTCCTGCGTCGTAGACGATCTTGCCGCCCACGATCGTCATGACCGAGCTGATCTCGCGGATCTTGTCCTCGGGCACCGTGAGGTAGTCGCCGGTCAGCACGACAAGGTCCGCGCGCTTCCCGGGCTCGATCGAGCCTTTGATCTTCTCGTCGAAGGTAAGCCATGCACTTCCCATGGTGTGCATCCGCAGGGCGTCCTCGCGCGTCAGCCGCTCCTTCGGTCGGACGACGCGGCCAGCCCAGTCCTTTCCCGTCACCAACCACCAGAGCGTCGTGAACGGATGATAAGGCGTCACAACCGTCCCATCCGTCCCCGCACCGACCGGGATTCCGACCTCGATCATCTTCTTGACGGGCGTGGCGGAAGCGGCCGCATCGCCCCAGGCCTGCTTCATCAACTCACTCTCGATGACTTGGCGGCTTTGGATCGCCAATCCCATACCAAGGCGCTTCGCACGCTGTATGTCCGCCTCCGAGATCATCTCCACATGGGCGAGCTGCCACCTGAGATCCCGGATCGGATACTGCCGGTCAACCTCCTCGATGATGTCGAGAAAAGCCTTCGCCGTCGTGCCGAGCGTCGTGTGCTGCTGGAATGACCATCGGTTTTTCGCCGCTTCGGTCACGAACCTCCGGTACTCCTCCAGGCCTTCGGGCTTGAGAGGAAAGCTCGGGGCAATATTGTCCTGCACGGCTGCCACCAGCCGCTCGCCAAAACCGTTGATCTTGAGCCAATCATCCCCGAATCCCATGGGCAGGTGCTGCATCCAGCGTTGGCCGTCTTCAAACGTGGCGGTGTAGATCAAAAGAGCCGTCCTGATCGTGAGCTCCTTCCGCCGCCAGGACTCGAAAAGCACCTTGTAGTCATCTTCCGTAACGCCCCCTCCGACCGCTTCGATCACGCTGGTCAAGCCGGCGGCATGGAAGTCGCGCATGACGAGCTTCAGGCCTTCGACTTTCTCCTCGAAGCTTGCCCGCGGCACCTTGCCCAAGGCGAGCGACACGGCTGCCCGCCGCAGAACCCCCGTAGGCTCGCCGCCAGCATCTTTCTCGATCACGCCGTTGGCCGGCTCCTTGGTATCGCGCGTGATCCCCGTCGCTTTGAGGGCCGCGCTGTTCAGCACGGCGAAGTGGGTCGAGGGATGGGGCAGGAGAATCCGCAGCAGCACCGGGTTGTTGGGCGCGACACGATCCAACTCCTGGCGGGTCGGGGCGCGCCCCTCCTTGAGCTGGCTGTAATGCCAGCCACCATACGTGAGGATCCACTCGCCCGGCTTGAGCTGGCTTGCTCGCTTCTCGATGAGGGCCAGGATCTCCTGAACGGAGCGTGCCTGGTCCAGGCGGACCTCGCGACGCCAAGTGAAGCCCGCTCGAAGGAAGTGCATCTGAGAATCCATGAGGCCGGGGATCACCGTGCGTCCCTTGAGATCAACGACCTTCGTCTGGTCGCCCGCCAGCGACCGGATATTCGACGTAGTGCCAACCGCCAGGATCTTCCCGTCCCGGACCGCGACGGCTTCCTGCACGGAGAAACTCTTGTCCACCGTAACGATCTTGCCATTGACGAGAACCATGTCGGCATGGCGGACGACCTCGGGGCGAACGCCGATCTGGGCGCACCCCGCGCCGGCAAGCGACACGATCGCCACGACTGCCAGGAAAGCAAGCCGGAATACACGTTTGATGTTCATCATCTCCTCCTTGAGCTAGTTGCGACGGCGAAAAATTGAAGCCCTATTCCTCTTCGCGGTTTACAAGCTTCCCTGTTCATTCTTCAATCTTGCTTTTCTTGGCGTCTTGGCGTCTTGGCGGTTCCGAAATACCGTGAGTCGTGAGTGGTGAGTCGTGAGTGGACTTATTCTCCTTTGTGTCCTTCGTGTCCTTAGTGGTTCAGCTTCGCTGTTATCCGCGTTTATCTGCGTTTATCTGCGGTTTCTGTTCTGTTTTTCTTGGCGTTCTTGGCGTCTTGGCGGCGCTCTTAATCGATCTTCTCCCGGATCTCGCGCACGATCCGCGCGACCGAGGGAATCGTGTTGTCCTCGAGCTGGTCCGCGGAAGGCAGCGGCACGTGCGGCGTCGTAATGCGCACGATCGGCCCGTCG
Source organism: Betaproteobacteria bacterium (assembly GCA_016183675.1). Taxonomy (GTDB): domain Bacteria; phylum Pseudomonadota; class Gammaproteobacteria; order Burkholderiales; family SG8-41; genus SG8-41. The sequence goes on from JACPEF010000020.1 coordinate 5,195, forward strand.
AGGTCCCAGAAGCATTCGTCGGCGACGATCGAGGCGATCTCCGCGCCCCAGCCGCACAGCCGCGGGTTCTCCTCCACCGTCACCAGCCGGCCGGTCTTCGCGACCTCGGAAAGGATCGTCTGCGTGTCGAGCGGCACCAGCGAGCGCACGTCCACTACCATCGCCGAGATGCCGTGCTCCTTTTCGAGGATCTCGGCGGCTTCCCGAGCGCGATGCGCCATCAGGGCAAGCGCCACGACCGTGCAGTCCTTTCCCTGCCGCGATACCTTCGCTCGCCCAAGCTCGTCCACGTGCTCGCCGTCCGGCACCTCGCCTTTCATTGCGTAGAGCGACTTCTGCTCGAACACGATGACCGGATCCGGGTCGCGCACCGCGGCGGCGATCAGTCCCTTCACGTCGGCAGGCGTCGCGGGCGCCACCACCTTCAGCCCCGGCACCGCCATCGCCCAGTTCTCCACCGATTGCGAATGCTGCGCGCCGAAGCGCGAGCCCGCGCCGTTGGCGGTGCGGATCACGAGCGGCAGCGAGATCTGGCCGTTCGTCATGTAGCGCGTCTTGGCGATCTCGTTCGCGACCATGTCCCAGCACACCGCGAGAAAATCCGAGAACATGATCTCGGCGATCGGTCTCAATCCGGTCATCGCGGCGCCCATCGCAGCGCCGATGATCGCCTGCTCCGAGATCGGGCAGTCGCGCACGCGCTTCGGGCCGAAGCGCTCGAGCAGCCCGACGGTGGCCTTGAACACGCCGCCGGCGTGCGCCACGTCCTCGCCCAGGAACACCACGCGCTCGTCGCGCGCCATCTCCTGCGCGATGCCGGCGGCAACCGCGTCGCGGTAGGTCAGTTCCGCCATGCGGCACCCCCGTCGGCCCAGACGTGCTTGTCGATGCCGTCCAGCGAAGGTGGCGGTGAAGCCTTCGCGATCGCGGTCGCTTCGTCCACCTTGCGCATGGCCCCGGACTCGATGTCCTTCAGCGTCGCCTCGGCAACGCCGAACTTGAGCAGCCGCTCGCGATAGACCTTGATGGGATCGCGCTCGAGCCACTTGTCGAGCTCGCCTTCCGGACGATACTTCGCGGGGTCGGCCCGCGAGTGCCCGCTGTGACGGTAGGTCGTGGCTTCGATCAGAGCCGGGCCCCCGCCCTTGCGTGCGCGGGTCATGTATTTCATCGCAGTGCGGTAGACCTCGTCGGCGTCGTTGCCGTCCACGAGGACAGGCTCCAGCCCGTAGGCGCCGGCTCGGTCGGCTGCGGGATGCTCGACCGCGGTCACCGCGCCGATCGGCGTGTACTCCATGTAGAAGTTGTTCTCGCACACGAAGACGACCGGCAGCTTCCACACCGCGGAGAAGTTGAGCGCCGCGTGGAACGCGCCGATGTTGGCGGTGCCGTCGCCGAAGAAGCACACCGCGAGAAAATCCGAGAACATGATCTCGGCGATCGGTCTCAATCCGGTCATCGCGGCGCCCATCGCAGCGCCGATGATCGCCTGCTCCGAGAAACACGCCAGCCATCGAAGCGCCGCGGGCGAGCGTATGCGCGTGACCGCGGTAGGTGCAGAAGGTGTAATCGTCGGGCCGCATCGCCACCCCGAAAGCCGCCGCGATCGCTTCCTGCCCGAGCGAGAGGTGGGTCGTGCCCTTGACCAGGTTTTGCAGGAACAGATCGTAGGCGCGCTTCTCGCAGTATCGGAGTTCGACCTGCAGCCGGTAGAGCTTGAGCCGCGTCTCGCGGCCGATGTCTCCAGCGGCGACCGTTTTACTTTGGTATCCATGGCCTCTCGATGCTGACTGCCATTCAATATTCGGGAGATCGGGAGGTCGGGAAATCGGGAGGTGGAAAGTGTCTGTTCTTTCGATCTCCCGCGCTCCCGCTCTCACGACCTCACGGTCAGTACTTATTTGCGATAGGCAGTTCCTGCGCCGGGAAGAGCGTGATCACCTTCGCCCCCTGCGGCGTCAGCACGACTTCCTCCTCGATGCGCGCGGCGGAGACGCCGTCCGTCGCCGGGCAGAACGTCTCGACCGCGAACACCATCCCCGCCTTGAGCTCGTAGGGGTCCTTGAAGGAGCTCACGCGCGAGATGAGCGGCCGCTCGTGCAGGCCGAGGCCCAGGCCGTGGCAGAAGTTGAGCCCGAACGCCGCCATCTCGGTTTCGAAACCGATCTCGGTGGACTTCGGGAACGCCTTCGCCACCCTGTCGGTGGAGACGCCGGGCTTCAGCAGCGCGATCGCCTCGTCCATCCACTGGCGCGCCATCTTGTAGGCGTCCACCTGCGGCGGGGTCGCCGAGCCCACGGTGAACGTCCGGTAGTAGCAGGTCTTGTAGCCCATGTAGGTCTGGATGATGTCGAAGTAGGCCTGGTCCCCCGGGCGGATCAAGCGGTCGGTGAAGTTGTGCGGGTGCGGGCTGCAGCGCTCGCCGGCGATCGCGTTCACCCCCTCCACGTCCTCCGACCCCAGGGTGTAGAGGGTCTGGGCGGCCAGGGCCACCATCTCGTTCTCGCGCACGCCCGGCCGCATGGCGCGGTAGAGCTTCTCATAGGTGGCGTCCACCATCATCGCCGCCGTG
>JACPEF010000021.1 GCA_016183675.1 Betaproteobacteria bacterium
TGACCTCGGCGAGCTCCTTGTCCGGTACTTCGAGCACCAGCTCGTCGTGCACCTGCATGATGAGCCGGGACTCGAGGCGCCGGTAGCGGATCCAGCGATCCACGGCGATCATCGCCATCTTGATGAGATCCGCGGCCGTGCCCTGCATCGGCGCGTTGATCGCGGCGCGCTCCGCGCCCTGGCGGCGCGCGTTGTTCGAGCTCCTGATCTCAGCCAGCCAGAGCCTCCGCCCAAACACGGTTTCCACGTAACCTGTGTCGCGCGCCTGCTCGCGCGTGCGCTGCATGTAGTCCGCGACGCCCGGGTAACGCGCGAAGTAGCGGTCCATGTACTGCTGCGCGGCGGCGCGCTCCAGCCCGAGCTGGCGCGCGAGCCCGAACGCCGACATGCCGTAGATCAACCCGAAGTTGATCACCTTGGCGTAGCGCCGCTGCTCCGCGCCGACTTCCTGCGGGGCCATGCCGAAGATTTCGGCGGCGGTGGCGCGGTGGATGTCCTCGCCCGCCGCGAAAGCCTTCAGCAGGCTTGCGTCCTGCGAGATGTGAGCCATGATGCGGAGCTCGATCTGGGAGTAGTCGGCAGAGACGATATGGGCGGCCGCCGGCGCAATGAACGCTTCGCGTATGCGGCGCCCTTCCGCGGTGCGGATCGGGATGTTCTGCAGGTTGGGGTCGTTGCTCGCGAGCCGTCCCGTCACCGCCACCGCCTGCGCGTAATGGGTGTGCACCCGGTGGGTCGCCGGGTCGATCATCTCGGGCAGTTTGTCGGTGTAAGTGGATTTCAGCTTGGCGAGCGCGCGGTACTCCAGGATCAGTTTCGGCAGCGGATGGTCAAGCGCAAGTTGCTCCAACACGTCTTCGTCCGTTGACGGCGCACCGCTCGGCGTTTTTTTCACCACCGGGAGCTTCTGCTTCTCGAACAGGAGCTCCTGGATCTGCCTGGGGGAATTGAGGTTGAACGGCTGCGCGGCCTGCTCGTGGGCTTTGGCCTCGATCTCCGCCATCTCGGCGCCGAACTCACGCGAGAGCTCCGCGAGCAGCCCGCTGTCGAGCAGCACGCCGTGCCGCTCCATCGCGTACAGCACCGCGAGCAGCGGCATCTCGACATCGCGGTAGATGCGCGCGAGCTTCCCGTCAGCCTCGATGCCGGGGTAGAGCGCCCGGTGCAGCTGCAGCGTCACATCGGCATCTTCGGCCGCGTACTCGGTGGCGCGCTCCACCGCCACCTGCTCGAAGCCGATGCGGCTCGCGCCCTTGCCGGTGACCTCGTCGTAGGTGATGGTCTTCAGGCCCAGATGCCGCTCGGCGAGGCTGTCCATGTCGTGCGACCGGTGGCTCTCCAGCACGTAGGACTGAAGCAGCGTATCGTGCGCCACGCCAGCGAGCTGGACACCGTGGTTGGCGAGCACGTGCATGTCGTACTTCGCGTTCTGCCCGAGCTTCGCGCGCTTCGGGTCCTGCAGCCATGGCTTGAGCTTTCCCAACACCGCCTCGCGCCCGAGCTGGCGCGGCGCGCCGGCGTAGTGGTGTCCCACCGGCACGTAGGCGGCGCGGCCTGGCTCGATCGAGAATGATACGCCCACGAGCTCGGCCTTGAAGGGATCAAGGCTGGTGGTTTCGGTGTCGAGCGAGACCAGCCCCGCTTTCTCGATCTTTTTCAGCCACGCGTCAAGCTGCTTTCCGGTGAGGACCGTCTCGTAATTGCGGGACTCGGGGCTCGAGGCTCGGGGCTCGAATGCCGGCGCGGTGCCCGCCGGCTGGTTGACCCCTGAATCCTGAATCCCGGATCCTGAATCCTGCAGCTCGCGCGCCCAGGATTTGAACTCGAAGCGGCCGAGCAGCTCCGTGAGCTTCGCGGCGTCCTGCGGCCTGGCCGCGAGATCATGCACCCTGACCGGCAGCTCGACGTCGCACTTGATCGTCAGCAGCTCGCGCGCCCGCGGCAGCCAGTCGAGCGCCTTGCGAAGATTTTCTCCCTTTTTTCCCTCAATCTCATCGGCGTGCGCCACCAAATTATCGAGACTCTGGTATTCCGCGAGCCATTTCACGGCGGTAACGGGGCCAACATCCGCGACGCCCGGCACGTTGTCCACGCTGTCGCCGATCAAAGTCAGATAGTCGATCATGCGCCCGGGCTTGACGCCAAATTTGTTCGCCACGCCGGGCTCGTCAAGAATCTCGCGCTCGCCGGTTCTGGGGTCGACATTCTCGATCGTAATGACAGAGTTCACGAGCTGCGCGAGGTCCTTGTCGCCGCTGGCGATGATCACGCGCACGCCCTCGCGCTCGGCCTGCCTGGCGAGCGTGCCGATCACGTCGTCCGCCTCTACCCCTTGGACCTCGAGCAGCGGCCAGCCGAGCGCGGCAATGGCCTCCTTGAGCGGCGCGATCTGGGCGGCGAGGTCCTCCGGCATGGGCGGGCGGTTGGCCTTGTACTCGGGATAGGCCTCGTCGCGGAAGGTCTTGCCTTTGGCGTCGAACACGCAGGCGCTATAATCCGCCGGCGTATCCCTGCGCAGCCGGCGGAGCATGTTCATGACGCCGTAGATCGCTCCGGTCGGCTCGCCCTGCTTATTGCGCAGGTCGGCGCGCCGCAGCGCATGGAACGCGCGGTAGAGATAGGAAGAGCCGTCAACCAGCAGCAGCGTCTTCATTCGTTCCGGTGAACGGTGATCGGTAAACGGTGAACGGTGTGCGCCCGCGCGGGCGCGCCCTGCGCATCGGTCTTAATGCTGTTCACTGTTCACCGTCCACTGTTCACGGGGTTTCACATGACCGAGAAAGACAAGCTTGTCAACGCCATCACACCCGAGCTCGCGGAGCGGCGGTGGTCCGCGCGCGAGTCCTGGCGGGTGTTCGGCATTATGTCAGAATTCGTCGAGGCGACGGAACGCCTGAGCGCGATCCGCCCGGCGGTGAGCATCTTCGGGAGCTCGCGCATGCCGCCCGATCATCCGTACTGCATCCTCGCCGAGAAGATCTCCCGCCAGCTCTCGGACGCCGGCTTCAGCGTGATCTCCGGCGGCGGTCCCGGCATCATGGAAGCCGCCAACAAGGGCGCCTATTTCGGCCGCAGCCCGAGCGTGGGGCTCAACATCCAGCTGCCGCACGAGCAGGTCGGCAACCTGTACCAGGACATCAGCCAGACCTTCCGGCACTTTTTCGCGCGCAAGGTGATGTTCGTCAAGTTCGCGACCGCGTGGGTGGTGATGCCGGGCGGCTTCGGCACGCTCGACGAGCTGATGGAGGCGCTCACGCTGGTGCAGACCGGGAAGACGCGCAAGATGCCGATCATCCTGGTGCACGAGCCGTTCTGGCGCGGGATGCTCGACTGGTTCCGCCAAGCGCTCGTGACGGAAAGCATGATCGACCCCGAGGACATGGATCTCATCCAGACCCACAACGAGCCCCAGGCCGTGGTGGACGCGATCTTCAACTACTACGAGAAGCGCGGCTTCGAGCCTTCTGCGGCCGAGCGGGAAGTCCTGCTCAACCTCTAGGAGTTTGTCGGGATTGGGTCCGACAAACTCCTCAGGCAAAACCGCCTGCAAGAAAACGGCGAAAAAAGGACGGTAGAGAAATGAGTTCGACTCCGCTCGCGTCCGCACCAGTGGGCGAGGAGGGATCATTCGGTGTGGTTTTGTCCCAAATCCTCAGGCGGTTTTGCTTTTAGCAGTCTGGCGGAGCGCCAAGTCCGACAGGCTGCTAGATCCTGCTTTTAATTGCGCCGGGAAACCCCGATAATAGGCGTTGAAGCGGCCGCCGGAAGCGCCGCTTTAACTGCGCGCTTTGGAACGGATGGCGCGGCCGCCGCTCAACGCGCGCCCAGACAAAGGCTGACCGATGTCCATGCGCTCGTTCACCGCCGCCCTCCTGCTCGCCGCCGCGCTGCCGGTGGCGGCCCAGACCGGCGCCAAGCCGCCCGCCCTGCAGCCGGTGCCCGAACCGCCGCCCCCTCCGCCGGGCTTCGAGCTCGACCCCGCGCTCGAGCCGCAGGTCACGATTCTCAAACGCGGCACCGACACGGTCGAGGAGTTCCGCATCGGCGGCAAGCTCTACATGATCAAGGTCACCCCGGCGAGCGGCACGCCTTATTACATGATCGACCACCGGGGCGACGGCACCTTCGCGCGCCAAGACAATTTCAGCCCCACCGTCCGGCCGCCGATGTGGGTGATTTTCGAATTCTGAGGCAAGCGGTGAGCGGTGAGCCGTGAGCGGTCGCATCCGGAAAGCATCCAGCCGCGGCTGACTGCTCACTGCTTACCGCTTACCGCTCACGATGTCCGTTTTCACCACAGTCACCCGCGAACAGCTCAGCGCCTGGCTCAAGAACTATTCCATCGGCACCCTCGTCGCCCTCGACGGCGTCCCGGCCGGGATCGAGAACACCAACTATTTCGTGACCACCACCGGGGGCCGCTTCGTCCTCACCCTGTTCGAGAAGCTCAAGTCGCACGAGCTGCCCTTCTATCTTGGCCTGATGGACCACCTCGCGGGGCTGGGCATTCCCAGCGCCCGGCCGGTTCCTGACCGCGCCGGCCGCTTCCCGGGGGAGCTCAACGGGAAACCCGCCGCCCTCGTGAGCTTTCTGGCGGGCGCGGACATCAGCGATCCCCCTCCCGATCAATGCGCCCGGGTCGGCGCCCTGCTCGCCAACATCCATCTCGCCGGCGCGTCGTACCGCGAGAAGTTAGCCAACCCGCGCGGCCCCCGGTGGTGGAAGGCGGTGATGCCCGAGATCATCCCGTTCCTCGGCGAGGGGGATGCGGCGCTGCTCGGGGAAGAGGTGCGGTTCCAAGGGCTCCACCGTTTCCAGGAGCTGCCCCGCGGGGCCATTCACGCCGATCTCTTCCGCGACAACGTGCTCTGGGAAGGCGATCGCATCTCCGGTGTGATCGACTTCTATTTCGCGTGCACCGATGTGCTGCTCTACGACGTGGCGATCGCGGTCAACGACTGGTGCGTGGAGGCGGGCGGCGCGCTGGACGGGCGGCGCACCGGCGCGCTGCTCGAAGCCTACCGCCGCCTCCGCCCGTTCACCGCCATCGAGCGCGGGGCGTGGCCGGTGATGCTGCGCGCGGGGGCGCTGCGGTTCTGGGTCTCGCGCCTCTACGACTTCTACCTGCCGCGCCCCGGCGATCTGACTCACGCCAAGGACCCGAACCACTTCCGGCGGATCCTCGCAAGCCACGTCGCGCGCGAACACGAGCTGCCGCAACTTGTGAATTGAGCGACTATAATCGGCATCTCGTGCACTGCAAAGACTTTCCGCCCGCTGCGCCCTGAGGAACACCCGCCGAGCATGGAACCCCGCATCGTAGCCGCCGTACAAGGCTGGGCCTGGATTGCTGGAGGCGTGCGCCTCTTCCTGCGCAGTCCGCTCATGTGGATCGTGCTGGTGCTGATCCTGTTCGTCGCGATGAAGGTCGTGAATTACGTCCCGATCCTCATGCTGGTTGCGGTACTGCTGATGCCCGTCTTCCTCGCCGGGCTCATGGACGGCTGCAGGACGCTCGAGGAGGGCCGCCAGCTCGAGATCGCGCACCTTCTCAGGGGGTTCCGGAAGAACGCGGCACAGCTCGTCACGATCGGCGGGGTCTCCCTCGTCGGCAATCTGGTCATCCTCATGATCGTCGTCGCGATCGGCGGCGACGCGTTCGCAACCATGGCGAAGACGCTCGCCAAGAGCCCGACGCTCACGCCGCAGGTCACCGAGCAGATGCAGGCCGCGACGGTGGAGGTCACCAGGGCGGCGCTCGTCGGCGCCGCCGTGTCGCTGCCGCTGCTGATGGCGCTGTGGTTCGCGCCGCTGCTCACCTACTTCCACGATGTGACGCCGCTCCAGGCGCTGAAGTCCAGCTTCATCGCCTGCCTGAAGAACATCCTGCCGATGTTCGTCTACGGGCTCGTGATCCTCGCTGCGCTGATGGTCCTGGTGCCGATCGGCGTCAAGCTCGGGCAGTACGACCTCGGGCTGTGGCTGATGGCACCGGTGCTCGTGCCCTCGATCTACGCGAGCTACAAGGACATCTACGCCGCCGGTGTCGCGACGGCCGGCCGCGGCGATTCCTTTCTCAGGCAGTAAGGCTGTTCACGCCGGGGCAAGCCTGGCGTACTCCAGCATCAGCCATTTCAGTCCGCCGTTCCGGAAGTTCACCTGCACGCGCGCGTCGGGACCGCGACCTTCGGCATTGACGATGACGCCCGCGCCGAAGGTGGGATGCACCACGCTCTGCCCGACGCGCCACCGCGCGTCGGGTTCAACGTTCCGGGTTCCGGGTTCCAGGTTCCGAGTTCCGGATCCAGGGTGCAGTTGTGCCAACTTTGAACTTTGAACTTTGAACATGGAACTGCGGTTGATGCGACGCATCAACGGCTCGGGAATTTCCTGGAAGAAGCGCGAGGCGATCCCGTAGCGCGTCTGCCCGTGCAGCATCCGGCTTTGCGCGAACGAAAGATAGAGCCGGCGGCGCGCGCGTGTGAGCGCGACGTACATCAGGCGCCGCTCCTCCTCGATGCCGTCGGCTTCGGTGAGGCTGTTCTCGTGGGGGAACAGCCCTTCCTCCAGCCCGCTCACGAAGACGCTGTAAAACTCGAGCCCTTTCGCCGAGTGCGCGGTCATGAGTTGCAGCGCGTCCGCCCCGGCCTCAGCCTGGTGCTCGCCCGCCTCCAGCGCCGCGTGGGCAAGGAACGCGGTCAGCTCGTCGGGCTCGTCCATGCCGGCAGCCTCGCCCGCCGGTTGCACGTCGCGCTCGGCGACAAAAGTCGCCGCAGCGTTTATGAGCTCGGAGAGGTTTTCCAGGCGGTCCGCGCCTTCCTTCTCCGCCTGGTAGTGGGCGCGCAGGCCGCTCGCCTCGATGACGTGCCCGATCGTCTCCGGCAGCCCGAGGCCGGAAGTCGCCTCCCGCATCGCCTCGATCAACTTCACGAAGGCTTCGATCGCGGCGCCGGACTTGCCCCCGATGGTGTTGGCGCGCGCGGACGCCCACAGGCTCACGCCGCGCGAGCGCGCCGCTTCCTGCAGCTGCTCGAGCGAGCGGTTGCCGATGCCGCGCGCGGGAAAGTTGATGACGCGCATGAGCGCGCCGTCGTCGTCCGCGTTCGCCACCAGCCTGAGGTAAGCGAGCGCGTGCTTCACCTCCTGGCGCTCGAAGAAGCGCAGGCCCCCGTAGACGCGGTAGGGCATGCCGGCGCTGAACAGCGCGTGCTCGATCACCCGCGACTGCGCGTTCGAGCGGTAGAGCACCGCGATGTCGTCGAGCGCCGCGCCTTCGGCGCGCAGCGCCTGCACCTCCTCCACGATGAACGCCGCTTCCTCAATGTCGGTCGCGGCGTCGAACACCCGGAGCGGCTCGCCCTTCGCTTCCGCGGTCCACAGGCTCTTGCCGAGCCGCCTGCGGTTGTGACCGATGAGCGCATTGGCTGCATCGAGGATGTGGCCGTGCGAGCGGTAGTTCTGCTCGAGCTTGATCACGCGCCCGATCGCGAAGTCGCGCTGTAAATCCTGCATGTTCGCGGCGGACGCTCCTCTGAAGGCGTAGATGGAGTTGTGTGTAACCAAGCCGTTGGCGATAAAGTTGTGGCAGGGCGATACGTTCAGGTCAAACACGAAGGTTTTGCGCACTTTCTCGCGGGTGACGCGTTCAACGACGTCGAGTTGACCATCCTTACCTACCATCACCATGCCGGGTCTTACGGCGCGCGCGCGGATGAATGACAGCGGGGTTGAATGCAACCCCGCCTTCAATGCAATTCTTCCGCCAAGCTTTCGGCGTATGCTCTCGGCAAGCCGCATCAACTCACCGAAATCCTTGTATGAAGTTTCGAATCGCCAACTTCGCGAACGCTTCTTGGCAGGCCTAACGCTCAAGCCCAGGTCCCGCAGCATGCGTCGGCCATGAAGGTCATTGCCCATGACGCTAATTCTATGTAGGACATTGCGGCCACGGTTATCGCCACAGAGCGTGACTGTAATGTTCCTTCGACTTGAATTGCGCGAGCGCGGGACGTGATGAGGCTCCTGCGGATCGAGATCGAAATCCACCATCAGCCGCGCGGCCGCCCCGCGTGTATCCACCTCTTGATACAACCGCTCAATGTAGCGGGCATCATGCACCAGTCCTTTAACGGATTTGCCTTTACGCGGGGAAAAAGGCATTGTCGGTAGACCGTATCGCAGGGACAGCAACACTTCATGCAGTCGCGCTTTGTTTTCTGAGCTGTGCACGCCGACTATCCAAAGCGCATCGGCATGCTCTTGTAATGCGCGCTGCTTGTAGCCAACCATGGGTTTGCGTTGGCCACTCGTATAAACCTGCGAAGTACCGAGCCTGTAGCCCACGTCGTGCTTCTGCATTAGGTAAGTGAAGTAGACCTGCGGCGTTTTGCCGAGTAGGTAGCCAGCGAAGTGCGTGTGCTCGGGTGTGCTCGTGATTTTCCGCCCACGCCGCGTGATGATCGTGGTTAAGACCTCTTTGCGCAGCCTCTTGAATACGGAAGTCACCTCGGCCGCTCGGAAATCCCGTTTTCCGAAGCACGAGAGCACCCGATCACCTGTGCGAACGTTTTCGATAGGCATAGTGGACCCGTCTGCCATCGCGATCCGCGTTCCAGGGACAAGACATTGATCGTCGTCGCCCACCGCGAAGACTGCGTTCCCTTCGCCAGCGAGGAGCCTCAGCCAACGGTACTGCAGGCGGTTGGTGTCCTGGAACTCGTCCACCAGGATGTGGCGGAAGCGCGCGCGGTAGTGGCTGCGCAACGCCTCGCTGCGCGAGAGCAGCTCGTAGGAGCGCAGCAAGAGTTCCGCAAAATCCACCACGCCCTCGCGCTGGCACTGCTCGTCGTACGCGGCGTAGAGATCCACCATGCGCCGCGTGAATTCGTCGTGCGCCTCCGCCTGCGGCGCGCGCAGCCCCTCCTCCTTGTTGGCGGTGACAAACCACTGCACCTGGCGCGGCGGGAAGCGCTCTTCATCCACGTTGAGGCTCTTGAGCAGCCGCTTGATGGCCGAGAGCTGATCCTGGGTGTCGAGGATCTGGAACAGCTGCGGCAGCCCCGCGTCGCGATGGTGCGCGCGCAGCATCCGGTTGCACAGGCCGTGAAAGGTGCCCACCCACATGCCGCGGGCGTTGATCGGAAGCATCGCGGAGATGCGCGTGAGCATCTCCTTCGCCGCCTTGTTGGTGAAAGTGACGGCGACGAGTCCCATCGGGCTCACCTGCCCGGTCTGGATGAGCCACGCCGCGCGCGTGGTGAGCACGCGCGTCTTGCCGCTGCCGGCGCCGGCGAGGATCAGCGCCGACTGGAGCGGCAGCGTGACCGCCTCGAGCTGCTGTTCGTTAAGTCCAGAGAGAAAACCTGGAGACATGCGGCGTGCGCGGTGAATCACGCCGATTATAGAGCACGGGCCGAACGCCGTCGCGCAAGACGGGGCATCGCCGGTCGTCGCCTGACGCGCGGGGAACGGCGCCGGGCGGGCGCACGCGTTGCGGTTATAATCGTCGCTTTCCGCACCTGCGCTTTATGCAGCAGAAATACAACCCGCACGTGATCGAGCGGGAAGCCCAGAAATACTGGGAGAAAAGCGCCGCGTTTCGCGCGGCGGAGTCGCCGGACAAGCCGAAGTACTACTGCCTGTCGATGTTCCCCTACCCCTCGGGGAAGCTTCACATGGGGCACGTGCGCAATTACACGATAGGCGACGTCCTCACCCGCTACTACCGGATGAAGGGCTACAACGTGCTGCAGCCGATGGGCTGGGACGCGTTCGGGCTGCCCGCCGAGAACGCGGCGATGGCGAACGGGGTGCCGCCGGCGAGGTGGACCTACGACAACATCGTTGACATGAAGAAGCAGCTCGCCTCGCTCGGCTTCGCGATCGACTGGTCGCGCGAGCTCGCCACCTGCAGGCCCGAATACTACCGCTGGAACCAGTGGCTGTTCCTGCGCATGCTCGAGAAGGGCCTCGTCTACAAGAAAACGGGCGTCGTGAACTGGGACCCGGTGGACCAGACCGTGCTCGCCAACGAGCAGGTGATAGACGGCCGCGGCTCCGGCTGGCCCGAGCGCGTGAAGACGATGCAGGCCAACTGGATCGGGAAAAGCTTCGGCGTACGCTTCGCTTTTCCATACGAGTTGCCCGCAGGCTCGAACCTCCCCTCGCCCTCAGGGAGAGGGGCCGGGGGTGAGGGCGGGGCATCCGAAGCACAGGCGCCTGATAAAGGCCTGCTGTGGGTGTTTACCACGCGCGCCGACACGATCATGGGCGTGACCTTCTGCGCGGTCGCCGCCGAGCACGCGCTCGCCGCGCGTGCGGCGCGGGACAATGCGAAGCTCACCGCCTTCGTCGAGGAATGCAGGCGCTGCAGCGTGACGGAGGCAGATCTCGCCACGATGGAAAAGAAAGGCATGCCGACCGGGTTAACGGTCACGCACCCGCTCACCGGTGAGCCGGTGCCGGTGTGGGTCGGCAACTACGTGCTGATGGCTTACGGCGAAGGCGCGGTGATGGGCGTTCCCGGTCACGACCAGCGCGACTTCGACTTCGCCACCCGGCAGCGGCTTCCCATCAAGCCGGTCATCAAGCCCCGGGGCGGCGCCCTCGAACTCCCGCTCAAGGCCGCCCATCTCGAATACGGCGTCTGCTTCAACTCGGGGCAGTACGACGGGCTCGACTACGAGCAGGCGGTTGATACGATCGCCGCCGATCTCCAGGCGAAGGGCTTGGGCGAGAAGCAGGTGCTCTATCGCCTGCGCGACTGGGGCATCTCGCGCCAGCGCTACTGGGGCACGCCGATCCCGATCATCCACTGCGACCATTGCGGCGATGTCCCCGTGCCCGACGGCGACCTTCCGGTCGTCCTGCCCGAGGACTGCGTGCCGGACGGGACCGGCAACCCGCTCGCGAAGCGCGAGGACTTCCTGAAATGCAAGTGCCCGAAGTGCGGCAAGCCGGCGCGGCGCGAGACCGATACCATGGACACCTTCGTGGATTCCTCGTGGTACTACCTCCGCTACGCCTGCCCCGACAACGGCGGGCACATGGTGGACGAGCGCGTCCAATACTGGCTGCCGGTGGACCAGTACATCGGCGGCATCGAGCACGCCATCCTGCATCTCCTCTACTCGCGCTTCTGGACCAAGGTGATGCGCGACCTCGGGCTGGTCACGCTGGAGGAGCCGTTCACCAACCTGCTGACGCAGGGCATGGTGCTGAACGAAATCTACTCCCGCAGAAGCGAGTCCGGCCGCATCGCCTACTACAACCCGGCAGAGGTCGAGGTGACGCAGGACGACCGTGGCAGCCGCAACGCCGTCCTCAGGGCCGACGGCCAGCCGGTGGACTTCGGCGGCCTCGGCACCATGTCGAAGTCAAAGAACAACGGTGTGGATCCCCAGGAGCTGATCGACCACTATGGCGCCGACATCGCGCGCTTCTTCATGATGTTCACCTCGCCGCCGGAGGACACGCTGGTGTGGAGCGACGCCGGCGTCGAGGGCGCCGCGCGCTACCTGCGCAGGCTGTGGACCTTCGCCTGGCGGTTCAGCAAGACCGCGACGAAGTCGTCCGACGCCCTGCGCGGCGCGGCGCTGCCCAAAGAGCTGGCGGGCGTGCGGCGCGAAGTGCACGCGGTGCTCAAGCAGGCGAACTACGACATCCGGCGGCACCAGTTCAACACGGTGGCTTCCGCCGCCATGAAAATCCTGAACGCCCTCGAGCGCGCGCCCGAAACCGGGCCCGCGCGCAATGCCGTGGCACACGAGGGCCTGGGCATCCTGCTGCGGCTGCTCTCGCCGATCACGCCCCACGTCTCGCACCACCTGTGGCGCGAGCTCGGCTTCGGGAAAGACGTGCTGGCGGCGCCGTGGCCCGAGCCCGACCCCTCCGCCCTGATCGAGGAGGAGATCGAGCTCGTGGTGCAGGTGAACGGCAGGAAGCGCGGCGACGTGCGCGTGCCGCGCGACGCCGACAGCAAGGCGATCGAAACCATCGTGCTCGCTGACCCGGCGGTGCGGAAGTTCGTGAACGGCCAGCCGGTGAAGAAGGTGGTCGTGGTGCCGGGCCGGCTGGTGAACGTGGTTGTCTGAACGATGAACTATGAACGCGGAACGATGAACGAAGAGCGATACGTCTGGAACCCCACATTGTTGTTCGGCAAACAAAACAGGAGTGACGGCGTCAGGCTCTCGGCGTAAGATTGCGACGGACTCGCGGAAGATGCGTTCGTTCATCGTTCATCGTTCATCGTTCATCGTTATGCTGACAGCGGTCCTGCTGCTGTCAGCATGCGGTTTCCAGCTCCGCGGCACGGCGACGCTGCCCTTCAACACCCTGTACGTGCAGGCCGCGCCGACCTCGCCGTTCGCCATCCAGTTAAAACGCGCGGTGCAGTCGGGCAGCGCCACGCGCATCACCGACCGGCCGGAGCAGGCCGAGGCCGTCCTGCAAATCATGAACGAGCTGCAGGAGAAGCAGATACTCTCGCTCGGCGGCGGCGGGCGCGTGCGCGAGTTCCAGCTGCGGTACCGCGTCGCGTTCCGCCTGACGGACCGCCAGAACCGGGAGCACATCCCGGCGAGCGAGATCGTGCTCAAGCGCGACTATTCGTTCAACGACGAGCAGGCGCTGTCCAAGGAGTCCGAGGAAGCGCTGCTCTTTCGCGACATGCGCAACGACGCAGTGCAGCAGCTGGTGCGCCG
>JACPEF010000213.1 GCA_016183675.1 Betaproteobacteria bacterium
CGACGGGGCGTAGGTCTGGGGCGACCTCGGCATTGATGCCGGGCCGCCGGAGGGCTGCGCGCGCAAAGAAAAAAACGATGGAAATCGTCGCGCTTCAGGTTCTGAATTCGCTGTTCTACGCCGCGGTGCTGTTCCTCATCGCCGCAGGGCTGAGCCTCATTTTCGGGGTGATGGGGATCGTCAACATGGCGCACGGCAGCTTCTACGCGCTCGGCGCCTACGTCACCGCATGGTCGGTGGCCGCGGTGTCGGCCGTGGTGCCGCCGGCAGTCCTCTTCATCTTCCTGCCCCTTGGGGCGATCGCGGTCGCGGTGATCGGGCTGGCGATCGAGCCGACGCTGATCCGGCCGTTTTACCGGCGGCCCGAGGAGTATCAGCTGCTCGTGACCTTCGGCCTGCTGCTGCTCCTCGAGGACGTCATCCGGCTGGTGTGGGGCGGCACGCCGCTCACAGCGAGCGGACTTGTCGACTCCCTCGGGCTGGTTCAGGTCGGAGGACTGCCGTACCCGGTCTACAACCTGCTGATGATCGGAGTCGGCGTCATCGCGGCGCTTGGGCTGTGGGCGTTCGTGTACCGCACCAAGTTCGGCGTACTGCTGCGTGCCACCGCGCAGGACCGGCGCATGGCTGCGGCGCTCGGGATCGACGTCGGACGTATCTACATCCTTGCCTTCGGCCTCGGCTGCTTCATGGCGGGGCTGGGCGGCGCCATCGTCGTCCCGGGCCAGGCTGCGGTGCTGGGCATGGGGGTCGGAGTGCTCATCTTGGCGTTCGTCGTGGTGGTGATCGGCGGCCTGGGCAGCCTCGAGGGCGCCCTGGTCGGCGCGCTCATCGTGAGCGCGCTGAGAACGGTCACGATCCAGTTCTGGGAGGAAATCGAGCTCGCGGCGCTGTACCTGATCGCCGCGATCGTGCTCCTCATCCGCCCCACCGGCCTCTTCGGGAGGAAATCGTGAACGCGCCGCAGGCGCTTTCGATCGGCCGCCGGGCCGCGGTCGCCGGGGTGGTTTTCATCGTCCTGCTGCTCGTACCGGCCTTCGCAAGCACGTACCAGACGCAGCTCCTCACATACGGCCTCGCCCTGGCGATCGCCGCGCTCGGGTTCAATCTCCTGCTCGGGTACACGGGCCTGCTTTCGTTCGGGCATTCCGCTTTCCTGGGCGCGGGCGCCTACGCCGTTGCGTTCATGATGCGCTATCTCGGCGTCTCTTCGATGGAGCTTTTCCTCCTGGGCGGGGTCGCATTTTCGGCCGCGCTCGCCGCGCTTTTCGGGGTCGTTTGCGTGCGCCATACCCGGATCTTCTTCGCCATCCTGACGCTCGCACTCTCGCAGGTGCTGTGGACGCTCGCCTACAAGTTCTTCTGGATCACCGGCGGCACCGACGGCATCCGGGTTCCATTCGCGAAGGTGACCTTGCTGGGCGGCCTCGTCAGCTTCCCGGGCGCGGACGCCTTTCCCAGGTTCATTACGTCCTATTATTACTACGTGCTCGTCGTGTTTGCCGTGTGCGCGGCGTTGATGTGGCTGATCGTGCACTCCCCGTTCGGCAAGACGCTGCAGGCGATCCGCGACAACGAGACCCGGGCACGCTTTCTCGGCGTGCGGATCTGGCGCTACCGCTGGCTAGTGTTCCTCGTGTCGGGGATCTTCACCGGACTGGCCGGCACCCTCTGGGTGCCGCTCAACGGGATCGTGACACCCGACGTGCTCTATTGGCCGCAGTCGGGCAAGATCGTATTCTTCGCCGTGCTCGGAGGGTTCCGCAATTTCTTCGGCCCCGTCATTGGTGCAGTGACCTTCAACTATCTCGAGGTTTACGCGGTCGCCCTCACCGAGTACTGGCAGCTCACGCTCGGGGTGATCCTGATCGTGCTGGTCACGTTCCTGCCCGCGGGGATCGTGGGAACGGCGGTGCGGCTCACCGCGCGCGTGAAGCGCTGGCGGGAGGCATCGGCATGAGGCTGCTGCGGACCGAGGGCCTCAAAAAATACTTCGGCGACACGCGCGCCGTGGACGGGGTTGATTTCAGCGTCAACGAAGGCGAGTTCCTTTCCCTCGTCGGCACGAACGGCGCCGGCAAGACCACCCTGGTCAACCTGATCAGCGCTTTCCTCTTTCCCGACAGCGGCAGGATCTTCGTCGGCGAGCGCGATATCACCTATTCTCCGGTGGACGAGCGGATCCGCGCGGGGATCGCGAGGAGCTTCCAGCTCGTGAACCTGTTCGACGATCTGTCGGTGCTCGACAACGTGGCGCTCGCGATCTTCGCGCGCGAGCGCAAGACCAAGCGGGTCTTCGCGCTCGCGGAGCGGGACACCGCGGTGACGGCGGAAGCGCTGGATCTGCTCGGGCAGTTCGCCCTGGGCGGCAAGGCGCAGGCACTCGCGGGCGGGCTCGCGCAGGGCGAGCGCAAGCTCCTCGATGTCGCGGTCGCCTACGCCCTGCGTCCCAAGCTGCTCTTCCTCGACGAGCCCACCAGCGGCGTCAGCACGCGCGACAAGGCGCAGATCATGGACACGGTGTCTGCGGTCGTGCGCGGCGGCAAGATCACCGCGGTCGTCATCGAGCACGACATGGACGTTGTGTTCAAGTACCGACCGCGTCGTCGTCATGCACGAAGGCAGGTTCCTCGCCGACGGCCCGCCCGAGGAGATCCGGCGGAACCGGGACGTGGCGACGTATCTCCTCGGGACCGACGTTTCCGATTGAACGCGCCGCGAGGTCGTGCCTCCATGCTCGAAGTGAAAGACATCCACGTTTCCCGCGGCCCGGCGCACGTGCTGCACGGGGTCTCGTTGAGCGTTGACGAACACGAAGTCGTCTGCCTGGTCGGCCGCAACGGCGCCGGAAAAACGACGACCATGGAAAGCATCATGGGCTTTCTGCCGCTCACCTCCGGGCAGATCCTGTTTCACGGCGAAGAAGTGGCTTCCTTGCCGGTGCACCAGCGGGCGTTGCGCGGAATGGGATACGCCCCCGAAGGGTGCGAGATCTTCCCCGAGCTCACGGTGGCGGAAAACATGATGATCAGCCGCTGGATGTCGGCGAAAGCACACCGCCGGCTGGAGGCGGTCGCCAGCGGGGACATCGAGGAGCGCGTATTCTCGGTGTTCCCGGAAGTGCGCGATCTGATGCGCCGCCAGGGGATGAACCTGAGCGGCGGGCAGCGCAAGATGGTCGCCATCGCCCGCGGGATCGCGCTCGCCCCGACGCTGCTCCTTCTGGACGAGGCGTTCGAGGGGCTCGCGCCGATCGTGGTCAAGCGGTTCCGCGACGCGGTGCTCAAGATCGAGGATCTCGGCATCTCGCTGCTCATCGCTGAGTCGAACCTCGTCATTGCGGCGCGCATCGCGGACCGGCTCTATGCAATCGACCGCGGAGAGATCATCTTCCACGGCAAGCCGGAACAGGCGCTCGAGGACGACAACGTCATGAAAGCGCTCCGCGGCTAGAGCCACTCCCGGCCGCAGGGGAGGCCATGGGAAACGTCAATCCGTACACCGTCGGACTCGACAAGAACGCGGCGAACTACACACCGCTCTCGCCGCTGTCGCTGCTCGCGCGCACCGCCTACGTTTACCCGCAGCGCGTGGCAGTGATCCATGGCGACTGGCAGCTCACCTGGGGCGACGTCTACAACCGCTGCCGGCGGCTCGCTTCTGCCCTCAAGCGCCGCGGGATCCGCGCGGGTGACACCGTGGCGACAATGCTGCCCAACGTGCCGGCGATGTACGAGATGCATTTCGGCGTCGCCATGGCTGGCGCGGTGCTGAACACCCTCAACCCGCGGCTCGACGCCGAGGCGATCGCCTTCATGCTCGAGCACGCCGGCGCCGGAGTCCTCGTCACCGACCGGGAGTTTTCCGCCACTATCGAGCAGGCCCTGCAGATCGCCAAGGTCAGGCCACTCGTGATCGACGTCGACGATCCGGAATTCATCGGCGGAAAACTAATCGGCGAGACAACCTACGAAGCGTTCATTGCCGATGGCGACCCGAACTTTGCATGGCGATTGCCCGCCGATGAGTGGGACGCGATCTCGCTCAATTACACGTCAGGGACCACCGGCGATCCCAAGGGCGTCGTCTATCACCACCGCGGGGCCTATCTCAACGCTCTCTCCAACATCGTCTCCTGGGGCATGCCGCCGCACCCGGTTTACCTGTGGACGCTGCCGATGTTCCACTGCAACGGGTGGTGCTTCACGTGGACCGTTGCGGCGGCCGCCGGCACCAATATATGCCTGCGAAAAGTCGAGGCGAGGACCATATTCGATCTCATCAGGAAGCACCGCGTGACCCACTACTGCGGCGCGCCGACCGTGCACAGCATGCTGATCAACGCGCCCGAGGAGTGGAAACAGGGCATCGGCCACACGGTGAATTGCCTGGTCGCGGCGGCCGCGCCGCCCGCCGCCGTGATCGAGGGCATGGCCAGGTTGGGGTTCAACATCACGCACGTCTACGGGCTTACCGAGACCTACGGCCCGGCGGCGGTGTGCGCCAAGCACGAGGAATGGGAAGCCCTTCCGCTGGAAAAGCGCGTCGAACTCAACGGGCGTCAGGGCGTGTGGTACCACGCCCAGGAACGCATGGCGGTCATCGATCCCGCGACGATGAAGCCGGTGCCGTGGGACGGGGAAACCATGGGTGAGGTGATGTTCCGCGGCAACCTCACGATGAAGGGCTATCTCAAGAACCCCAAGGCGACCGGGGAGGCCTTCGCGGGTGGCTGGTTCCATACCGGCGACCTCGGGGTGATGCAGCCCGACGGCTACGTCAAGATCAAGGACCGCTCCAAGGACATCATCATCTCCGGCGGCGAGAACATCTCCTCGATCGAGGTCGAGGACGTGCTCTATCGCCACCCCGCCGTGATGGCCGCGGCGGTGGTCGCGCAGCCTGACCCGAAATGGGGCGAAGTGCCGTGCGCCTTCGTCGAGTTGAAGGAGCGCGCGCGCGCGACCGAGGCCGAGATCATCGAGCACTGCCGCGCCCGCCTCGCGCACTTCAAGGCGCCGAAGCGCGTGGTGTTCGGCCCGCTGCCCAAGACCTCCACCGGCAAGATCCAGAAGTTCATCCTGCGCGAGCGGGTAAAATCAGCCTCCGCCATCAATACCTGACAGCAGTGACTAAGTGATTAGGTGACCAGGTGACTATGTCCAGTCAAATTCAATTCGCTCGCGCACTCAATCACTCAGTCACTTAGAACTCGTCTCAAAATTCAAAAGCAAGAATTAGCCGCAGATAAACGCCGATTAACGCCGATATAAAACAGAAACAATACAGTGAGTTGATCTTGATTTTATCTGCGTCCATCTGCGTCCATCGGCGGCTTGATGGCCTTGGAATTGTTTTTGAGACCGCTTCTTAGTCACTCAGTCACCAAGACCCACGAGCGGCGAACGCATCCTTGAGACCCGCGGCAGCCTGCCGCCCGGGTCCCGCAGAAAAAGAAGTTTTCTCGCTTGACCTGCGGGGGAGGAGCGTAGAATCTTGCCATGTTGATGGCATCACGGTGCAGCGTGCCTGAGCAGTTACAAAGGAGGAATCTATGGTGAACCAGACAAAGAAGGAAGAAGGTCGCGGAGCCGTTGAGTTCCTGAAAAACTGGGGTGATGGCATGACCAGTTGGACCGAGCGATGGGTCCCTGATGCATTTGTCATTGTCATCGTTTTGAGCTTTGTCACCTACATCTTCGCACTCATCTGGGGATTCAAGCCGGAGGTGGATCTGGGCAGCCGGGCTTACGAATCGATTCAGGCATGGGGAAGGGGATTCTGGGAATTACTCGCCTTCGCCATGCAGATGTGTCTCATCATGATGACAGGCTATATTCTGGCCTGCTCCCCTCCCGTCCGGCGGTTGCTCGACGGACTTTCCGCCTGGTCCAACCCCGAAAAACCCTGGCAGGCCATTCTCATCATGTCCCTCTTCTCGATGATCGCGGCCTGGCTCAACTGGGGATTGAGCCTCATTGCAAGTGCGATGTTGGCCCTTTTCATTGTGAAGAGAAATCCAAAGGTCGATTATCGTTTGCTTGTCGCTGCCGCTTACCTGGGCCTGGGCTGCACCTGGCATGCGGGGCTCTCCGGTTCGGCCACATTGCTCGTGGCCACTCCCGACAACTTCCTGATCAAGGGGAAACTGCTCGATGCGACCATTCCTGTAGCCGATACGATCTTCCATCCTTTCAACCTGATTCTGACCGTCATCATTATTGCCGTGGTCTCCATCCTGATGGTCCTGATGCATCCGAGGCCCGGGAAAGTTTTTGTCGTAAAGCCCGAACTGATGAATCAACTCAAGCTTTACGAAGCCCCTCCTAAACCCA
>JACPEF010000221.1 GCA_016183675.1 Betaproteobacteria bacterium
ATCCAGGGGCTGGCACGAGTTTTGGCCCATGGCTTTGTCGCTCGCCTTGCCCATATTCCCGATATTGGCGGCGGCTCGCTTCGCGCCCTGAGCCAAAATCGTGACAGCGCATCGCGCGTTTCATTATGTTAGGGGCTCTTAAGTCCCGGTTGCGGGCGGCGCGGTTTGCGGATCGGTCACGATCTGTGGCGTCACCCAGCGCCGCGCCAGGTTGAATCCGACCGCGAGCAGCGTGGGCCCGAGGAAGATGCCCACGAAGCCGAACGCGAGGATCCCCCCGAACACGCCGAGCAATACGAGTGCAAAGGAGAGGCTGCTGCCGCGGCTGATCAGCAGCGGCTTGACCACGTTATCGATGCCGCTCACCAGGAAGAATCCCCAGATCGCCATGAACACGGCCCAGCCCGGCTGATCCTGGTAGAACAGCCAGACCGTGGCGC
The DNA here is from genome assembly GCA_016183675.1 of Betaproteobacteria bacterium. GTDB lineage: Bacteria > Pseudomonadota > Gammaproteobacteria > Burkholderiales > SG8-41 > SG8-41. The sequence goes on from JACPEF010000221.1 coordinate 441, forward strand.
CGACCCAGATCAACGGCGGTCCCGCCGGCACGATGGATAGGAAGAAGGTGAAGAAGCCCAGCATCAGCGCTCCGGGCACGCCGGCAATCAGCAAACCGATGGCCGCCGCCAGGCCCTGCGCGATCCCGGTGCCGACGATTCCGTAGACCACGCCGTTGATGGTGCCGCCCACGATCTCCAGCAGGCCGCCGGACAGGTTGCCGGCGACGCGATGGAGCGCGTTGCGCAGCGCCTGCACCAGGGCGGCACCGTCGCGGTAGAAGAAAAAGCCGATGAAGGCGATCAGCGTGAACTGCAGCACGCCCTCGCCGATGATGATGCCGGTTCGCACCAATCCTTCGCGCGCCGGCAGCGCGAGCCGTTTCAGCGCTTCGGCAAGCTTCGCCTTGCTGCCCGCGAGCTCGCGCCAGCCCGCGTCGAGCGACTCGCCGGCGAGCGGGATCGAGGCGACCCAGTCAGGGGGATAGGGCAGCCCATCGGCCAGCAGCTCGCGCAAGCGCTCGAACAAGTGAGGAACATCATCGGCGAAGGTCGCCGCGATCAGCGCCAGCGGCAAGACCAGCACCAGGATGATGAGCAGGGTCATCGCCAGGGCGGCGAGGCTGCGCCGGCCTCCGAGCTTGCGCTCGAGCAGCCCGTAGACCGGCCAGGTCGAGAAGCACAGGATCGCGGCCGAAAGGATCGCCACGAGGAACGGCCGGAGCACCAGGAAACACCCGATCACGAGCACCGTGATCGCGGCGATCTGGATGATCTGCTCGATGCGTTTTTCCATCGGCATGTGTGGCCCGCTCGCGCGTTCTATCACGGCGCACGGGCATGGTCAAACGCCGCCCGTTCCAGGTTCCGGGTTCCAGGTTCCAGGTTCCAGGTTCCAGGTTCCAGGTTCAAGGTTCAAGGTTCAAGGTTCAAGGTTCAAGGTTCAAGGTTTAGGGTCGAGGATTCAGACACAGTTCAGCGAATATCCAACATTGAACTTGGAACTTTGAACATTGAACTTGGAACTGTGGCGCTAGAATAGCGCCATGTATTCGTTAGTGCGCCCGCTCCTGTTCGCGCTCGAGGCCGAGACGGCGCATCGTTTCACGCTCGGGGCGTTGCGGACGCTCGCGCGCCTCGGTCTGGGTCCCTCCCACGGTCCCGCGCCGGCGAGCTGCGCGCGCGGCGTGATGGGGATTTCCTTCCCGAACCCGGTGGGGCTCGCCGCGGGACTGGACAAGAACGGGGAATACATCGACGCGCTCGCGCGCCTCGGGTTCGGCTTCATCGAGGTCGGCACGGTGACACCGCGACCCCAACCGGGCAACCCTCGCCCGCGCATGTTCCGCCTGCCCGCGGCGCGGGCCGTGATCAACCGCCTCGGCTTCAACAACGACGGTGTCGACCGGCTGGTGGAGAACGTGCGGAGCGCGCAGTTCCGCGGCGTGCTCGGGGTCAACATCGGCACGAACGCCGACACCCCGCTTGAGCGCGCAGCCGATGACTACCTCACCTGCCTGCGCAAGGTCTATCCGGTTGCAACTTACGTTACCATCAACATTTCCTCGCCCAACACCAAGGACCTGCGCCAGCTGCAGCGGGGCCCGGAGCTCGACGAGCTGCTCGCCGCGCTCACGGCGGAGCGGCGTGCGCTTGCCGCCGTCCACGGCAAGCGCGTGCCGCTGGCCGTCAAGGTCGCACCCGATCTCGATGCCGCGCAGATCGCGGCCATCGCCGCGCAACTGCGCAAGCACGCCATCGACGCGGTGATCGCGACCAACACCACGGTGGCGCGCGACGGCGTCGCGGGACTGCCGCACGCGCATGAAGCCGGCGGACTGTCCGGCGCCCCGCTCACGGGGCGCACGACTGCCGTGATCCGCGAGTTCGCGCAGGCGCTCGACGGGGCAGTGCCCGTCATCGGGGTCGGCGGCATCATGAGCGGCGCCGATGCGCGCACCAAGATCGCCGTGGGCGCGAGCTTGGTGCAACTCTATACCGGCCTCGTTTATCGCGGCCCGGAACTGGTGGGCGAGTGCGTTGACGCGCTGTGCGCGAAGTGACGGTGACGCAGTGACGCGGTGACGCAGTGACGATCAGCGGAAGAGAGTCGATTCACGATTGACGATCAAATGGCCCTGGGTTCCGTCAAAGCTTCGGCAGTGGCCGTGATAGACGAACAGACGTGCATTGGCTGCACTCTGTGTAGTGAGGCGTGCCCGGTGGATGCGATCGTCGGAGCAGCACGGCTCATGCATACTGTGATCGCAGCGGAATGCACCGGCTGCAAGCTGTGCTTGCCGCCCTGTCCCGTAGACTGCATCACGATGATCGAAACCGGGGAAACCTGGACGCACGAAGAGCGTCTGAGTCGCGCCAGCCAATACCGGCGGCGCTACGGAGCGAGAACGAAACGGCTCGAACGGGAGCGCGCGGCGCCGCTCGCGGCGGGGCGGGACAAAGCCGGGCAGCGCAGGAAACGCGCAACGATTGCGAGAGTGGCCGAGCGGGCGCGGCAGCGCCTGCGCGACCGCTAGTCAATCAACCACAGAGACACAGAGGCACAGAGAAAATCACAGAGATATTCAATGCCAAGAACGCAAAGATAAGAACGCAAGGTTTGAACTGATTTCGATTCTTTCCTGGCGTCTTACCGACTTGGCGGAAAAAGATTTCGTTCTTCTCCGTGTCTCTGTGTCTCTGTGGTGAAAAGCTAGCGGCCGAAGATGCCGCGCAGGATGCCACCCGGGTCGACTCCGATCCCCCCCTTCTGACCGGGACTCACCGTCGGGGCCGCGCCTCCCTCCTCCTGTTGCAGGGCACGCGCGCCCTCGGCGGGCACCGGCTTCGCCGCGGCCGGCGGCGGCACGTCAGCGCTTACCTGCCGGATGCCGGGCTCCTTGCCGGCGGGCAACCGGTCCATGCGGGGCGCCACGGCGTCACCGAGCTGGGTGAGGCGCTCGCCGGGCGACGGATGGGTCTTGAAAAACAGCGCGAGCGATTCATCATCCGCGCTGCGCGCCGCGAGCTTGTGCAGCACCTCGATCAGTCCAAAGGGCGCGTAACCGGCGCGCGCCGCGAGCACCACTCCGATCTGGTCCGCCTCGAATTCCGCGCTCTTGTCGAGCCCGCGGGCGAACACTTCCGCGCCGGTGCCGATCAGGTTGTTGACGAGCTGCGAGCGGCTGTCGCGCTGCGCCAGCCGCGCGCCGGCGGAGATCGCGGCGCTCTTCTGCATGACGGTGATGTGGTGGCGACGCACGACATGGCCGATTTCGTGCGCGAGCACGCCCGCAAGCTGCGCCTCGTTGTCGAACATCTCGTAGAGCCCGCGCGTGATCAGCACGTAGCCGCCGGGCGCGGCGAAGGCGTTGACGGCGGGGCTGTCCAACACGCCGAAGTGCCACGGGAGGTCCGGCCGCTCGGTCTGCGACGCGACCCAGCGTCCGACCCGGTTGACGTACGACTGGAGCTCGGCATCGGGCACCAGCGGCGCCGCGCCGAGCATCCGCCCGGCCACCTCGCGTCCGACCGCGATCTCGTCCGGCTCGCTCAGCCCGGTGGCGGCGGTCGTCACGTCCTTGCCGATGTCGAATATGCGCCCGAGATCGATCGAGGCCGCGCTCGCGGCGCCCAGCGCGGTTCCGGCGAGTAATGCTGCGATCCAGGTTCGCGCGCGCGTCATCATTGCGGTTTGGCCTCCAGGTAATCCACGCGGACCGGCGCAAGCCCGCTCGCCCGCGCGCGCTGCTCGGCCGTTTCTTTCGACGCGGCGTACTCGTCGAGCTGACGCATTTGCTCGGCATCGAACCGCGCCTGCTTGAGGTCTTCCTCTTCCAGGCCACGCACGCCGATGGTGCTCGTGACGGCGACGCTGCGCCGCGGACCGAACAGCCGTCCGAGCGCCGAGGCGCCGCCGCCCGATCCAGGCTCAGCCGTCGGGGACGGTTTCACGTTGAAGCGGACGTTGAAGGAGAACAGCCAGCCGGTCGCTTCCGGGATCTTGACGTTGAGCCATGCGCCGCTCTTGCCGACGACCTCGCCGAGGGTACCCTGCTTCGCCAGCGCGACCTGCGGCGCGTCAAGGCGGGGCTCGGCGTGGAGCTTGGACTCGCGCTCGACGGTCACCTGCTCGGCGGCGGCGGCCGGCATCGCCGCCAACGTCACCGCCGTGAGCGCCGGCAGAAGTGCGGTCAGGAGACGCTTCATCGTCCGGGGTCCCGAGATTGCGGATGATTATAATGAGCCTTGTTACGCTGCGCCAGACGCCGCGCGACGCCCGTCGGTCGCCCCTCACCGGGGCGCGGGCCTCTTCTCCCGCTTTGGCCGGGCTGATGGGATCCCGCGCACCCGGGCAGGTGGTTTTGCCGGCACGAACATCGCGGAACCAAGTTCGGCGTAACCGCAGACCTCGGTCTTCACGCCGTCGGTAGGGTTGTGGCTCCAATGGATGAAAAGCAGCGCCGGTCGGCGCTGCTTGACGGTAGAATTTTCTCCCCGACCGGATCCCCTCTCGCTCCGTGAGCCCTCACGACGTGATCACCGTGTTCGAGCGCCTGCGCTCGGCGAACCCGGCGCCGCGCAGCGAGCTCTCCTTCGGCTCGCCTTTCGAGCTGCTGGTGGCGGTGGTACTGTCGGCGCAGGCGACCGACAAGAGCGTGAACCTCGCCACAGCCGACCTGTTCAAGGACGCGAAAACACCGGCTGCGATGCTCAAGCTGGGCCGCAGGGGGCTCGAACGCCGCATCAAGCGCATCGGGCTCTACCGCACCAAGGCGAAGAACCTGATCGCGGCTTGCAGGCTGCTCATCGAGAAACACGGCGGCGAGGTGCCGCGCGCGCGCGAAGAGCTGGAGGAGTTGCCGGGGGTCGGCCGCAAGACCGCCAACGTGATCCTGAATACGGCCTTCGGCCAGCCTACGATCGCAGTGGACACCCACATCTTCCGCGTCGCGAACCGCACCGGGCTTGCGCCCGGCAAGGACGTGCTGGCGGTCGAGCAGGAGCTTCTCAAGGTGGTGCCCGGGGAATTCAAGCTCGACGCCCACCACTGGCTGATCCTGCACGGGCGTTACGTGTGCAAGGCGCGCAAGCCCGAATGCCCGCGGTGTCCGATCCGCGACCTGTGCGTATACCGACACAAAACCGAGAGCAGCGAGCGGTGAGCGGATATCTCGAATGCCTGCGGCGGCGGCCGGGCTGAGCGGCAGCGGCTCAGGCCGGCAGTTGGCCCGCAGGCGTGACGCGCAGTGCGATCGCGCTCCTGCCGCCTTTCTCCGGCGCCTCGCAACTCCGGAAGGGCGCCGCCGCCTGCCTGCTGCGGCCGCGGGATGACGCGAGGTATTGCTGGACGCGCTGCGCGGTATCGGTGGCCTGCTCGATGCAGGCCACGGTGGAGACCCCGGAGAAATAATTGCCGGTGAAAAACAGGCCAGCGTGCTCGCTTTCAAGCGCCGTGATCGCGGCGATCCGCCGGGCATGATCCAGGCCGGGTTGCGGCAGGCCGTGGCGCCAGCAGCGGGTACGCGCGAGAACCGGCCGCGCGCGCGCGCCGAGGAGCCGTCGCACTTCGTCGTGCGCGAGGTCTTGCAGCTCACGCGGCTGAAGCAGCGCAAGCTGCGGCTGGCGCGCGCCTCCGACAAAGACCGTGAGCGCGACGTGTCCGGGCGGCGCCCGTCCGGCGAACAGCGTCGATGAGAACAGCATGCCGAGCACGTCGCGCCCCTCGACGGCGGGCGTCAGCGCGCCCGCGCCGTCGAGCGGGTGCGCGACGCCTCGCGCGCGGTAGCCGAGGAAAACCACCGCCAGGGGCGGGTGGCCGATCTCCGCGAGCGCCCCGGCCACGCGCGCGTCGAGCCGATCGAGCGTCCGCGCCGCGGCATAAGCCGGCAGCGCGATCACCACGCCGTCCGCCTTCAGCGACCGCGTCACGCCGCGCTCACGCACGGTGACGACAAATTCGCCGCCCGCGGCGCGCTCCACCGCCTCGACGCGCTGGTTGAGGTACAGGTCGCACGCGAGATGCCTTGCGATTGCCTGCGGCAGCATGCCCATGCCTTCCCGAAACGAAAAGGACGCGCGCTTTGCGAAATCGCAGGCCGCAGGTTTCACGCCCGGTCGGAGCCGGGATCTGGCGGCGGCGAGGATGACCGAACCACAAAGACGCTCGAGCCGCTTGAGATGGGGGAACACCGCCGACACGCTCAACTGGTGCGGATCCCCGGCATAAATTCCGGCCACCAGGGGATCCACGACATAATCGAGCAGTTCACGCCCGAAGCGCCTGCGCGTGAAGTCGGCGATGGTCTCATCGCTCCATTTCGCGGCAACGAACGGCTCCAGCAGCACGCGCAGGCGCCCGGCGGGTGAAAGAATGCCGCTCCGGAAGAACCGGTGCGGCTGCAGCGGCACCTCGTGAACGCGCCCGTCGCGCACCAGGTAGCGGCTGCGGGCGGCGGGGGCACGAGCGATTCTCTCGGGCGCGAGGCCAAGATCGGTAACGAGGCTCTCGGCACGCGGCGCGGGCAAGGCCATGCCGCTCGGCCCGTGCTCCATGAGAAAACCCGCCACGCGTTCCGAGTGCATGCGTCCCCCGGTGCGCCCGCCTTCGTCCAGCACCACGACCTCGTGCCCCGCACGGCGCAGCGCGTAGGCGGCGGTCAAGCCTGAAATGCCCGCACCGGCGACGATCACCCGCGCCATGTTCGATGGCCATCCATCGAGGCGGAAACTCCGATCGGCGGGCGATGCGCGCGCATGAACTCCAGCGTGACGCAGTCCCGCCCCTCGCGCGCCGCGCGTTCCTCGAGGCGCGCTTTCGCCAGCGCGCGCACGAAAGCGGGAATCCGCCCGAGCAGCGCGCGCGCTCCCGGTTCCCAGTGCACCGCCCGGCGCGGCGGCGGCGCAGGCGGCGGCTCGGGCTGCGTCTCCGGCGGCCTCACGTATAAGCAGTTCGGATCTTCGGCAAACAGTTCGCCGTGCTGCGCCAGTGCCCGCGCGCGGCAGCCGCCGCAGCTGTAGCGGAAGTCGCAATCGCCGCATTTCCCCGCGGGACGCTCGGTGCGCAGCCGCAGGAGCAGCGGGTGCCGATCCCAGATGGCACTCAGGGCCTCGGTCGTCATGTTCCCGACGACGTATGGAATGTACGGGCACGGCGTGACTTCGCCGCGGGGCGTGATGCGGAAATAGCCGCGCCCGGCGAGGCACGCGCTCGACCACCCGGCGTAGCCGCCCGCGCCTTCGCCAGCGCGCAGCCCCAACAGCCGGCGCAGATACGGCGCGCAGCGCGCGCGAATGATGAGGCGCGGGCGTTCGCGCTGCAGCCGCGCGATGCGCGCCAGCGTTTCCTCGTACGCGGCCGGGGTCAGATCCGTCTGCGTCGCGCCGCGCCCGGTGCACACCAGGAAGAAGAAATTGAGCGCCGCCGCCCCGAGCGACTCGGCGAGGTCGGCGAGCGCAGCGAGTTCGCCGCGGTTCTCCTCGAACAGCGTTGCCTGCACCAGCAGGGCCATGCCCGCGCCGCGCGCAGCGCGGGCGCCGCGCAGCGCCGCCCGCCAGGCGCCGGGCACGCCGCGCAGCCGGTCGTGGAACGCGGCTCCGGCCGAATCCAGACTGATGCCGACCCCGGTGGCGCCCGCCAGCCTTAGCCGTCCCGCCAGCCGCTCATTCAGCAGCGTGCCATTGGTGCCGATCACCGGCGCAAGCCCGCGCGCCGCAGCCTCTTGAACCAGCCTCGCGAGGTCACGGCGCAGCAAAGGCTCGCCGCCGCTCAGCACCAGCATCGCGCCGGGGGCGAGCGCCGCGACCTGTTCCACGACCCGGCAGGCCGCGGCTGTGTCCAGTTCATCACGGGCATTGCGTGAACGCCGCGACGCGTCGAGATAACAGTGGGCGCACGCGAGATTGCATGCGCGCGTGACGTTCCAGGAAACGAGCATCGGCACCGGTGCCGTCGCTGCCGCCTGCCGCGCCATGTCTGCCTCAGTCACGCCGGCCCCCGATCTTTGGCGCGATGAGCGTACGGGCACTTCCCGGGTTTCTGCGTCTCGCCGCAGGACGGCGCTTCCACCGCCGCACTTTCGGCGCCGCCCGGTATCAGGGCTGCGAGGCAGGCGTCGATCACATCGGAAGTGATCACCGTGTGACCGCGTTCGGCGGCGTGCCTCACCACCGCGCGCTTCGCCATGCCGCGCGCAAACTCCGGCACGCGTTGCATCCGCGCGTCGGCCTCCCGCGTCCAGGCCATGCTCACTTCCGCCACCTGCTCCACCGCCGGCTCGAAAGTACGCGCCGCGAGCAGCAGGTTGCATGGCGTGGAACGCAGCAGGTTTTCGGTCGTGCTGCCGAGGTCCATCGCGACCTCCGAGTGAGCGCCGATGCGACCCACGGCGAGCAGCCACGGCTCGCGCTCGCGCGCATAGTTGAGAAGCTGCTCAAAGGCCTTGCCTGCGAGCAGCGTGGTTTTCAGCTCCACGCCTTCCGCAGCGGCGAGCTTCGCCGCGACCTCAAGATGCCCCCGATAGATCCTGGCGAGCCCGGCGTCGATGATCTCCTCGTGCAGCTTTTCCTGCTCCCGGAAGCGAAAGACGCGGGCGGCGGCCGGAGAGAGCACTCCGGCGATGCCGTGGAAGGCGACGTAGTGAAAGAACGGATCGTAGACCGCCACCGCCTCGACCGGCCGCTCAAAGACCCGCGCCAGCACGAGCGCCGCCTTGAGCGCGCCGTAGGCGTGCGCGCTGCCGTCCACGCCCACCACGATCGCGCCGCGGGGTTCCTCGCGGGCGGCCTTCACGACGAGCAGATCGCGGTCGATGCGCCGCGCCACCCGTTCGCACACGCTGCCCACAAGCGATGAGGCGACGGCGCCCAGCCCCAGCGCGCCCATGATGACAAGATCGTGGCTTGAGCCGCGGACGTCCTCCACCAGCCTTCGCCAGTTCTTTCCTTCCAGCGCCACCCGCTCGCACGCCATCTGCGCTTCTCCGCACTTCCGACTGACGACATCGAGGTAGCACTCGGAGATCAGGTTGAGCCCCCGGGTGATCAGATCATCGTGGACCTCGCGCTGCTCGGCGAGCTTCTCTTCCTCCCGGTAACGTTCCGGCAGTCCGCCTTCCATCTGGCGAAAGCGCCGGTCGTGCAGGCCTGCGGCGTAGACGTGGCTTCCCGTGATACAGGCGCCGGTCGCCTTGGCGATGGCGATGCCGAGCTCGACCGCGCGCAGCGCGTGGGCCGAATTGTCAAAGGGAATGTAGATCGATCGGTAGCCCGCGCTTTCCGCGATGGGCCCTCGCGCATCCACGGAGCGGACTGCAGACGCGGTCGCACCGGCACCGGCGCTACATTCCCATGCTGGATCTGACTTCATCCATCACCTCGCTCGTCACTTCGCGATAACCTCGTTCCCGCGCATGGCGCTCGACGCCGTCGCGCACCATCGGCCTCACGAACTCGGGAATGCGCGCCAGCCGCTGCTCCGCCTCCTCGGTCCACATCAGCCTGCTGTTCGCGAGCCTTTCGCGCACCAGCTCGAACGGCGCATGCGGCGTGGTGCGCCCGCCGACCGCCACGCCCAGGCTGCGCACCAGCTGCGTTTCCCAGGGATTGGCGAGCAGCGCGATGCGGCGCCCGCAGCGCGGACAGCCAAACACCGCGGAGAAAGTGTCTCCATGCGCGGTGTCCGCCACCTCCACGAATTTCATCGCCTCATCGCATGCAACGCACAGGAACTTCACCGCCCCTCCTCCTGCGCGATACGCAACCCGCTGACCTGCGCGGCGATGTCCATGAACGCTCTCCCGGCCTGCGTCTGCCGGTGCGCGAGAACAAACGGCACGCCCTGGTCGCAACAGCGGGCGATGCGCGGGTCAAACGGTATCCTCCCCAGGATCGACGCTCCTAGCGCCTGCCTCCCCGCATCGCCTTCATCGCGAAACAGCGGCTGCGGCGCGCCGCAGCGCGGGCACAGGTAGCTCGACATGTTTTCCACCACGCCGAGCAGCTTGACTTTGAGACTGTGCGCCGAAGCGATGGATCGTTTTACGGTAAGCAGCGCCATACCCGACGGGATGGTCACCACGATCGCGCCATCGCACCGCGGCAGCAGGCTGTGCAGACCGGGAAAGCGCTCGGGGCCGGGCGGCAGGTCGACCAGCAGGAAATCGAGCGTGCCCCACACGGTGTCGGTAAAGAACTCCTGCAGGGCGGCAGCCTCTATCGCGCCGCGCCAAACATGCGGCTGCGGCGGCGCCGGGGCATCCCATTCCACCGGCGCGGCATCGGGCGCGAGCAGGAGGTCCATCGAAACGACCTTCATGCCCAGAGGCCCCACCGCGGGTGTCACGCCGCCCGCGCCGAGCGTGAGCGCCTGGCCCTCCACGCCCAGCATCCTCGCCATGCACGGGCCGTTGATGTCCGCATCGAGCACGCCGATCCGATGACCCCGCATCGCGAGCGCCGCCGCGAGGTTCGCCGTGACGGCGCTCTTGCCCACCCCGCCCTTGCCGCTCATCACCGCCAGGGTGCTCGCGACGGCCGCCATCCGCGCGCGCATGCGCGCTTGGCGCCGCGCCACCTGGCCGGCGATGTCGGAACCGCCGTCGCCGACGATGTCACGGTAGGTTTTCATCTCGCCCTCGTACGTTCAGCCGCCGCCACAGCCATCCGCCGGCCGCTGCGCCGAGCGTGCCCGCGGCAAGTTGCTCCAGCGGCCAGACAAAGAAAAACGTCGAATCCCCGCGCGGCAGGCCGGGCAGCGGATCCGGCAGGATCCCGAGAAATTCGCCACTGAAAATCACGAGCGTCGCGGTGCTGAAGTAGAACACCGCGATGAAGGCGCCGTTCAACGGCTCCGCCGTCCGGGCCCGATAGCCGGTAAACAGAGCGCCACAGAACAAAGACAGGGCGCCCAGATTGGCCGCCCACCACGTTCCCTTGCCGGCGAACGCAAAAGCCCAGGTTCCCGCGACAAGTGTGCCGAGGAGCGCGATCGCGAAGCCGGTCCACACCGCAGCCCATGCGATGTCGCGGTTCGCAATGCGTTGCGACCCCGGCCGATCAACTGCGTTTGCCATTGCGCTCACCCGCGCCCCGCAGGCTTTTCATGAAAACGATGAGGTCATCCAACTGTTCCTTCGTCATCCGATCCTTGACCGGCGGCATCAGTTGGGGATAGGTCTTCGCCGGATCCACCGCCGCCTGGCACTCGATGAGGCCGCTCGCGGGCAGCGGCGTGAAGCACGCCCAGGGATCGACGATCGATTCGCGCAGATAGTCCTCTGACGATACGCCCGGCTTCCGCACTTCGGCCTCCTTGCCGGCCACCGAAAGATCCGGCCCGCGCTGGCCGCCGCGGATGCCGAGCGCCTCGATCGTGTGGCAGGCGAAACATCCGAACTGCGGGCTCAGGAACACCTCTTTGCCGCGCTTCTCCACGGCGCTCTCGCCGCCGGGTTCGGGGGCCGCAACCCTGGGTGTTTCGAACTGCGGGTAGTACCAGGTGCCGAAGGCCACCATGCCGCCCACGGTGGCGACGTAAACCAGCAGGATGCTGGCAAATGTGGCGAGCGCGGAGCGGGGCTGGCGCACCGGGCCCCAGTTGAGCAGCATGAAAAAGCCCGCCGCCCCGACCGCGGCCAGGCTGAAGAACGTGAGATAGGGCGCGCCAAAGCGCACGCCCCACGCCGCCGGCAACCACGGTAACCCACCCCAGATCACGAGCAGTGCGGACGCCGCGAATATCGCCGGACCTCTCACGCGCCGCCAGCGCTGCCTCCATGCCGGCACGGCAGCCGCGGTCTCACGCTGCTGCGCGCCCTCGGAGAGATTGATCACTGGATCAGTCATCGGCCTTCCCCACGACAAAACCAACCCAGAAAATGAACGCCAGCAACATGAAGAACAGCAACGTGATCACGGCGACCATGATCGAGGAATGGCCGAGCGTCACCGTGTACCAGTACGGCGTCACGTCCTTGACCGCGCCGTAGATGTGATAGTCCATGCGCGTGAGCGAGCGAATTGCCCCCATCAGCCCCATGAGGTAGATCGCGACGGTGGGAATGAAGATCAGCACGTACTGGGCCATCGGATCGATGCGGCCCCACCGGATCGCGCCGGTCGCGCGCGCCCGCCGGTAGAGCAGATAGGTGACGAAGGTCATGATCATGATCGCGGTCACCGCAAGCGCCTTGGCCACCATCAGGCCGAGGAACGCGAAGCGGTCGGGAAGAATCAGCGCCTGTTCGCTCACCCCCGCGGGAGGTTTCGCCAGCAGATCGGGAAAGAAATTCTGCGGCACCACCCAGATGATGCCGCCCGCGAGCAGCACCCCGAAGATCGCCTTCATGTGCGGCGTGAAGCGCGCGCCGCCCTCGATGCGCTGCATCGAAAGCCACATGTAGAAGTTGGCGCCGAGAAAGAGCAGCACCACCAGCAGCCCCTGCATCACGAAATAGCCGGAGAGCTTGTCCGCCATCATGAAAGTCGCAAGCTGCGCGTCGTAGACGAACATCTCCCGGGAGAGAATGTAGCCGGCGAGCGGCATCGTCATCAGCGCGCCCACGCCGATGAGGTTGCCGATGTAGCCCATCCAGTCGTAGAACGCGCGGTCCTCGTCCTTCTTCGAGGTCAGGAACATGAAGGCGGCGAACAGCGCCACCACGAACCCGCCGAAGGTGAC
>JACPEF010000214.1 GCA_016183675.1 Betaproteobacteria bacterium
AGTCCACCTCGTGGTACGAGCCGTCGATCAACGTCACCTTGACGTCCACCACCGGGAAGCCGGCGAGCACGCCATTGGGCAGCGTGTCGACGATGCCCTTCTTGACGGCGGGAATATATTCGCGCGGCACCGCGCCGCCCTTGACGGCGTCCACGAACTCGAAGCCCGCGCCCGGCGCCTGCGGCTCGAGCTTGAGCCACACGTGGCCATACTGGCCGCGGCCGCCCGACTGCTTGATGAACTTGCCCTCGACCTTGTCGCACGGCTTCTTGATGGTCTCGCGGTAGGCGACCTGCGGCGCGCCGACGTTGGCTTCCACGCCGAACTCGCGCTTCATGCGGTCGACGATGATCTCCAGGTGCAGCTCGCCCATCCCCGAGATGATCGTCTGACCGGACTCTTCGTCGGTGCGCACGCGGAACGAGGGGTCTTCCTGCGCCAGGCGGTTCAACGCGATGCCCATCTTTTCCTGGTCGGCTTTCGTCTTCGGCTCGACCGCGACGTGGATCACCGGCTCCGGGAATTCCATCTTCTCGAGCGTGATGACCTTCTGCGGATCGGCGAGCGTGTCGCCGGTGGTGTAGTCCCTTAGACCCACCGCCGCGGCGATGTCGCCCGCGCGCACCTCCTTGATCTCCGCGCGCTCGTTGGCGTGCATCTGCAGCAGCCGCCCGATTCGCTCCTTGCGGCCCCTGGTGGGGTTGTAGACGGTGTCGCCCGAGTTCACCACGCCGGAGTAGACGCGGAAGAAGGTGAGCTGGCCCACGAAGGGATCGGTCATGATCTTGAACGCGAGGCCCGAGAACGGCGCCTCGTCCTTCGGCTCGCGCTTGTCCTGCTCGCCGTTTTCCCTGACGCCCTTCACCGGCGGGATGTCGACCGGAGATGGAAGATAATCAATCACCGCATCCAGCATTGCCTGCACGCCCTTGTTCTTGAACGCCGAGCCGCACAGCATCGGGAAAATCTCGCCGTGGATGGCGCGGGTGCGCAGCCCCTTCCTGATTTCGTCAACCGAAAGTTCGCCATGCTCGAGATACCTGGTCATCAGCTCTTCCGAAGCCTCGGCGGCGCTCTCCACCATTTTTTCGCGCCACCTTCTGGCCTCTTCCATCATGGCCGCGGGCACTTCCCTGGCTTCGAATTTCATGCCCTGCGTGCCGTCGTCCCAATAGATGGCCTTCATCTTGACCAAGTCCACCACGCCCTTGAACTTTTCCTCCGCGCCGATCGGCAGCTGGATCACCACCGGATTGGCCTTGAGCCGCGTCTGCACCTGTTCATAGACGCGCTTGAAGTCGGCGCCGGTGCGGTCCATCTTGTTGACGAAGATCAGGCGCGGCACGCGGTACTTGTTGGCCTGGCGCCACACGGTTTCGGTCTGCGGCTGCACGCCGGCGACCGCGCACAGCACGGTACACGCGCCGTCGAGGACGCGGAGTGACCGTTCCACCTCGATGGTGAAGTCCACGTGACCGGGGGTGTCGATAATGTTGATGCGGTGCTCGGGATAGGCGTTGTCCATCCCCTTCCAGAAGCAGGTGGTCGCCGCCGAAGTGATGGTAATGCCGCGCTCCTGTTCCTGCTCCATCCAGTCCATGACCGCGGTGCCGTCATGCACCTCGCCCAACTTGTGCGACACGCCCGTATAGAACAGGATGCGCTCGGTGGTCGTGGTCTTGCCGGCATCGATGTGGGCCGTGATGCCGATGTTCCGATAGCGCTCGATTGGGGTCTTGCGTGGCACTTTGCGAAAACCCTTGTTTCCCACAGAGGCACGGAGATCACTGAGAATTCCTGTGTTCAACGGAAATTTCTCCCTCTGTGCTCTCTGTGACTCTGTGGTAGAGAATCAGAATCTGTAATGCGAGAAGGCCTTGTTGGCTTCCGCCATGCGGTGCACTTCCTCGCGCTTCTTCATCGCGCCGCCTTTGCCCTCGGCCGCTTCGGCAAGCTCGTTGGCGAGCCGCGCGCCCATGGACTTCTCGCCGCGTCCGCGCGCGGCGTCGCGGATCCAGCGCATCGCCAGCGCGACGCGGCGCACCGGGCGCACTTCCACCGGCACCTGGTAATTCGCGCCGCCCACCCGCCGGCTCTTCACCTCCACCATCGGCTTCACGTTGCTGATCGCCTGCGTGAAGACTTCCAGCGGGTCCTTGCTGCTCTTCTTCTTGATCTGGTCGAGCGCGCCGTAGACGATCGCCTCGGCCACCGATTTCTTGCCGCGCGTCATCAGGACGTTGATGAATTTGGCGACGTCCTTGCTCGTGTACTTCGGGTCGGGCAGGACTTCGCGCTTCGGGATTTCTCTGCGTCGCGGCACTTTTTAACCCAATGATCAATTTTGAATGTTGAATGTTGAATTGGCGTTCACGCTGCAGCTCTCATTCAACACTCAACATTTAGCATTTAACATTGCCCTGCTATGCGGCCCTGGCGCGTTTCGCGCCGTACTTGGAACGCCCCTGCTTGCGGTCCTTCACGCCGGCGGTGTCGAGGCTGCCGCGCACCACGTGGTAGCGCACGCCCGGCAGGTCCTTGACGCGCCCGCCTCGGATCAGCACTATCGAGTGTTCCTGCAGGTTGTGTCCTTCGCCCCCGATGTAGCCGATCACCTCGAACCCGTTGGTGAGCCGCACCTTGGCCACCTTGCGCAAGGCGGAATTCGGCTTCTTGGGGGTCGTGGTGTAGACGCGCGTGCACACGCCGCGCCGCTGCGGCGATCCCGCCAGCGCCGGCACTTTGCTCTGGATGCGCGGCGCCGCGCGCCCCTTGCGTACTAACTGGTTGATGGTCGGCATGTCCTTCACTACCCGGTCCAGGACGGTGCAATCCTAAGTCACTGAATTGACGGAACTCAGGCCCGGCAACGCGGCGTTGCTGGCTCCCAAAAAAGCGGGGACGGCGTCGCCACCGTCCCTGCTTGGATTGCGTTGCTGGGTGCCGCCTGCCCCGTCCGAGGCCGCTGGCGGCTAAAAAGCCTGTGGATTTTAAGGAGTTAGCTCATCTCTGTCAAGCAACCTGCTGCTCGCTTTCGGTGCCGACGGCCACCGCTTCGGTCACCGCGGCGCCCCCTCCCGGTTCGGCCCCCGCCGCCTCGCCCTTGCGGATGCGGTGAAAGGCCAAGCCGGTGCCCGCAGGGATGAGGCGCCCGACGATCACGTTTTCCTTGAGCCCCCTCAGCTCGTCGCGCTTACCCATGATCGCGGCCTCGGTCAACACGCGGGTCGTCTCCTGGAACGACGCTGCCGAGATGAACGAGTCGGTCGAGAGCGAGGCTTTGGTGATGCCGAGCAACAGGTACTCATAGGTCGCCGGCTTCTTGCCTTCGGCCTCCGCCTTCTCGCTTTCCTCAAGCACCTCGGCACGCTCGAGCTGCTCGCCGGTGATGAAGCGCGTGTCGCCCGGATCGACGATCTGCACGCGGCGCAGCATCTGGCGGACGATCACTTCGATGTGCTTGTCGTTGATCTTCACGCCCTGCAGGCGGTAGACGTCCTGCACCTCGTTGCAGATGTAGCGCGCGAGCGCCTCCACGCCGAGCAGCCGCAGGATGTCGTGCGGATCGGCGGGGCCGTCCACGATCGTCTCCCCCTTGTTCACCACCTGCCCGTCGTGCGCCGTCACGTGCTTGTCCTTCGGGATCAGGTACTCGTGCGCCGTCGCCTCGAGATCGGTGATCACGAGGCGCTGTTTTCCTTTCGTGTCCTTGCCGAACGAAACCGTGCCGGTGACCTCCGCCAGCATGCCTGCGTCCTTGGGGGAGCGCGCCTCGAAGAGTTCCGCCACCCGCGGCAGGCCCCCGGTGATGTCGCGCGTCTTCGAGGTCTCCTGCGGGATGCGCGCGAGCACCTCACCCACGCCCACCTCCTGGCCGTCGCGCACGGTGATGATCGAGCCGATCTGGAACGTGATGTTCACCGGCTGGTCCGAGCCCGCCATCTTGATCTCGTTGCTGTGCTCGTCGGTGAGTTTCACCTGCGGGCGCAACCCCTTCGCCTGGATGCTGCCGCGTCGCTTGGGATCGACGACGACGAGGGTCGAAAGCCCGGTCACCTCGTCGATCTGCTTGGCGACGGTGACCCCCTCCTCGACGTTCTCGAACTTGATGCGCCCCGCGTACTCCGTAATGATCGGGCGGGTGTGGGGATCCCAGGTCGCCAGTACCTGACCCGCTTTCACCGCCTCGCTGTCGCGCGCCATGAGGGTCGCGCCGTAGGGCACCTTGTGGCGCTCGCGCTCACGGCCGTTCTCGTCGTGGATCACAACCTCGCCGTTGCGCGAGATCACGACCAGCTCGCCGCGCGAGTGGGTGACATAACGCATGCCCGCCGAGTAGCGCACCACGCCGATCGACTTGCTCTCGACCTGGCTCGCCACCGCGGTACGGGACGCCGCACCGCCGATGTGGAAGGTGCGCATGGTGAGCTGGGTGCCCGGCTCGCCGATCGACTGCGCCGCGATCACGCCAACCGCCTCGCCGACGTTGACCGGCGTGCCGCGGCCCAGGTCGCGCCCGTAGCACTTGGCGCACAGGCCGTAGCGCGTGTCGCACGTGAGCGGGGTGCGGACCTTCACCTCGTCTATGCCCGCGGCCTCGATCGCCTCCACCGCGTCCTCGTCGAGCAGCGTGTTCGCCGGGTGCATGACCCTGCTGCTCTCGGGATTGACGATATCGGTCGCGGACACGCGCCCGAGAATCCGCTCGCGCAGCGATTCCACCACCTCGCCGCCTTCGACGAGCGCCTTCATCGATACGCCCTGGGAGGTGCCGCAGTCTTCCTCCGTCACCACCAGGTCCTGCGTCACGTCCACCAGGCGCCGCGTGAGGTAACCGGAGTTCGCGGTCTTCAACGCCGTGTCCGCAAGGCCCTTGCGCGCGCCGTGCGTGGAGATGAAGTACTGCAGCACGTTCAGCCCTTCGCGGAAATTGGCGGTGATCGGGGTCTCGATGATCGAGCCGTCGGGCTTCGCCATCAGCCCGCGCATGCCGGCGAGCTGCCGGATCTGGGCCGCCGAACCCCGCGCGCCGGAGTCGGCCATCATGTAGATCGAGTTGAACGATTCCTGCAACGCGGGCGCGCCTTTCTTGTCCTTGCGCGGCATCCATTCGCGCTTCCTGCCGTCCCAGTCCATCACCGGCTCCACGCCCAACTGCTCCATCATGGCCTTCGCCACCAGGTCGCCCGCGCGGCCCCAGATGTCCACCACCTTGTTGTAGCGCTCGCCCTGCGTGACCAGGCCCGAGGTGTACTGCTTCTCGATCTCCTGCACCTCCTTCTCCGCGTCCACGATGATCTCGTCCTTCTGGGACGGGATCAGCATGTCATCCACGGCGATCGAGATGCCGGCCTTGGTCGCCATCGCGAAGCCGGAGTACATCAGCTTGTCGGCGAAGATCACGGTTTCGCGCAGGCCGCAGCGGCGGAAGCTCGCGTTGATGAGCCGCGAGATCTCCTTCTTCTTGAGCGGCTTGTTGATGAGCTCGAACGGCAGGCCCGCCGGCAGGATGTCGGAGAGGAGCGCGCGCCCCACGGTGGTCTCGTAGCGCGTCACCTTCTCCCGCTTCTCGCCGGCCGCGTCGAAGTCGTACTCCTTGATGCGCACCTGGATGCGGGCGTTGACCTCGACCTGGCCCGAGTCGTAGGCGCGCGAAACCTCGGCGACGTTGATGAAGATCGAGCCTTCGCCGCGCGCGCCCACCTTCTCCCGCGTGGTGTAGTAGAGCCCGAGCACGATGTCCTGCGACGGCACGATGATCGGCTCGCCGTTGGCGGGCGA
>JACPEF010000228.1 GCA_016183675.1 Betaproteobacteria bacterium
CACCCGTCGCTGCCGGTGAAGACGGTCGCGGACCTGATCAAGCTCGCCAAGGCCCGGCCCGGCCAGTTGACTTTCGGCGCAGCCTCGGGCGGCACGCCGCACATGGCCGGGGAGCTGGTCAAACTCGTGGCCAAAGTGGACATGCTGTTCGTGCCGTACAAGGGCGAGGGACCGGCCGTCGCCGACGCGATGGGGGGACAGATCTCGCTGGTCTTTTCGAACCTGCCCGTCGCGCTGCCGCAGGCGCGTGGCGGCAAGCTGCGCGGGATCGCCGTGACCAGCGCACAGCGCGTTTCTACAGCGCCCGATCTCCCCACCGTGGCGGAATCGGGATTGCCCGGGTTCGAGGCTTTCACCTGGTTCGGTTTTTTCGCCCCCGGCGCCACGCCGCGCGACGTCGTGACGAAGCTCAACGCCGACTCGGTGAGCGCGCTCAACGTGGCGGAGGTCAAGGAAAAGATGGCGGCGCAAGGCCTGTTCGTCACCGCGAACACGCCGGACCAGTTCGCGGAATTCGTGAGGAAGGAAATCCCGCGCTGGGCGAAGGTCGTCAAAGATGCGGGCGTCAAGCCCCAGTGACCGGTGACCTGTGACCTGTGACAGAACCCTGACACCCGTAGATCGTGGATCGTGGGACGACCAATCCGTGAAATCGGGAGATCGGGGGACCGAAAGGCCGGGAGATCGTCAAATCGGGAGATCGCGAGATCGAGAAAGGGCTTTCCATCGCCCTCCCGCACTCACGCTCTCACGTGTTCATGGTCTTTCGCCCTCACGCTCTTACGCTCTCCCGCTCTCACGGACTCAATGCCCATCACTTCATCACGGCGTCACTTCGTCACCCATCACTCGTCACTGAGCAATGTCCGCTGAGGTTCGCATTCTGTCCGCCACCGGCATCCTCGGCTCCGGGTTCCGCGAGGAGACGCTCAACCGCGCCATGGCGCTCCACCCGGACTTCATCGGCGCCGATTCGGGCTCGACCGACCCCGGACCGTACTACCTCGGCTCCGGCGAGACGCTGTTCTCCGATTCGGCCTACAAGCGCGACCTGCGCCTGATCCTGCTCGCCGCGCGCGCGGCGAAGATTCCGGCCATCATCGGCTCCGCCTGCACCGCGGGCACCGACGGCCAGCTCGACCGCCTGGCCGGAATCGCGCGCGAGATCGCGCGTGAGGAGAAGCTCTCCTTCAAGCTCGGCACGATCCGCAGCGAGCAGGACAAGGGCTACCTCAAGCAAAAGCTGCGAACGGGAAAGATAACGCCCCTGGCCAACGCGCCGGTGCTCGACGAGGGCGTGATCGAGCGCAGCGCGCACATCGTCGGCATGTGCGGCATCGAGCCGTACATCGAGGCGCTGCAAAACGGCGCGGATGTGATCCTCGCCGGCCGCTCGAGCGACACCTCCATCTTCTCGGCGCTGCCGGTGATGAAGGGCTTCAACCCGGCGACGGTGTGGCACATGGCGAAGATCCTTGAGTGCGGCGCGGCCTGCGTCGTGCTGCGCAAGTACCCCGACTGCATGTTCGCGACGGTCACGAACGACCACTTCGTCGTCGAGCCGCCGAACCCCGAGTACCGCTGCGACCCGGTGAGCGTCGCCTCGCACAACCTGTACGAGAACTCCACGCCCTATGAGCTGATCGAGCCCTCCGGCGTGCTCAATACCTTCCACGCGAAGTACGAAGCGGTGTCGGACCGCGCCGTCCGGGTGTCGGGCAGCACCTTCAAGCCGGCGCACCGCTACACCATCAAGCTCGAAGGCGCGGAGCTCGCCGGCTACCAGAGCCTTATCGTGGGAAGCGTGCGCGACCCGGTCATCCTGCACCAGTTCAATTCGTGGCTGGACGGGCTCATGAAAGCGGCCAGGGACCGCATCCGCTCGGTGTTCGGACCGGACATCGAGCGCCAGTACCGGTTCGACGTGCGGGTATTCGGCAAGAACGCGGCCATGGGGAAGCTCGAGCCCGAAACCCGCATCGGTCACGAAGTCGGGCTGCTGTTCCAGGTGACGGCGGAAACGCAGGAGCTGGCGACGGCACTGATGAAATCGGTCGGGCATATCGCCGTGCACTACCCGGTGCCGGAGTGGAGCGGGCTCATCACTTCGATCGCGTACCCCTATTCGCCGCCGGAGATCGCGCGCGGGCCGAGTTACCGCTTCAATATGAATCACGTGGTGGAGCCAGCGTCGCCCCTCGAAATGTTCCGCATCGGCTACGAAAATGTATGACCATGCAATCAGCCATCAGCTTTCAGCGTTCAACGATCCGCCGAAAGCCCAAATTCGGTTCAAGCTGACGGCTGAGAGCTGAGAGCTGAGAGCCAAACGCTGACTATGGCGAAACTCTGGCAGGTCGCGAAGCTGATCCGCAGCAAAAACTCAGGGCCGTTCGAACTGACCTTCGACGTGATCTTCAAGGACCGCGGGACTTACGAAAGAGCGCGTGACGCAAAGATCATCAGCGCAGAGTGGTTCGCGAAGACCTACCGGCTGAGCCCGGACGCGGTATCGGTGATCCACTACGACGCGGCGAGCGCGATCAAGGTCACTATCCCGCGCCCGGTCATTTCCGGGGACGTGGACGACACCGATGTGTTTGGCGGCCAGCAGTACGGGCCGCTGGTGGATCTCGACGTACCATGAGGAGTCAGGGGGTTCTTGAGGGATGAGGGATGAGGGATGAGGGATCAGGGAGCAAGAACAAGGCAGAAGGCGGAAGGCAGAAGTCAGAAGGCAAATGGGACCTACTTACGCATTATTCCTTCTTCCTTCATCCTTAGATTCTCCGTCACTGGTAACCGACTGCATGAGCGAGCCGATCCAGATCCGCATGGGAGGCTACGGCCCCCCGACCACGACCTGCAGCCGCGGGTTGAAGATCATGGGCGAGCGGCTCGAGCGAGAGTTCGGCAAGGCGGTGGACGTCAAGTACATCTGGAACATCCTGGATTTCGGTTACAAGGCGGGCGACCTGCTGTAGATGGCCGAGCACGAGATACTGACGCTCACTTACCAATCGACGAGCTACCTCGCCGACCGGGTGCCGGAGCTGGAGCTCGCCGATCTTCCCTTCCTGTTCGACGGGCTTCGCGACGCGAGGGCCGCAATGGACGGCAAGCTCGGCGCTTGGTTGAGCCGCAAGATCGAGGAGCGCATCCCCGGCTATCGCCTGCTCGGCTACTTCGAGAACGGCTACCGCCACGTCTCGAACCGGCTGCGCCCGGTACGGATGCCCGCGGACCTGAAGGGCATGCGGATCCGCCTGATGCCCGGCAAGGTCCATGCCCGCAGCTTCGAGCTGCTGGGCGCGGTCCCCTTGTCCCTGGACTTGAAGCCGGGGCTGGAGGCGATCGTG
>JACPEF010000229.1 GCA_016183675.1 Betaproteobacteria bacterium
CCTAAGCAAGGGACTTGCGACAAAGCCATGGGGCAAAACTCGCGCCAGCCCACAAGGGGTTGCAGCCAGAATCGGCGCTGGCTTTGTCGCTCGGCTTGCCCATATCGACATATTGGCTGCACCTCGCTTCGCGCCATCACCAATTCTGGCAGCAACGCACGTGTGTTTCATTATGTTAGAGGCTCTTAGGTCACAGCCTCACCCGGTTGAGCCGCAACGCGTTCGTCACCACCGACACCGAGCTGAAGCTCATCGCGGCGGCGGCGATGACGGGGGAGAGCAGCAGCCCGAAGACGGGATACAGCACCCCGGCCGCCACGGGGATCCCGAGCACGTTGTAGATGAACGCAAAGAACAGGTTCTGGCGGATGTTGCGCATCGTGGCGCGGCTCAGGCGGCGCGCGCGCACGATGCCGCGCAGATCGCCCTTCACCAGCGTCACTCCTGCGCTCTCCATCGCGACGTCGGTGCCGGTGCCCATCGCGATGCCCACTTGGGCTTGGGCGAGGGCCGGTGCATCGTTGATCCCGTCCCCCGCCATCGCCACCATGCTGCGCTCGACCTGGAGCTGTTTGACGATCTGGGTTTTCTGCTCGGGCAGCACCTCCGCCATGACGCGATCGATTCCGAGCTTGCGCGCCACCGCGTCGGCGGTGACGCGGCTGTCTCCCGTGAGCATCACGATCTTGACGCCCTGTTCGTGCAGCGCCCGGATCGCCTCCGGCGTGGTCTCCTTGATCGGGTCCGCGACGCCGATGAGCCCCGCAGGCTTTCCATCCACCGCAACGAACATCACCGTTTGACCTTCGCCGCGCAGCGCCTCGGCTTGATTGCCCAGGTCCAGCGCTGCGATTCCGACCGCTTCGAGCAGCTTCCGGTTTCCCACCGCCACGGGGCGCCCCTCGACTTCGCCCGTCACGCCCTTGCCGGTCACGGACTGGAATCGCTCGACCGGCGCGAGCTTCAGCCCTTTCGCCTCCGCTCCGCCGACGATCGCCGCGGCGAGCGGGTGCTCGCTTGCGCGCTCGAGGCTCGCCCCGAGCCGCAGGATCTCGTCTTCCGCGAAACCGGGAGCGGCGACGACCGTGGTGAGCTTCGGCTTGCCGAGGGTGAGCGTGCCGGTCTTGTCCGTGACGAGCGTGTCTACCTTGCCCATGATCTCGAGCGCTTCGGCGTTCTTGATCAGCACGCCGGCGAGCGCGCCCCGCCCCGTGCCGACCATGATCGACATGGGCGTCGCGAGCCCCAACGCGCACGGGCACGCGATGATGAGCACCGAGACCGCGCTCACCACCGCGTACGCCAGGCGCGGCTCGGGGCCCCACAAGGCCCAGACGACCCACGTGACGACGGCGATCAGCACCACCGCCGGCACGAAGAAGCCGGACACGACGTCCACCAGCCTCTGGATCGGGGCCCGGCTGCGCTGGGCCTCCGCTACCATGCGCACGATCTGGGCGAGCAGCGTGTCGGCCCCCACCTTTTCCGCGCGCATCACGAGGCTCCCGGTCCCGTTCACCGTCGCGCCGATGACGCGGTCGCCCGGATGCTTTTCAGCGGGGATCGGTTCGCCGCTCACCATGGATTCGTCCACCGAGCTTGCGCCGTCGGCCACGATGCCGTCCACCGGGACCTTTTCGCCGGGGCGTACGCGCAGCAGATCGCCCGGGTGGACCTGGTCGAGCGGAATGTCCTCTTCGCGGCCGTCCGCGCGCACGATGCGCGCCGTCTTGGGCGCGAGCCCGAGCAGCATCTTGATCGCTGCGCTGGTGCGGCTGCGCGCGCGCAATTCGAGGACCTGGCCCAGCAGCACCAGCGCGATGATGACTGCCGCAGCCTCGAAGTACACGGGCACCAGCCCCTCCCCGGTGCGCAGCGTTGCGGGGAAGATGCCCGGCAGCAGCAAACCCACGGTGCTGTAGGCCCACGCAACTCCCACCCCCAGCGCGATGAGCGTGAACATGTTCAGCTTGCGGTTCACGATGGACTGCCAGCCGCGCACGAAGATTGGCCAGCCGCCCCACAGCACCGCCGGCGTCGCCATCACGAACTGGACCCACTGCAGCACGCGCGGAGAGATCATCCGGCCCACGAACTCCGGCCACAGGTCCGCGGCGGTCGCCGCGAGGAAGAGCGGGGCCGCGAGCAACGCGCTCACCCAGAAGCGCAGCGTCATGTCGGCGAGCTCGGGGTTTTCCTCCTCCTCGAGCGTCACCGTCCTGGGCTCCAGCGCCATGCCGCAGATCGGGCAATCGCCCGGCTCGCTGCGCACGATCTCGGAGTGCATCGGGCAGATGTACTCCGTGCGCACTGCCGGCGCCGCGGGGCTCTCCGGCTCCAGCGCCATGCCGCATTTTGGACACGCGCCGGGATGATCCTGGCGCACGTCGGGGTCCATGGGGCAGATATAACTCGTCCCCGGCGGCGCCGGGGCCGGGGTTGGAGCGACATGAGCGCCGGGGTCGGCGGCGAACTTCTTGCGGCAGCGCTCCGAGCAGAAGTAATAGGCATGCCCGCCGTGCTCGAATCTGAGGGCGCTCGCCTTTTCGACCATCATGCCGCAGATCGGGTCCTTGGCGAGGTCCTTCTCCGGCGCGCGCGCCGCGCGGTGCGCCATGGCGCCATGCGCGGGCGGCGGAGATGCCCCGATGAACGCTTCGGGACTGGCGTCGAAGCGCGATGCGCAGTGCGCGCAGCAGAAGTAGTAACGCTGCCCGCGGTACTCAATGCTCGCCGCCGCGGTGGACTCCTCGACCGTCATCCCGCACACAGGGTCTTTCGCCATGTCACCCGCTCCTTGTCACTTGCGCCCGCTGAACAGGTTGCGCGCCCAGCCGTAGAGCGCGCCGGCGACGTAGCTCGCCGCCACCGCGGAGACGAAGCCGTAAATCCACTCTCCCGCGGCGAGGGGCTTCGTGGCGGGACGTTTCACGAGCGTCAGGTCCACGCCGTGGAGCCAGGTGTTGAAAAACGCCAGCGTGCCGTCGGGAAACAGCGCCACTGCGACCGCGCACACGACATAGACGACGCCCACCGTCACCGCGAGCGCCGCGCCTCTGACCCAGGGTTTCGTGGTATCCATATGACCCTCCTTTCACCAGTTGCCGTTGTGAAGCTCCGGACGCTTTGTCATCCGTATCGTAGCCCCTATCTGCCGTGGTCGGATGCCAGACCGTAAGCTACCCAAAATACAACTGGTTCACGGTGAATTTCCACCCGGAGACCAGTGTCAGCACGCCGAAATAGGCGGCGAGCAGCAGCCCGAATGCGAGCAGACCGAAGCCCGCGGGCCTCGCGGCGGGGATGGCGTATGTAGTCATGGTGATCTTGGCCCCGCTACTTCGCCGGCGCCGGCTGCATCATCTGCTGATGCCGCATCATCTGCTCCATCATCATCTGCATCATGTCCATGCGGCGCTGCATGAAATCCTGCTGTTGCTTCGGA
>JACPEF010000029.1 GCA_016183675.1 Betaproteobacteria bacterium
CGGGCGCGAAGCGGTGATCCGCCGCGGTGACCTCGGCTTCACGCCGCCGCCGGGCTATCCGGCAACGTTTGGATGAAGGCAGAAGGCAGAAGGCAGAAGGATGAAAAAAGGCGGGGCTCGAAGTTGCAGAACCGGGACTCGGGACTCGCATCCTGAAGTTGCCAGCCCCCGGCCCCTAGTGCCGTTCCAACTTGTTTCGCCGAACCTGCGTGGCTCGCTTACCGACCGGAGTCATCACGCTCTGAGCAGACTGGAATTGGCATAAATAGTTGGAACGGCACTAGTCCCTAGACCCGCATTTCGCCGTCAGAACATCATCTGCCCGCCGTCCGCGTAGACGGTCTGCCCGCTGATGAAGCTGGCGCCGGGCCCGCAAAGGAAGCGCACCAGGCTGGCGATTTCCTCCGGCTCGCCCCTGCGTCCCAGGGGGACCACGCCTTTCGGGTCCGCGCGCGGCGATCGGCCGGCCGCGCGCTCGGTGTTCATCTGGCCGGGCGCCACGCAGTTCACGCGGATCCCGTATTCCCCGAGCTCGCGCGCGAGCGCCCGGGTCATGCCGAGCAGCCCGTGCTTCGCGACCGACCCGTGCACGCGGTTCTTCGCCCCGGAGAGGGCCGTCATGCCGCCGAGCGTGACGATGCTGCCGCCCCTGGCTTCGATCATGGAAGGCAGGCAGGCCTTGGTGCAGTGAAACGCGCCGTCGAGGGTGACGGAGAGGGGAACCCGCCATTCGTCGTAGCCCATCTCGATGAAGGGCTTCTCGCTGCGCACCGAGGCGTTGAGCACGAGGATGCCGATGCGGCCGAGGCGCTGGCTCACGCCTTCGACCATTGCGTTCACCGCGCCCGCATCGGCGATGTCGGCCATGAACACCTCCGCCTGGCCCCCTGATCCGCGGATTTCCCGCGCGACCTTCTCGGCGTCCTCGCGCGAGGTGCGCGCGTTCACCGCGACCGCGGCCCCGCCGGCCGCAAGCGCGAGGGCGATGGCGCGCCCGATGTTGCGCGAAGAGCCGGTGACCAGCGCCACCTTGCCCGCAAGCTCGGTTGTTGTCGTCATTCACCCCTCCCTGATATCAAGAACAGGCCGCAGATTAGCGCAGATGAGCGTAAATGAGAATCCCAATTCTGCCGCCGATGAACGCCGATAGAACCCACAGTGAAAATTAGAGACAACAAACCCTTTCCCCCGTCAAAAAGGCAAGCAATCCCACCCCATCAGGGGAAGGGTCGGAGTGGGGGTAGCTTTGTTCTGGACAGGATTCTTGATCTTATCGGCGTGAATCGGCGTCCATCGGCGGCTCAATCGGTTTTGGGTTACGATTCGTAGGAGGGAAGGAGAAACGTCATGACCGTATTGTGCAGGGTCATCTGCGTGGTTGCGGCGGTGTTGCTTGCGCCGCTCGCCGCCGCGCAAACCTATCCCGACAAGCCGATCCGGCTGATCCTTTCGGTGCCCGCCGGCGCGACGCCGGACGTGACGGCGCGCCTGGTGACGCCGGGCCTCGCGCAACTGCTCGGCCAGCAGTTCGTCGTGGACAACCGCCCGGGGGCGGGAGGGGTGATCGGCGCGGAGATCGCATCGAAGGCGGCCCCCGACGGCTACACGCTGTTTATCAGCAGCCCGGGCGCGCTGACGATCCTGCCGCACCTGAGGAAGAACGTGCCCTACAAAGGCGCGCCGCAGGCGGTGAGCGACGTGGTGGCGGGCCACATGAACATGATGTTCAACTCGATCGCGCCGATCATCGGGCACATCAGGGCGGGGCGGGTGCGCGTGCGCGCCGATCATCGGGCACATCAGGGCGGGGCGGGTGCGCGTGCTCGGCATCGCCAGCGCGAAGCGCTCGCCTCAGCTGCCCGATGTCCCGACGATCAGCGAGGCGGGCGTGCCCGGCTTCGAGGCGGTGAACTGGTTCGGGATGTTCGCGCCCGCAAAGACGCCGAAGCGGATCATCACCCGCGTGAACGAGGCGGTGGTGAAGGTGGTGCGCTCGCCGGGAATCCAGTCGCAATTCGCGGCGCTCGGCGCCGACGTGGTCGGCAGCAGCCCCGAGGAGTTTGCCGCCTTCATCCGCCGGGACATGGAACAGTATGCGAAGGTCGTGAAGCTCTCCGGCGCGAAGGTCGACTGAATGTGCGGCCGCTACGCCATTTACGGGCCCGTTTCGAGGAAGAACCGGGACACGATCAGGTTCCTGGAGCAGGAGATCGCGTTCGGGCCGACCTATAACGCGGCACCGACGCAGAAGCTTCCCGTCTATCGCATCCATCCCGAGCACGGCGGGGAGCTCACGCTCCTGCACTGGGGCCTGATCCCGTCCTGGGCGAAGGAAGCGACGATCGGCGCGCGGATGATCAACGCGCGGGCGGAATCGGTCGCGGAGAAGCCGGCATTCCGCGCCGCGTTCAAGCGCCGGCGCTGCCTCGTGCCGATGTCGGGGTTCTACGAGTGGAAGAAGGCGGGGGACCGGAAAGGGCCGCATTTCGTCCAGCTGCTGAACGCCGGGATCTTCGCAGCGGCGGGGCTGTACGAGGTTTGGCCCGGCAAGGACGGGGCGGAGCCGATCGAGAGCTACACGATCATCACCACCGACGCGAACGCCCTGATGGCGAAGCTCCACGACCGGATGCCGGTCGTCTTGCACGAGCGCGACTACGCCGCGTGGCTCGATCCGAAGAACGAGAAGACCGACGCGCTCCAGAAGCTGCTCGAGCCCTATCCGGCCGAGGAAATGCGCGCGTGTCCGATCAGCCCGCGCGTGAACAACGTGAGAAATGACGGCGCGGAGCTCATCGCGCCGGTGGGCGCGTGAGGGAGGAGGGCAAAGGGATGAACGGTGAAGGATGGGGGCACAGGGAGGAAGGATGAGGGAATTCCGGTCACGCGTTTTGGAGTCCCTGGCTCCACCCTCTACCCCCCACCCCCTACCCCAGGCCCGAATTTCCATTGCATTCGACTCCCGCCCCCGCCTTTGGTATTGTGCAGGGCGCAGTCCTTTTTACATCCTTAACCTGGAGCGTTTCCATTGAGCAAGAAGATTTACGTTGGCAACCTGAGCTACAACATCGGCAAGAACGAGCTGGAACAGATGTTCGCCGCGCACGGCACGGTAGTGTCGGCGCAGGTGATCACCGACCGCGAATCCGGACGCTCCAAGGGCTTCGGCTTCGTCGAGATGGGCACCGAGCAGGAGGCGCAGGCCGCCATCGCTGCGCTCAACGGCAAGAGCGTCGAGGGCCGCAACCTGACGGTGAACGAGGCCCGTCCGCAGGAAGGCCGTAGCGGCGGCGGCTTCGGCGGCGGCCGCCGTGGCGGCGGCGGCGGTCGCGGCGGCCGTGGCGGCTTTGGCGGCGGCGGCCGCTACTGATCCGCCCCGGGGCAAATACGATCCTAGCGCAAGCGGCCGGCGGCGAAGCAACGCCGCCGCGCAATCGACGTACGCATCAGGGGTGAGGCCTTGGCAAAACCAAACTACCGGTTCGAGAAGCGCCAGAGAGACCTGGCGAAGAAAAGGAAGCAGGAGGAAAAGCGGCAGCGCAAGCTCGCTGCGAAGCTCCCGGCGGACAACGGCAGTCCGGATCCTTCGGTGGAACGGCCTGAACCGACGAAACCCGACGATCCCGGCGCGGTATGACGGGATCGGCCCGGGCGGCGGCGCCCGGCACGGGAGCGAGGCGGGTTCGCGGGTGCATGCGCGGGATCGGACCCCGGTGCATGCTCTGGAACGAGGAGACCGGACGTGAGCGATCTCGATCTTGTCTGGTGGTACACGCATTTGTGCGCGACGGGCGTGCTGAGACTGTGGGAATGCGTTCCGGTGTGGCAGCTGGGCGCCATTGTGTTCCTGCTTTGCGTTGCCGTCATCGCGCTGGTGGTGATTAGAGCACGAGCGACACTGCGACCCAGCGCACGATAAGGCCCATGCTGAATAAATGGGGTCAGACCCTGAGGACTCCCCCCGAACAGGGCTTGTACGTCGTTGATGTAGTTGATAGAGTCTGTCTAAAACAGCGCATGCATGGCGCGCTTAACGTCTCTTTCGAGGCTCAC
>JACPEF010000015.1 GCA_016183675.1 Betaproteobacteria bacterium
GAGAGATCGGCGAGGAAATTCACGCCGGGGCGGCCCTTCGCCGCCGCCCACTTCCGCGGCACACCGGCGCTCTCCATGCCGAACGCGAACACGAGCACGCGCCCCATGCCGGGCAACTCGATCACCGTCGGCGCGGCGGCCTCCACGTCGTCACGGCCCGCGCCCGCAGTGCGGATGCCGGCCCCACGCAGCGTGTCCAGGGTCTCCACGAGCCCGCTGTACCCCCAGTCCAGCACGTGATTGTTCGCGAGCGCGCAGCAGTTGATCTTCGCGGCGGTGAGACTGGGAACGTTGGCGGGATGCATGCGGTAGTGGATGCCCTTTCCCGGCCAGGCGTCCTCGGCTGTGGTGACGGCGGTTTCCAGATTGATCACCCGCGCGTCCGGCCGCACGCGCTCCAATTCCGCCAGGGCGTCGCCCCAGAGGTAGGCGTAGTCCACGGGTCTTGCTATCGGCCCCGTCGCCTGCTCCGCGATCTCGACGTAGCCCAGCGCCGAGCGCATGTAGGGCTCATAGAGGTGAGGCTTGCTCGGGTTCGGGAGGACCTGGTCTATGCCGCGGCCGGTCATCACGTCGCCGCATAGAAAGAGCGTGATGCTGCGCGATCCCGCGCTCGAGCGTTCAGGCGGCTGCGGCATTTTCTCCGATCCGGTTTCGATCCCGCGCGCCGCGCCCTGGACGGGGAGCGCACCCGTGGCCGCCAGGCTGCCCAGCAGCGCCCCGGCAGCTCGAGCGAGAAAACGGCGGCGGCTCGGCGGCGCGTTCAAACTCAGCGCGACAGCGTCTCGTCGAGCGCCGCGACCAGCGGACCGAGCTTGGGTGGACGAGGCTCGAGGCCGACGGTGACGTTGAATTTTTTCAATGCGTCGGAGGCCACCGGGCCGATGGAGGCGACCAGCACTTTGTTCAGGTTGGCCTTCAGCGTGTCGGCGCGGCCGAGTTGTTTTGCCAGAGCGAACAGGTTGTAAACCTGCGCTGCGTTGGTGACGGTCACCGCATCAATTTCGCTGCGATCGAGCGCGTCCATGAGCTCGATCAGCGGCTGGGTGTTCTCCGGCAGCGACCAGCGGTAAAGCGGGACCTCGACCACTTCCGCGCCTCTCGCCTTCAAAGCCTGGTCGAGTTCGGGGTTGGGCCCGCCATAACGCTGCACCACGACCCGCGCACCGGTGAGCGGCATCTCGGCCAACGCTGCCAACACTTCAGCGGTCGTATAGGGCTCGTCGGCGCTGACGTCGATGCGGACGTTGCGCGAGCGCAGCGCCGCGGTCGGCTTGGGTCCGCGCACGACGACGACTGTCTTGGCGAGCAGGGCGAGGAGCTTTTCGGTCAGGCCGAGGGCGTCGGTTGCTCGAAACAGCGCACGGGTGCCGACGCCGGTCTGGAAGATCGCCGCCATCGCAGGACGCGCTTCGAGCTCGCGGATGAGCGTCGCAATGTAGGCGTGGTCCACGTCGGGTATCTCGGCCAGCGCCGGCGCGTGGAACGGCCGGCCGCCGTGCTTGCCGACGAGTTCCGCCAGCTCCTGGCCAAGCCGGCTCTCCAGGATCGCTATGGTCTTGTCCCGCATCGCTACGCCAAATCCAGGCGTTCCCCGTGAAAAAACGCATGCCCGCCGCGTGGCGGGCATGCTCCGTGCTTGTTACCCGCAGGAGGGAGGCTCGACCCTGCCGGTTCTGCAATTACCGAATATTTGCGGCGGCGGTGGTGCCCACCGGGACCGCGTCGGGGACGATCTCGTTCAGGAAATTGAACTCGAGCTTGGTGCCCACCGGGTCGTACAGGAAAACCTGATAACCCGCGTTCTCGATATTCTGCTCCTCGAACCCGATGCCGAGCCGCTTCAGGCGCTTGCGGAATTCGACAGCGCCAGAGGCCTTGAACGCGATATGGTCCACGCTGCCGCTGTGCTGGTCCTTGACGATCGAGCCTTCCGGGAAGCGCGCCGACACGTGGACGATGGGATCCTCGTTGTCATAGAGCCACATCCCGCCGAACTTGAAATTGGGCCGGTAGCCCGTCTTCAACCCGAGCACGTCGCCGTAGAATTTCTCGATCGCCGGCAGGTCGCCCTTTGAGCAGCGGATGTTCAAGTGCAGAAATCCTTGAAACTTCATGGCGCTCTCCTTCTGCATCCTCCAATGCGGGCCGTCCCGTGCGGGTGCCGCACCCCCTAGTATGCCGCGAAATTGTGCGCCCGTCCCGCGGCGAGGGCAAGACGCTTCAGTGGAGGCTCGCCGCGCGACCGGAATAATCCGCCCTGCGGCGACGGCCTCCGAACGGTCATTTCTGCGCGCCTCCGGGGTCAGATCCCCGAACAAGTTCGGGGCCCCTCTTCCGCCCTGCGGCGCGCCTTGCCAATCACGGTCGATTGGCCTAGTCTTTCCGCTGCTTTTTTCCAACCCGCTCCCAGAGGACCCATGAACGACATGATGCGTGTAGAGTCGCTGTTCTTGATCACCAACAAAGTTGCATTACCTGCTCGGCATCGACGCGATAAGGAGCCAACTATGCGGCGTGTCAAAAGGAAAAACGTTCTCAACTTGCTGGTGATCATCGCAGTCTTTGCAATTGGGACCGGCCTCTCGACCACGGCCTCGGCCCAGACCATCGTGGATGAGTGGGTTAACATTAAAGCGCCACCGCCACCCGAGCTGAAGTCGGTCACGATCAATCCGAAGGAGACGGCCCTTCTCATGCTGGACTTTCTCAAGCAGAATTGCCCACCGCGGCCTCGATGCCTGGCTTCCATTCCTAAAGTGCAACGTCTTCTGACCCAGGCCAGGGAGAGGGGAGTTCAAGTGGTCCACAGCCTTGCCGGACAGACCGTAGCCGACATCCTGCCGGAAGTGGCTTTGCGTGCCGGTGAGCCAGTCGTCTCATCGGGACCGGACAAATTTCTTAACACCGACCTGGAGAAGATCCTGAGGGAGAAGGGGATCAAGACCGTGATTGTCGTAGGAACCGCGGCGGAAGGCGCGGCCCTTAACACGGCTGCCGGGTCCGCGCTGCGAGGGTTCAAGGTGATCGTCCCGGTGGACGGCGTGTCTTCCGCGACCACTTTTGCTGAGCTGTACACGGCATGGCACTTGGCGAATGCCCCTCGTATCGGAGCGCAGGTTACCCTGACCAAGATTGAGCTGATTGGATACTAAAATGGGCATGGGTTCGGGGCCGCTCAGCCTGAAGAAAGAGCAGGAGCCACCCGGCGCGTGATGAAACCGGGCGAGCCCGCCGCGCACGTCGCGCGGCGGATGAGCGGCATCGAGCCGTTTCACGTGATGGAGCTGCTCGCACGCGCGCGCGAGCTGGAGGCGCAGGGCCGCTCCATCGTGCACATGGAAATCGGCGAGCCCGATTTCCCGACCCCGGAGCCGATCTGTCGCGCGGGCATCAAGGCGCTGGACAAGGGAGAGCTCTTCTACACGCCGGCGCCCGGCCTGCCCGAGCTGCGGCAGGCGATCGCCGCCTTCTACCGCTCGCGCTACGGCGTCGAGGTTTCGCCTTCGCGCATCCTCGTCACCACCGGCTCCTCGGGCGCACTGCTGCTCATCTGCGCCGTGCTGGTCAACCCAGGCGACGAGGTGCTGCTCGCCGACCCGGGCTATCCCTGCAACCGTCATTTCGTGCGCGTGATGGGGGGCGAGCCGCGCGCCGTGCCGGTGGACGCGGCGACCGATTACCAACTCGCGCCGGAGCACGTCGAGCGTTACTGGAGCGGAAAGACCATCGCAGCGCTCGTCGCCTCGCCTTCCAATCCCACCGGTACGCTGGTTTCAAGCGAGCGGATGTCGGCGATGGCCGCGTTCGCGCGCGGGAAAGCGGGCACGCTGATCGTGGACGAGATCTATCACGGCCTGGTGTACGAGGGCGACTACACCACCGCGCTCGCCTTCACGGAAGACGCCTTCGTCATCAACAGCTTTTCCAAGTACTTCAACATGACCGGCTGGCGGCTCGGCTGGATGGTGGCGCCGCAGCGCTACGTGCGCGAGCTCGACAAGCTCGCCCAGAACCTCTTTCTGGCCGCGCCGACGCCGGCGCAGTACGCCGCGCTCGCGGCATTCGAGCCCGGGACGCTCGCGATACTGGAAGCGCGCGTGAGGGAATTCAAGGCGCGGCGCGATTACCTGGTGCCGGAGCTGCGCCGGATCGGCTTCGACATCCCGGTGACCCCGCAGGGCGCGTTCTATATCTATGCCGGCTGCTCCAAGCTGACCCACGACAGCTTCGGCTTCGCGCGCGATCTGCTGGAGCAGGCGGGTGTCGCGATCACCCCCGGCATCGACTTCGGCGCCAACGCTCCCGAGCGGCACGTGCGCTTCGCCTATACGAACTCGATCGGGCGGCTGAAGGAGGGCGTCGCGCGCATCGCGCGGTTCCTCGCCCGCTGATGACGCCGCGGCTGTGCACTATGTCACACAGCGGGGTCAACCTGCGGTGACCCGTGGCGTTAAACTAGTCGACGGCCAGCAAGCGGCCGCAAACATCCACTCCCAGGAGGCACGAGCAATGAGGCGGATTCCCATCATTGTCGCGTTGAGCGTGGCGCTGTGCGGTTTGCCCGCGCTCGCCCAGACCCAAACCCAGACCCCGGCCGGCAAGCCGCCTCCGCCCTCGTCGTTGAAGGACACGGTGAAGACCGACCGTGAGAGGGTGAAAGCGGACCAGGAAAGGATCAAGGCCGGCGAGGCCGAGCTTAAGAGGGACCGGGAGCAGCTCAGGAAGGACCGGGAGCAGCTCGAGCGGGATCGCAAGGCGCTGCGCGATGCAGAGAAGTCCGGTGACGCGGCCAGGATCAAGGCGGCGCGCGAGAGGGTGAAGGCCAGCGAAGCGAAGGTCAGGACCAACAGGGCGGAGGTCAGAGGTGACCGCAGGCAGCTCGACAGGGACCGCGACCAGCTGCGCAGGGACGAGCGGCAGCTCGACCGCGACCGGAGGCAGCTGCACGACGAGCGGGAGCGCCGGCGCGAGGAGGCGCGGGATCGTGACCGCGACGACAGGAGGGGGCGCCACGAGGACAGGGACCGCCGCGGGAAGGGCAAGAGCGAGTGGGCGCACTCGGAGAAAAAGGGGCGCGGGCACGAGGACAGAGACGAACGGCGCGAGGATCGCAGAGGCTCGGACAGCGGCAGGCGATAGCTGCACGACGACGCGGACCCGTTGGAACGGCCGCCCGGGACTCCGGGCGGCCGTTTTTTGTGCGCGGGCGGGTACAATCACTTTTAAACCGGAGGCACGGCCCCGGTTTAACCGCGCACGTTGGAGCGGACGGTACGCCGCCGCTCAACGCGTGCCTTCGGACTGGTCGCAATTCGTGAGGGAAACCACTCTGATCCTGGTGCGGCACGGCGAGACGCCGTGGAACCGCCAGCGCCGCATGCAGGGGCATGTGGACACGGCGCTGTCCGAGGCGGGGCGCGAGCAGGCTGTGGCGCTCGCCCGCCGGCTCGCCGGGCGGGAATTCGATGCGCTCTACAGCAGCGATCTCCGGCGCGCATGGGAGACGGCGCGTCTCATCGCGGAGCACACCGGGCACGCGATCGTCGCGGAGCCGCGGTTGCGCGAGCGCCGGTTCGGCATCTTCGAGGGGCTCACCTATGAAGACATGGAGGCGCTCTACCCCGAGGAGTTCGCTCGCTTCGAGAGCCGCGACTTCGATTACGCGATGCCGGGCGGCGAGAGCGCGCGCGAGTTCCAGGCGCGCTGCCTCTCGTGTCTCGCCGACATCGGGGAGCGGCACGCGGGCGGGAGTATCGTGGTGATCACCCACGGGCTCGTGCTCGACGCCGCGTACCGCGCCGCACGCGCGCTGGCGCACGATGTGCCGCGCGGCGTCCCGCTGCTCAATGCCAGCCTCAACGAATTCGTCTATTTGGCAGGTGCGTGGCGGCTCGAGTCGTGGGGCGATGTCGGCCATCTCGAACCCGTGAAGACATGAGAGCGGGAGGGCGTGAGAGCGAGAGATTCCGTGAGGGCGTCAGCGCGTCAGCGCGACAGAATCCGTGAGGGCGTGAGAGCGACAGAATCCGTGAGGGCGTGAGAGCGATAAACCGACCGAACAGCGCGGAGTTTCCCTCTCACGATTTCACGATCTCACGATCTCCCGGTTTCTCGATCTCCCGACACACGGATGTCCGAGTTACCATTTGCGATCCACTTTTTCCGGCATGGCGGCGAGGCAGGAAACGGTAGTGCTGGTGCACGGGCTGTGGGTGCATGGCCTGGCGATGGAGGCGCAGCGCCGCGCGCTGGCGCGGCTGGGTTACCACGCGGTGGCCCATTCCTATCGCTCCATGCGCTCGAGCCTCACTGAAAACGCCGACCGCCTGGCCCTTTATGCGTGCTCGCTGCGGACGCCGGTTGTGCATTTCGTGGGCCACAGCTTGGGCGGGCTCGTGATTCTCGAGATGCTCGCGCGCGACCGCGCCGTGGGTGACGGGCGCGTCGTGCTGGAAGGCGTGCCCTACCGCGGCTGCCACGCCGCGCGGGAGCTCGCGCGCCTGGAGTTCGGCCCGTCGCTGCTCGGCAAGAGCATGCGCGAATGCCTGGAGTCGGGACGAGCGGCGGATTTCGCACGGTTCGAGGTCGGCGTGATCGCGGGATCGCTCGGTCTGGGGCTGGGACGCCTTATTGATAGGGACCTGCCGCAGCCCAACGACGGCGTGGTGGCGGTGGAGGAGACCCGGGTGCCCGGGATGCGCGATCACATCGTGCTGCCGATCAATCATTCCGGCATGCTGGTCTCGGGCGCCGTCAACCGCCAGATCGCCGCGTTCCTGCGCCATGGCGCTTTTCTGAAGGATGAAGGCGAAAGGCAGAGGGATGAATCTTGAAGCGGGCTGGTCCGTGGCTCGTCACTGCGTCACTGCGTCACGGCGTCACGCTTTCGCAACGCGAGGGCGCGGGCCTCTGGCCGCGGCTGGCCTCGCGTTGCTCGTGAGCGGCTGCGCGAACATCGGCTATTACCTGCAGTCGGTGAGCGGCCAGCTCGACATCTGGCGCCGCGAGCGTGCGATCGAGGAGGTGATCGCCGATCCCGCCACCGACGCGGCGCTCGGGCAAAAGCTTGCGCGGATACTGGAGATTCGCGACTTCGCGAGCCGCGAGCTGATGCTTCCGGACAATCGCAGTTACCGCAGCTACGCCAATCTGGAGCGTCCGTTCGCGGTGTGGAACGTGTTCGCCGCCCCGGAATTCTCGGTGCAGCCGGTGCAGTGGTGCTTCCTGTTCGCCGGCTGCGTTTCCTACCGCGGCTATTTCGGCAGGGCCGACGCCGACCGCTTCGCCGCGGAACTCTCCGGGCAGGGCTACGACATCCACGTGGGCGGCGTCCCGGCCTATTCCACCCTCGGGTACTTCGCCGATCCCGTCCTCAACACCTTCATGCATTATCCCGAGGCCGAGATCGCGCGCCTCATCTTCCACGAGCTGGCGCACCAGGTTGCCTACGCGCGCGACGACACCGCATTCAACGAGTCCTTCGCGGTGACGGTGGAGATCGAAGGGGTGAAACGCTGGCTGGCGCGCGCGCGGGACGAGCGGGCCAGGGCCGAGTTTGAGCGCAGGCAGCGCATTCGCGACGAGTTCAGGCGGCTCATCGAGAAGCACCGCGGCCGGCTGGAGACGCTGTATCGCACGCGCATCGCGCCGGACGCGATGCGCGGCCGCAAGGCGCAGATCCTGGATGAGCTCGAGTATGAGTATCACGCCCTGAAACAGGGCTGGGGCGGCTTCGCCGGTTACGACCACTGGTTCGCGCAAAAACCCAACAACGCGCAGCTCGCGTCGGTTGCGATCTACACGCAGCTCGTGCCGGCGTTCCAGGCGCTGCTCGCGCGCGAGCGCCACGAGCTCGGGCGTTTCTACGAAGCGGTCAAGGGCCTCGCAAGCTTGCCGACGGAGGAACGCGCCAAGGCGCTGCGCGCGCTTATTCCGCCGTCGAGAACGGCGGAATGACGGGTATAATTCCCGTCCCAGCCCGTAACCGGAGCGGAGGGGGCGAATGAAGCTCACGAGCAAGAGTTTTGCCGATAATCAGCGCATTCCCGAGGAGTTTGCTTTTTGCAAGCCCGATGCCGAGAGCCACGTCGCGCTTTCCCGGAATCTCAATCCGGATCTCGCGTGGGGCGACCTGCCGGCGGGCACGAAGTTGCTCGTGCTGATCTGCCACGATCACGACGTGCCGAGCAAGGCCGACGACGTCAATAAGGAAGGCCGCACCATTCCGGCGACGCTGCCGCGCGTGGATTTCTACCACTGGGTGCTGGTGGACATTCCGGCCAGCATGGGGCGCATGCGCAAAGGCGATTTTTCGAGCGGCGTCACGCCGCGCGGCAAGCCGGGCCCCGAGGGCCCGCAAGGCACGCGCCAGGGCATCAACGACTACACCATGTGGTTCGCCTCGGACAAGAACATGTTGGGCAATTACTACGGCTACGACGGCCCGTGTCCGCCGTGGAACGACGAGATTCCGCACCATTACGTGTTCACGCTCTACGCGCTCGACATTCCGCGGTGCCCGGTAAGCGGCATCTTCAAGGGGCCGGACGTGCTCGCCGCGATACGGGGGCACGTGCTCGGGCAGGCCACGCTCACCGGCGTCTACAGCCTCAACCCCAAGGTCAAGGTCTGAGAGGCGTGACCAGTGACCAGTGATTGGTGACCGGTTTACGACTCGCGAATCCAAAGACGAAGCCACCGAGCATCACGGAGCCGGGGCGCTCTGCTACGACCTCAAGGTCGAGGGCGGCGTTCCGTTCCCGGTGTTCGCGCAGGCCTCCCAGGAGTTTCCCGGTCTCAATTTTTCCGCCGAATGGGTCAATGTTGCGGCTGGCGAACGCGGCAGCGCCACCATCGTCAACGGCCGTGTCACCGGGCAGACCAGCGAGCGCATCTTGACCCGCGCCGGCGAGGACCATCCGGTTTACGTGGCGGTCGCGGGCAGCGGCAGGCTCGAGCTCGCGCTTACGCTGTTTCGCGCCGCGCGCGAGGAATGGCGTGGTTACGCCCTGACCGCCACGCGCGATGCGCTGCTGCGGGTGCGGCGCGAGCCGGAATCGGACGCCGTGGAGCTGCACGCGACCGAGGGCGGCCAGGAATGGGCGCTCGCCTGGCGTGGCACGCTCACCTCACGGCAATTCGAGCGTGAAGTGTTAAATACGCCGATGGAAATAGACAGCGGCGTCTACCGCGAGCTCGACCAGTTGGCGAGACGCTTTGCCGCCGATTGGATCTGGTTTGCATCGGGGCGGCCCGAGGAAATCGCGATCGAGAAGGAACGATACGAACGCTGCGGCTACGAGATCGCGGATGCGAACGTGAGGACATCCAAGCTGCACGCGATGCGGAGCACGCAGCAGGAAGCCGGCCGTATCGAGCACAGCACGCTGGCACCGGACGAGGCATGGGTGAAGGACGTGATCCTCGACTGTTGGGTAGAGGGCACGGCCCGGTGATGGAACGTCAGGCGTTCAGCATCGGTCGTCACCGGCGTGAGCTGGCGCTCGTCCTCGTCGCGCTGCTTCCTCTCGCGGCCCTGCTGGCGGCGGACCCCATCCCGCAGGACCCCTCCTATCACGACTTCGCCGACCGCCGCGCCTTTTTCGGGGTGCCGAATCTTCTCAACGTCGCGTCGAACGTCCTGTTCCTGGTCGTGGGCGTTTCCGGCTTATGGTTCTCCCTGAAGAACCTGAAAGCGGGCGCGGCCGCGTCCTGGGGCACTCTCTTCCTCGGCACGGCACTCGTCTTTTTCGGCTCCGGGTATTATCACTGGGCGCCGGACAATGCGACGCTGGTCTGGGACCGCTTGCCCATGACGCTGGCGTTCATGGGAATCTTTGTCGCCCTGGTCAGCGAGCACGTTGATGAAAGGCTCGAGCGTGTCCTGCTGGTGCCGGCGCTGCTCGCGGGCGCGGCCAGCGTCGCCTGGTGGCATTACACGGACGATCTCAGGCCCTATATCTGGGTGCAGGGCGTGCCGCTGCTCGCCATCCCCGTCGTGCTCGTGGCATACGCCGGCCAGCACACGCATCGTTCCTATCTGCTTTACGGGCTCGCCTTCTACGTCCTCGCCAAGCTTGCCGAGTTCTATGACCACGAGCTCTTCGCGCTGACCGCGCAGGCCATAAGCGGCCACTCGCTCAAGCACCTGCTGGCCGCGTTCGGGCCTTTATTCGTCCTTCTCATGCTGATGCGGCGGAGGGCGGTCGGGACATCCTGAGCGGCTTCGCTCCGCGGGATGCGTCGAGTGGCGCCACGGCGCACCGCGCGCCGGTTGCATCCAATTGCGCGGATGCGCTATCGTCCCGGCACGCGGAGCGCCCGGCTGCACCGATGTCCACCCGAAAAACCGGCATGCGCAGGAACCTCACCGCCTACGGCGACGAGGCGTTCTCGCTCTTCCTGCGCAAGGCCTTCATCAAGGCGATGGGCTATTCCGACGATGCGTTGAAACGCCCCATCGTCGGAATTACCAATACCTATAGCGGGTTCAATGCCTGCCATCGCACGGTGCCGGAGCTGATCGAGGCGGTGAAGCGCGGCGCGATGCTCGCCGGAGGCCTTCCGGTCGAATTCCCGACGATTTCGCTGCACGAGTCGTTCACGCATCCGACCAGCATGTACCTGCGCAACCTCATGGCGATGGATGCGGAGGAAATGATCCGCGCACAGCCGGTGGACGCATGCGTGCTGATCGGCGGCTGCGACAAGACCGTGCCGGCGCTGCTGATGGGCGCTGCGAGCGCAAACGTGCCCGCGATCCTGATGGTGACCGGGCCGATGATCACGGGGGACCACAAGGGCGAGCGGCTCGGCGCCTGCACCGACTGCCGCCGCTACTGGGGCAAATTCCGCGCGGGCCATGTGGACGAACAGGAGATCAACGCGGTCAACGCGAAGCTCTGTCCTTCCGCGGGCACCTGCATGGTGATGGGCACGGCTTCCACCATGGCACTTTGTTCGGAAGCGCTCGGCATGATGTTGCCGGGCGGTGCCTGCATTCCGGCGGTGATGGCCGAGCGCTTGAGAAACGCGGAAGCCACCGGCGCGCGCGCGGTGGGCATCGCGAAGGAGCGCCTGACGCCCGGCAGGATCATGACGCCGGCCGCGTTCGAGAACGCGCTCACCATGCTGCTCGCGATCGGCGGCTCGACCAACGGCATCGTGCATCTCGCGGCGGTCGCCGGACGGCTCGGCGTCGCGGTGAACCTCCATGGTTTCGACCGCATGGGACGCAAGACTCCGGTGCTGGTCGATCTCAAGCCGACCGGCCAGCACTATATGGAGGACCTTTATAAGGCGGGCGGGGCAGCGACCATATTGAAAGAGTTGAAGCCTCTGCTCAATCTCAACGCGCTGACCGTGACCGGCAGGACGCTGGGAGAGAACATCGCCGCCGCGCCGCCGTCGTTCCCGCAGAAGGTGGTGCGCCCGGTCAGGAACCCGATCTTCAAGGAAGGCGGCATCGCGTTCCTGCGCGGCAACCTCGCGCCCGGCGGCGCCATCATCAAGCAGTCGGCGATGGATAACAAACTGATGCGGCACGAGGGCAGGGCGGTGGTGTTCGAATCGCTGGAAGACCTTGCGAACCGCATCGACGACCCCAAGCTCGACGTCGCGGCCGACGACGTCCTGGGCTTGAAGAACGCCGGCCCCAAGGGCGCGCCCGGCATGCCGGAAGCGGGCTACATCCCGATCCCGAAAAAGCTCGCGCAGAAAGGCGTCAAGGACATGGTGCGGATCTCGGACGCGCGCATGAGCGGCACCG
Source organism: Betaproteobacteria bacterium (assembly GCA_016183675.1). Taxonomy (GTDB): domain Bacteria; phylum Pseudomonadota; class Gammaproteobacteria; order Burkholderiales; family SG8-41; genus SG8-41. The sequence goes on from JACPEF010000015.1 coordinate 11,771, forward strand.
CCTTCGGCGCCATCGTCCTGCACGTCACGCCGGAGTCCGCCGCGGGCGGGCCGCTCGCGCTCGTCAAGAACGGCGACCGCATCCGGCTCGACGTACCGGCGCGCAAGCTGGAGTTGCTGGTGGCAGAGGCCGAGCTGAAAGCGCGCCGAAAAAAATGGAAGAAACCACCCTTGCGGCCGGAGGACCGCCGCGGCTATCGCAAGCTCTACCTCGAATCGGTGACGCAGGCCGACCGCGGCTGCGACTTCGATTTTCTCGCGGCGAAAGCCAAGGTCCGCATACCGCGAAGCGCTTGATCGCGCCGCAGCGCGGGTTGCGCGGCCAGCGTCCCGGCGAGCGTCCCGCCCGTCTGCGCCCGGTCGCGAAAGACCGGCGCGCGATGACGCAGCTCCGGGACGTCGTGAATGCCTTGCATGGTCCGAATCACGGCGTAAGCTTATGTGGATGCAGCGGCGGTTGCCGCTGGCTGCTTTCTCGATTCTAAGCGCGTCGTGCGAGGAGGTGTCCCGTGCCGGAGCAGATTTCCAAGTATCCCGAGGTAACGATCCAGGTTCTCAAGGGAGGCGGGGCGCGCTGCGGCCCCGGCGTGGAAAAGCAGATTCTCAAGCAGTGCCCATCCGAGCGCTTCTGCGCGTTCCCGAGCGGCGAGATCTGCGTCTACGGGCTGGAACAAATCCCCAGCATGACGCAGATC
>JACPEF010000223.1:0-1962 GCA_016183675.1 Betaproteobacteria bacterium
CCGCCGCGACTACCGGCGAGTGGCGGAGGCGCACATCGAGTCGGGCTGGGCGCCGAAGGACACGCGCCTGGACGATTTCGAGGCGGCGATCCGCGCGGTGTGCGAGCCGATCTTCGACAAGCCGCTCAAGGACATCTCTTTCGGCAGATTGCTGCTGCGGCTGTTCCAGACCTCGCGCCGTTTCAACATGGAGTTGCAGCCGCAGCTCGTGCTGCTGCAGAAAACGCTGCTCAACATCGAGGGCCTGGGCCGCGAGCTCGACCCCGACCTCGACCTCTGGGCAACCGCCAAGCCCTATCTCGAGCGCTGGATGGCGGAGCAGGTGGGCTGGCGCGGTTTCATCGAGCGCGTGAAGCAGGAGACGCCGTACTGGAGCACCATCCTGCCGCAGCTGCCGCGGCTGCTGCACCTGGCGCTTTCCCGCCAGCCATCGCCGCAGCCTGACCCCGGGGCCCTGGAGCTCCTGCACGAAAGGCAGGCGCAGACGCGGCTGCTGGCGCTGATCGCGGCCCTGCTCGCGGTAATCGCCGCGCTCCTCATCGGCCTGCGCTGAAGCCCGCCGTGCGCAAGCCCGTATTGACCGCCCGCTGCCGCGTCCTCGTTAATCTATAATCTGGCGCGCCGGCGGGGGTTTGCGCCGGGCGGCGCCCGCGTTGTGTCGTAAGTCCGAGGATACCGTTTGCCATGCTGCTCACTTTCGTCATCGCGTACCTGGTGTTCTCGATCGTCATCGGCCTCGTCGCGGCCCTGCGCGTACACAACACCAGGGACTTCGTGGTGGCCGGGCGCACGCTGCCGCTCTATGTCGTCACCGCCACGGTGGCCGCCACCTGGTTCGGTGCCGAGACGGTACTCGGGATTTCCTCCACCTTCATCAAGGAAGGCCTGCGGGGAATCGTGGCCGACCCCTTCGGGTCCAGCCTGTGCCTGTTGCTGGTCGGCCTGTTATTCGCCGCCAGGCTCTACCGCATGGACCTGCTCACCATCGGCGACTACTACCGGATCCGCTATGACGCGACCTCCGAGGTGCTGGTGAGCCTGTGCATCGCCTTCTCCTACCTCGGCTGGCTCTCGGCCCAGATCGTGGTGATCGGGCTTGTTTTCAACGTCGTGACGGCGGGCGCGGTCGGCATGAGCCAGGGGATCCTGATCGGGGCGGCGGTCGTCCTGGTTTACACGCTGTGGGGCGGCATGTTCTCCGTCGCCTGGACCAACTTCGTCCAGATGCTGGTGATCGTAGTCGGCCTGTTCTATATCGCCTTCATCATCGCCGACAAGGCGGGAGGGGTCGGCACGGTAGTCTCCCACGCGCACGCCGCCAGCAAGCTCGAGTTCTGGCCGGAGCTGGAGGCCCGCGACGTGCTGGCCTTCATCGGGGCCTGGATCACCCTCATGTTCGGGTCGATCCCGCAGCAGGACGTGTTCCAGCGCGTCACTTCGGCCCGCACCGAACGGAGCGCGGTCGCCAGCTCGGTGCTCGGCGGCGTGATCTACTTCCTCCTTGCGTTCGTTCCCATCTTCCTCGCCTACTCCGCGAGCCTCATCGACCCGAAGATGGTCGGCGAGCTCATCGACAAGGACCCCCAGCAGATCCTGCCGACGCTCATACTCAGTCACGCGCCGCTCGCTGCCCAGATCATGTTTTTCGGCGCATTGCTCTCCGCGGTAATGAGCACCGCCAGCGGGACGCTGCTTGCGCCATCGGTCACCTTCACCGAGAACGTCCTGAAGAAGCTCATCCGGAAGGAATTGACCGACCACCAGTTCCTGTGGGCCATGCGCGCGGTGGTCGCCGCGTTCGCCGCCGGCGTGACGCTGTTCGCGCTCAACACCGAATCCACCATCTACCAGATGGTGGTGGGCGCCTACAAGGTCACGCTGGTGGCGGCGTTCGTGCCGCTCGCGGCCGGCCTCTACTGGAAGCGCGCCAGCGCGCAGGGAGCGCTCGCCGCGATTCTGCTC
>JACPEF010000223.1:2000-3021 GCA_016183675.1 Betaproteobacteria bacterium
GCAGGGTCGCTTTTGCCGCAGTGGTACGGCGCGAACACCAAGAATTAGCCGCCAAGACGCCAAGAACGCCAAGGAAAACGAAGACCACCTCTCGCCGCAGAGGACGCCGAGGAAAGCAAGGACAAGATTTGCTCTGTATCCCGGATCCTGATTTTTCAACCGCCAGCTCCACAGAGGAAGACTCTGAATCCTGAATCCTGGATCGTGAATCCTGGTCCGGCCGTGCGGGCGTACTGGTGGTTCAAGGCCGCGATTTTCGCGCTGCTCGCGTGGAACAGCGCAGTGTTCGTCGCGACCGGCACGCTGAGCGAAGCCCTCGATGCAACCGCCTGGCTGGTTCTTCTGGTGCTCTTCGAGCTCGAGACCGGCTTTGGCGACCGCTTTCGCGGAGGAGGTGCCGCCGTCGCCATCCACGGCACCCGGTTGGCCGCCGCTGCGGCGGTCGGCGCGGCGGCAATCGGCTACGTCTACGAGAACGAATGGCTCGACGCCGTCAACAGCGTGCTCTGGATCGCGGTGGTGGCGCTGCTGGAAATCGAGGTGCGTCATCCTGGCGCCGTGGAGCGGCACCGGGCACGGTTCGCAACGGTTGCGGCGACGCTCTATGCCGGGCTGGGGGCGCTGGCCCTGGTCTGGTGGTGGCAGGGAGAATGGTTCGACGCCTACGACGCGGCTCTCTGGCTGATCGCGCTGGTGACGATCGAAATCATCGTCCTCCGGATATCACGCCCGGGCGTTTATGCGGAGGCCGGCGCGCCGGAGCCAAGGTGACCACCGATGAAACCGCCGATGAATCCCGTTCCAATGTCCGTCTTCCAGGTGTGTCGCGGACCATCGATCATGAGGAGTTTGCGGAGGTCATTGGAACGGGATGAACGCCGATGGACGCCGATAAAATCCAATCAGCCACGGAAACACACGGAAGCACACGGAACACAAAACGCTGAATCTTTTTTTCAGCCGCAGATAAACGCGGATAACGGCAAACTAAAAACTAGAATCCTGAAACCTTGAACTTTGA
>JACPEF010000218.1 GCA_016183675.1 Betaproteobacteria bacterium
AGCCATTCGGCGCTGGTGCGCTTCGCGATTTGCTCGGCGACAAACGCGTAGACGCGGGCGATGTTGCGGGAGCGCGCTTCCTGGCTGGAGAAACGTGGATCGTTGTCGAACATCTCCTCACGGCCGATCAAGCCGAAGAACTTTCGCCAATGCTTGTCGTTGTAGATCAGCACGCATACGTACCCGTCCGTTGTCGCGTACGGGGCGCGGTGGGGCGCCAGCATGCGGTCGTAGCCGGCGGGGCCGGTCGGCGGCTCGAAGGTGCGCCCGCCCATGTGATCGCCCAGCACCATGTGCGCGAGGGTCTCGAACATCGGCACCTCGACCGCCTGACCCTTGCCGGTGCGGCTGCGGAAGTACAGCGCAGCGGAGACGGCGTTGACGGCGGCGAGGCCCGTGATGCGGTCGGCGATCGCAGTCGGCACGTAGCGCGGCCGGTCCGCGCCCGCGTCATGCAGGATCGAGGGCAGCGCCGCCATTCCCTGGATCAGGTCGTCGTAGGCGGGCTGCGCCGCGTACCGGCCGCCCTGGCTGTAGCCGTACGCGCCGACATAAATGATGCGCGGGTTGACGGCGGACACGTCCTCGTAGGTGAGCCGCAGTCGCCGCATCGCCTGCGGGCGCACGTTGTAGATCAGGACGTCGGCGGTCCGCGCGAGCCGCAGCAGCGCCTCGCGGCCGGCCGCCTGCTTGAGATCGAGCACGATCGAGCGCTTGTTGCGGTTGTGGTGCAGGAAGATGTGCCCCATGCCCGGGTGCTTCATCGGCGCGATGTGGCGCAGCACGTCGCCTTCCGGCGGCTCGACCTTGACGACGTCGGCCCCGAGGTCGGCGAGGATCTGGGTCGCGAACGGCCCCATCACCACCGTCGTGAGATCGACGATCCGGACGCCGGCGAGCGGCCCGCTCATGCGATCAAATCCAAAACAAGATTAGCCGCAGATACACGCAGATAAACACAGATGATACTCAAGACCTATTGAGCCGCAGATACACGCAGATAAACACAGATGATACTCAAGACCTATTGAGCCACAGATAAACACAGATACACACAGATAAGGCTAACGGCAGAATCGGGCGTGGTCTTTCATTCTGCACTCATCATTCAGCATTCATCATTGCTCTTCCTCGCCGCCGATGAATCCCGTTCCAATGTCCGTCTTCCAGGCGTGTCGCGGACTATCAATCGTTAGGAGTTGGCGGAGGTCATTGGAACGGGATGAACGCCCATCCCTCATCCCTTCCCCTTCTCCCCAAGGAGAAGGGCAAGCTCGAGCCTCCCCTCTCCGCTCGGGAGAGGGGCGGGGGTGAGGGTCGGACGCCGATAAGATCAGGAGCGCGGGAGTCTAGCCACGGAGATCTTGATAATGATTCGTGCCTCCGAGGTCGTGGCCAATATCGCCGGTTGGCCCTTTTTCGGTTCGAGCCCCTAGGAGTTTGTCGGACTTGAGTGCGACCAACTCCTGATGCAAAACCGGCCGCAGGGAAAAGGGCGAAAAAGGATGACAAACATGCGAATTCGACTCACTTTTCCTCACGCCCGACCGCTTCAGGGGGTCTTCCATCCGGATTCTCGGCCGGTTTTGCTGTTAGCAGCCTGTACGGACTCTTAAGTCCGACAGGCTGCTAGCCCCTAGTCCCGAGCCCCGCTGCTCTTAAGCATCTCCGCCGCATGCTTGCGCGTGGTTTCGGTGATCTTGACGCCGCCCAGCATGCGCGCGATCTCCTCCACGCGCTGAGCCCCGTCCAGCACCGTCACCTTGGAGAGCACCTTCCCATTCGCGGTGCTCTTCGTGACCTGCCACTGCTGGTCGGCTGACGCCGCGACCTGCGGCAGGTGGGTGATGCACATCACCTGGTGCTTGCCTCCGAGCTGCTTGAGCATTTTTCCGACGATTTCCGCCACGCGCCCGCCGATGCCGGCGTCCACTTCGTCGAAGATGAGGGTGGGCACCTGCGCCACCTGGGTGGTAACGCCCTGGACCGCAAGGCTCAGGCGCGAGAGCTCGCCGCCCGAGGCGACCTTCGCAAGCGGCTGCGGCGCCATGCCCTTGTGGGCGGACACGAGGAACTCGACGTTCTCCAGTCCGTGCGCCGTCACCTCCGGCAGCGTGTCGAACGCGACCTCGAATCTGCCGCCCGCCATGGCGAGCGCCTGCATCGCCTCGGTCACCTGCTCCGAGAGCTTCCCAGCGGTCTTCTTGCGCGCACCAGAGAGCTTCTTCGCCTCGGCCATGGACGCAGCGTGCGCCTGTTCCTCCAGCCTGCGCAGTGCCTCGACATCGCCGCCCTCACCCAGCTCCTGCAGCCTCGTTCTCCCCGCAACGAGCTTGTCCGGCAGCGCCTCGGGAGGAACGCGGTACTTGCGCGCGGCGGAGTGAATCGCATCCAGGCGCTGCTCGACCTCGCGCAGCCGCCCCGGATCGAGCTCGAGGCGCTCGCCGTAGCGGCGCAGGTTGTACACCGCCTCCTGCAGCTGGATCTGCGCCGGCTCCAGAAGGTCCAGCATCTCGCGCAGCCCGGGGTCGAACTCGATCAGGCTGTTCAACCTGCTGATGACGGCGTTCAACTGCGCGAGGCTGGAATTGTCGCCCTCGGAAATCGCCTCGATGCCGAGCTGCGCCGCTTCGATCAGGCTTGCGGCGTGCGCGAGCCGGGCGTGCTCCGTCGCAAGCTCCCGCCACTCATCGGGCATGAATTTGAGCGCCTCGAGCTCGCGCACCTGCCACTCGAGTTGCTCGCGCTCGGCGGCGAACGCGGCGGCGTTGGTCTCGAACGCGATGCGGCTCTCGCGGCGCTGCTGCCACGCGCGATAGCGCTCCGCCACGCTTGCCGAGGATTGCGACAGGCCGCCGTAGGCATCGAGCAGCTCGCGTTGCGCCGCCGGGCGCGCGAGCGACTGGTGCTCGTGCTGGCCGTGGATGTCCACCAGGAACTCGCCCGCTTCGCGCAGCTGCGCGAGCGTCGCCGGCCGCCCGTTGATGAAGCCGCGCGAGCGGCCCGAGGACTCGATCACGCGCCGCATCAGGCATGCGTCCTCGTCGCCCGCGAGATCGTTCTCGACGAGCCAGCGCGCAACATGCTTCGGTCCGCCCGCGTCGAACTCGGCGCTGATGTCCGCCCGCTCGGCCCCGCCGCGCACGACGATCGCGTCGGCCCGCTCGCCGAGCACCATCGCGAGCGCGTCGATCAGGATGGATTTGCCCGCCCCGGTTTCCCCCGTGAGCACGGTGAACCCGGAGGAAAACTCCAGTTCCATACGGTCCACGATCACGAAGTCGCGGATGCTCAGGCTACGAAGCACGGCCAAGGCGGAAATGGGAAATGGGAAATAGTGAAAAGCCCACGGCGCGGCGGGTTTATCCGATTTCCTATTCCCTATTCCCCGTTCCCTATTCTATGTTCCAGTTGAGCTTCTCGCGCAACATGCCGTAATAGCTGTGCCCGACCGGGTGCAGCAGGCTGATCGCGTGCGGATAGCGCCGCACCACCACGCGGTCGCCCTCGCGCAGGTCGAAGTGCGAGTGGCTGTCGAAGTGCACGCGCGGATCGGGGGCGCTGTGGACAACGATCTCCACGGTGCAGTCGCTGCTGATCACGATCGGGCGGTTGGAAAGCGTGTGCGGGGACACGGGCACCAGGGCGATGACCGACAGCGACGGGTGCACGATCGGCCCGCCCGAAGAGAGCGCGTATGCGGTCGAACCGGTAGGGGTCGCCACGATCAGGCCATCGGCGCGCTGGTTGTAGATGAACTGGCCGTCTATGCGCACTTCGAGATCGAGCATGCTCCCCTTGGCGCCCTTGCTCACGATCACGTCGTTGAACGCGAGGACTTCGAACACCTTCTCTCCGCCGCGGTCCACCTCCCCCTCGAGCAGCATGCGGGCCTCGGCCATGAACTTGCCGTCGAGGATGTCGCCGATGGTGTCGAACATCGTGTCCACCGAAATGTCGGTGAGAAAGCCGAGCCGCCCCTGGTTCACCCCGACGAGCGCGACGTCGTACGGCGCGAAGGTGCGCGCGATGTTGAGCATGGTCCCGTCGCCGCCGATGACGACGGCGAGATCGGCCTTCTCACCGAGCTCCTCGAGCGGCAGCACGGGATACTTGTTGCCGGCGAGATGGGAGGCCGTCAGCCGGTCGATCAGGACCTTCACCTTGCGCCGCTCCAGGAACTGGGCGAGCTTGAGCAAGGGCTCGGCGATTTCCGGGCTCTTGTACTTGCCGACCAGCGCGACGGTTTTGAAGGGCGGTTTCATGGCTGCATTAAACCATAATGCCGTGAACGGTGAACAGTGAACCGTGATCCGTGATCCGTGCCGGCAAAAACCGTTTCCGGTTCGCCGCTTACCGTTTACCGTTCACCGTTTACCGTTCACCCTACTGTGGCTAGAATAACTCCATGCCGGCCGACACGCCCGCGCTGAACGAGCGCGCCCAGATCCTGCTCAAGACGCTGGTCGAGCGCTACATCGTCGAAGGCCAGCCGGTGGGCTCGCGCGCGCTGTCAAGGTACTCCGGGCTGGACCTGAGCCCCGCGAGCATCCGCAACGTCATGGCCGACCTCGAGGACATGGGCTTCATCGCAAGTCCCCACACCTCGGCCGGGCGCGTGCCCACCGCCCGGGGCTACCGCTTCTTCGTGGACACGCTGCTCACGATCAAGCCGCTCGACCGCGTGGAAATCCACCAGCTCGAGGTGCAGCTGCACACCGAAAGCACGCAGAAACTGGTCACTTCGGCCTCGCAGCTGCTGTCCGAGCTCACCCACTTCGCCGGCGTGGTGATGACGCCGCGCCGCAACGCCGGCTTCCGGCACATCGAGTTCCTCAGGCTCTCGGACTCGCGCATCCTGCTCATCATCGTCACGCCCGAAGGCGACGTGCAGAACCGGATCCTGCTGACGGAGAAGCGCTACACGCCCGCCGAGCTCACCGAGGCGGCCAGCATCCTCAACCAGCATTACGCCGGCCTCACGTTCGACGAGATCCGGCGGCGCATCCATGCCGAGCTCAAGCAGCTCACCGAGGACATGACGCGGCTGATGACCGCGGCGCTGGACGCGGGCAGCCGGGCGGTGAGCGAGTCGGCGGAAGAGGTGGTGATCTCGGGCGAAGCCAACCTGCTCGACTCGCTGGACCTCTCCTCCAACATGAACAACCTGAGGAGGCTTTTCGAGCTGTTCGACCGCAAGACCGGGCTGCTGCAGCTGCTCGACATCTCGAGCCGCGCCCAGGGCGTGCAGATCTTCATCGGCGGCGAGTCCGGGGTCGCGCCGCTCGACGAGTGCAGCGTCATCACCGCCCCCTACGAGGTGGACGGCCAGGTGGTGGGCACGGTGGGCGTGATCGGCCCCACGCGCATGGCCTACGAGCGGGTGATCCCCATCGTGGACATCACGGCGAAACTGCTCTCCAGCGCGCTCGCGCAACGCTGAGTTCCGTGTTCCGAGTTGACATCCCGTGATTTCCGCACGCAGGGGTTAACCCGGAACCCTGAACCTTAAACCTTGAACTTTGAACCTTGAACCCTGAACCTTGAACCCGGAACCGCCTTTCTCGCACGGCACCGATTCCAGGATCGGGGTATTGCTGATCAACCTCGGCACGCCGGGGGCGCCGACCCCCGCCGCCGTGCGCACGTACCTGAAGGAATTCCTGTCCGATCCGAGGGTGGTCGAAATTCCGCGCCTGGTGTGGTGGCCGATACTGAACCTTTTCGTGCTCGCGACGCGGCCCACGGCCTCCGCGCAGCGCTACGCCCAGGTGTGGATGAGCGAGGGCTCGCCGCTCAAGGTGCACACGGACCGCCAGACGAGGCTGCTGCGCGGCTACCTCGGTGAGCGCGCGAAGCAGCTGCCGCTCGTGGTGGACTACGCGATGCGCTACGGATCGCCCTCGATCCCGGACCGGATCGGCGAGATGAAAGCCCACCACTGCGACCGCATCCTGCTGGTGCCGCTCTACCCGCAGTATTCCGCCAGCACGACCGCCACCGCCTTGGACGCGGCTTTCCAATGCCTGGAAAACATGCGCAACCAGCCGGCGGTGCGCACGGTGCGGCATTTCCACGATCATGCGGGCTACATCGCGGCGCTGGCGCAGAGCGTGCGCGACTACTGGATGAGGAACCACCGCCCCGACGTGCTGCTGATGAGCTTTCACGGCGTGCCGCGCGCCACCCTCGACAAGGGCGATCCCTACCACTGCGAATGCCAGAAAACGGGGCGGCTGCTGGCCGAAGCGCTGTCGCTGAAGCCGGAGCAGTGCCGGATCACGTTCCAGTCGCGCTTCGGCCGCGCCGAGTGGCTGAAGCCCTATACGGCCGAGGTGCTCGAGGAGATGGGAAGGCAGAAGCTCGGCCGCGTGGACGTGATCTGTCCGGGCTTCGTAGCCGACTGCCTGGAAACGCTCGAAGAGATCGCGATCGAGGGCAAGGCGACGTTTCTCAAGGCGGGCGGCCGCGAGTTCCACCACATTCCCTGCTTGAACGAGCGCGATGACTGGATCCACGCGCTCACCGAAATCGTGGTGGACAACCTGCTCGGCTGGGACGGCAGGACCTCCAACGAGGAGCAGGAGATGTCACGACTTCGCGCCCTTGCCATGGGCGCGAAGTCGTAAGGGATGAGGGCGGAGGGCTGAGGGCGGAGGGAAATACAGGTAAATGCGGCTCGTGGGGTCGGTCGTTGCCTCATCCTTCATCCCTCATCCCTTCCCCGCTGATCATCCGACGCACGCGTTCCAGTAACGCTTGTCGTTCCTCCTCAGATTTGCGCGCCCGTAGTGCCCGCCAGCGGGGAAACAGCCCTTGAATTTCGCCCGTCGGGCCCAATGTTCAAAAAATTAAACGGAGAGAACGATGCGCGAAAGGCGCGAAAACAGCACGGCCACCGAAAACCAGACCGAGACCACGGCGGGCGAACTGACCCTACGGCCCGCCGCGCCCGAGGCCGAGCCGACAGCCGCACCGGCGCCCGCTCCGGAAACGATGCCCAGCCTCGAGGAATTGCTCAGGCGGGCGGAGCTGGCGGCCCAGGAGCATCACGACGCCTGGCTGCGCGCCAGGGCCGAGGCCGACAACATCCGCAAGCGCGCGCAGGCCGAGATCGCCAGCGCCCACCGATTCGCGGTCGAGACCTTCGCCGCCGAGCTGCTCGCGGTCAAGGACAGCCTGGAGGCCGCGCTCGCCGTGGAGAATCGCTCCGCAGAAAGCATGATGGGCGGCGTGGAGCTCACCCTGAAACAGCTCAAGAGCGTGTTCGAGCGTTTCAGCGTCACCGAGAGCGACCCGCTCGGCCAGAAATTCGACCCGCACCGCCACCAGGCGATCGGCACGGTGGAGTCCGATGCCGAGCCCGGCACCGTGGTGCAGGTGCTGCGGAAGGGGTACCTGCTGCACGAACGGGTGATCCGCCCCGCGCTGGTGACGGTGGCGAAGGCACGGGGCAGCTGACGGTTGAAAGTCCGGGGTTGATCCCCATATCCCGATCAGTGACCAAATTTTCAGGAAACCCAATGAGGTAGAAACATGGCTAAGATCATCGGCATAGACCTGGGCACGACCAACTCGTGCGTGGCGGTGATGGAAAACGGCCAGCCCAAGGTGATCGAAAACTCCGAGGGCGCGCGCACCACGCCCTCGATCGTCGCATACATGGACGACAGCGAAATCCTCACGGGCGCGCCGGCGAAGCGCCAGGCGGTCACCAACCCCAAGAACACGCTCTACGCGGTGAAGCGGCTGATCGGCCGCCGCTTCCAGGACGCCGAGGTGCAAAAAGCGATCAAGGTGGTGCCGTACAGGATCGTGGACGCCACCAACAACGACGCCTGGGTCGAGGTGCGCGGCAAGAAGATGGCGCCGCCCGAAATCTCGGCGCAGGTGCTGATGAAGATGAAGAAGACCGCCGAGGACTACCTCGGCGAGCCCGTCAGCGAAGCGGTGATCACGGTGCCGGCGTACTTCAATGACTCGCAGCGCCAGGCGACCAAGGACGCCGGCCGCATCGCGGGCCTCGACGTCAAGCGCATCATCAACGAGCCGACCGCGGCCGCGCTCGCGTTCGGCCTCGACAAGCAGGAGAAGAAGGACCGCAAGATCGCGGTCTACGACCTGGGCGGCGGCAC
>JACPEF010000219.1 GCA_016183675.1 Betaproteobacteria bacterium
TCCAGGGGCTGGCACGAGTTTTGGCCCATGGCTTTGTCGCTCGCCTTGCCAATATTCCCGATATTGGCGGCGGCTCGCTTCGCGCCCTGAGCCAAAATCGTGACAGCGCATCGCGCGTTTCATTATGTTAGGGGCTCTAAGTTAATGGCTGATCCCACCGTCCAGCAGTACGCGCTGCCGGCGCAGACCAGGCTCGCCGAGTACCGCCTCGAGTCGGTCCTCGGCGCGGGCGGGTTCGGCGTCACCTATCTCGCCCGGGACACGCACCTCGAGAAGGACGTCGCGATCAAGGAATACCTGCCCGCCGATCTCGGGCTGCGGGCGCTCGACGGCAGCGTCGTGCCGGTCAATACCGACACCGCCTACAACTACCGGAGCGGGCTGGAGCAGTTCCTGGTGGAGGCGCGCACGCTCGCCAGGTTCAGCCATCCCAACATCGTGCGGGTCAGCCGTTATTTCGAGGCCAACGGCACCGCCTACATGGTGATGGATTACGAGAAGGGACATTCTTTCAACCAGTTCCTGAAAAAAGTGCCGCAGCCGGAGGAAGCCCACCTCAAGGCGATGATCACGCCGCTGCTCGACGGGCTGGAAGCGGTCCACGCCGCCGGATTCCTGCACCGCGACATCAAGCCCAGCAACATCTTCATCCGCACGGACGGCACGTCGGTGCTGCTCGATTTCGGCTCGGCGCGCCTCGCCGTCCGCGACGCGGTGCGCGATGTCATCGCCATCCTGACCCCCGGCTACGCGCCGGTCGAGCTGTACCTCAGCACCGGCCAGCCGGGACCGTGGACGGACATTTATTCGCTGGCGGCCGTCCTTTACCGCGCCGTGACCGGGGACAATCCCCCCGAGGCGCCGAGCCGGCTGCGGATCGACGGTGCCGGAAAAAAGCTCGCCGCCGTACGGGAGCGCTACAGCCCGCAGTTCCTCGCGGCGATCCAGTGGGGGCTTGCCCTGGAGGAGAAACGGCGGCCGCAGAACGTGAATCAGTGGCGCGGCGCGTTGCTGCGCAGCCAGCAAGCGCGAGCGGCGACGGCGACACCGGAAACGGCCGCTGCGGGGGCGGAGGCCGAACCTGACCGTACGAGAAAGTACGTATGGATGGCCCTCGGCATCGTCACGTTTTTCCTGTTCATGGAGGGGGCGGATATCGTGAAGCAGCGCGCCGAACAGCAGCGCGCGCCGCGCGCCAAGCCCTTGCTCCAGCCCGGTCAGCCGGCGCGGCCCGTGGCCGCGCCGGCGGCCGGGGGGCTCGAGGCACGCGTCGCCGGCGCGCAGAACGGCCTCGGTGCGGGACTCACCCGCGAGGAGCTCGCGCAGAACCTCCCGCACCTCGCCGACAAGTTCTCCGAGATCGACGCCGACCGCGACGGGCGCGTCACCGTCGTCGAGCTGCAGGCCTACTGGCAGCGCAATTCCCGGGGCGCGCCGGGCGGAGCGCCGTCCAAGTGAAGATCGAAAATCTGATTAAGCCGCAGATGCTCAGCGACATGACAAAGGGGTGACCATGGGACTCCGGCTCAAATTCAACCTCGTGCTGGTGGCGGTGTTCTTGCTAGGGCTCGCCATTGCCGGCTACGATTCGTATGAGCTGCTCCACAGGAAAGCGCGCGAGGAGGTGCTGCGCGACGCGGGCCTGATGATGGATGTGGCGCTTTCAATGAACGGCTACACCAACGCGCAGATCCGGCCGTTGATCCCGTACAGCGAGGAGGTCTTCCACCCGCAGAGCGTGCCGGCGTATTCGGCGATCGAGATCATGAAATCGCTGCTGAGGAAATACCCGGGCTACGGGTACAAGGAAGCCGTGTTGAATCCCACCAACCCGAATAACCGCGCCGTGGAGTGGGAGGTCGACCTCGTCAGCGGTTTCCGCGGCGATCCCAGCCGATCGGAAATCTCCGGTGTGCGCATGACCGCGACGGGGCCTTCGCTTTACCTCGCGCGGCCGTTCCAGGTCAAGGACAAGGCCTGCCTCGCCTGCCATAGCACGGCCGCCGCGGCGCCGCCCGCGATGGTGAAGATCTACGGGCCGAACAACGGCTTCGGCTGGAGGCACATGGAGGTGGTCGGCGCGCAGATCGTCTCGGTGCCGATGTTGCTGCCGACCGAGAGCGCGAACCGCGCGTTCTACGCCTTCCTGGTCTCGCTCACGCTGGTCTTCGTCGTGCTGTTCATCATCCTCAATATCATGATGAGCGTGCTGATCGTGAGGCCGATCACGCGCATGTCGGAGGCGGCGGACCAGGTTTCCACCGGCAACATGGAGATCCCCGAGTTCGAGGAGTCGGGCAGGGACGAGGTGGCGCTGCTCGCGAAATCCTTCAACCGCATGCGCCGCAGCCTGGAGAAGGCGATCGAGCTGATAGAAAAGAAGTGAGTCGTAATTCGTGGGTCGCGACTCGAGACACCCGGGAGATCGTGAGATCGGGAAATCGGGAGATCGAAAAATCGAGAAGACGGGAGATCGTCAGATCGGGAGATCGGAAGTGGAATTTCAAGTTCTCGCGCTCACGCCCTGACGCCCTCACGGAATTTTTCGCTCTCACGCCCTCACGCTCTGACGCCCTTACGGATTGCTAGGCCATGTCTGAAGCGTCCAACGCACTCCCTCACGGCTACGCGCTGCACGAGTACCGCGTCGAGTCGGTCCTGGGCGCAGGCGGCTTCGGGATGACCTACCTCGCAACAGACACCAACCTCAGGCTAATGGTCGCCCTCAAGGAGTACTTGCCGAGCGACTACGCCTCACGGGGCGGCGACAACACCGTGCAGCCGAAAACGACCGCCACGACTGAATCCCTGCAGTGGGGGCTGCAGCGCTTTCTCGACGAAGCGCGCACGCTCGCATCGTTCAGGCACCCGAGCATCGTGCGCGTGATGCGCTTCTTCGAGGCGAACTGCACCGCCTACATGGTGATGGAGTTCGTCGAAGGCCAGCCCCTGCACGAGTGGATCGCCGCGCGCCGGCCGCTGTCGCGAGCGGCGCTGCTCGGAATCGCCGCGCCGCTGCTCGACGGGCTCGAGGTGGTCCACGAGGCAGGGTTTCTGCACCGGGACATCAAGCCCGCCAACATCTTCATCCGCCATGACGGGTCGCCTGTGCTGCTCGATTTCGGCTCCGCGCGGCAGCTCATGAGCGGCAAGCAGGAGATGACGGCGGTGGTGTCGCCGGGCTACGCCCCGTTCGAGCAGTGCTACTCGCACGGCAAGCAGGGGCCGTGGAGCGATCTTTACGCCTTCGGCGGAGTGCTCTACTGGATGGTGACCGGCAACAGGCCGGTGGAAGCGGCCGCACGCGTGCGACAGGACATCATGCCTGCCGCTGTGCAGGCGGCGGATCAGCGCGTATACGGCACGGAGGTACTGGCGGCGATCGATTGGGCGCTGAAGCCCCACGAAGATGAGCGGCCCCAGAGCGTTCCGGATTTCCGGCAGGCGCTGTTCGGGGCCGGCGCACAGTCGGACCGGATCGAGCGCACGGCGCGGCTCGCGGAGGGCGATGCGCCGACGATCGTCAGCGAGCGCACGCGCGCGGGCGGCGACACCGGACTCATCGGTGTCGTGCTCGACCGCGAGCAGGTGAAGCGCGTCGAGGCCGAGCTCGCGCGCCACATCGGCCCGATTGCAGCGGTGGTTGTGCGCAGCGCCGTCAGGAACGCCGCCTCGATCGGCGCCCTCGCCGCATCGGTCGCGGGCGAGATCGGCGACGAGAAGGAGCGCGCTGCGTTCGGCAGGAAGTTCGCCGCCGCCGAGAAGTCGGGCCCGCCCACGGGGCGTACCCAGACGGGCCCGCAACAGGAGGCCCCGGTTTCGCAGAAATTCTCCGCCGATACGCTGCACAGGGCTGAAACCGCGCTCGCGCAGTACATCGGCGCGATCGCAAGAGTGGTGGTGAAGCGCGCCGCGGCGCAGTCGCGTGACGAGGCGGAGCTCTACCTCCTGATTGCCGACGAGATCAAGGACCCCGCCGAGAAGAAGGCTTTCATCCGCAAGGCGATCTCGGTCTCGGGCCGGCGCTGAGGTTCACCACAGAGACACAGAGATCACGGAGAACAAACACCGATTAGCTCACGCAATCGTTCGGTTGGCGTGTGATAGAGGAACTCGCCGGCCGGCAAGCCCTCCGGATTGCTGTCGCGTATCGCCTGAACGAGGCCCTTCAGGATAGCGACCATCTGCTCGCCGGGCGCGCGTTCATAGAGGATTTTCGCGAGCCGGGTGCCGTCGCGCGCGCCGCCGACCTGGATCACGTAGTCGTTCTTGCCGTAACCGTAGATGCCGATCTCGGCGGTGGGAGGGCGCGAGCAAACATTGGGGCAGCCCGCCATGCGGATGATCACATCCACCTCGCCCAAGCCGGCTTCCTCCAGCGCACGGACGTAATAGGGCAGAATCCGCTCCGCCTCGGTCATCGCGAGCCCGCAGGTCGGCTTGGCCGGGCATGCCATCGCGAGCTTGCGCACACTCGAGATGTCCTCGGGCCGGTTGACCCCATGCTCTTTCAGCACCTGCTCGACCCACCCGCGGCGGTCGGTGGGAATATGGCATAGCAGCAAGTCCTGGTTTGGCGTGACGCGCACGCCGAGATCGAGTTCCTCCACGATTCGGCGCACCGCGGTGCGCACCTGTGCGGTTCCAACGTTCCGCAGCCGGCCGTTTTCCACCGGCAGACCATAGTAATAGTGTCCGTGATCGCCGGCTTCGGGGTGCCAGCCGTGGTGATACCGCACCTCGGGAATCGGCTGCGGCTCGGCATCGGCGAGCCGGATGCCGAAGCGCTCGCGCAGCGCGGCCTTCACCGGGTCCACGCCGAGCCGCCGCAAGGTGTATTTCCAGCGCGCCTGGCGGCGGTTCTTGCGCTCGCCGTGCTCCTTTTGCAGGATCGCGATCGCGCGCACCGTGGCTACGACCTGCTCGCGCGGCACCCTGCCGAGATACAGCCCCAGTAGCTGCTGGGTTTCCAGGAGATTGTGGGTGGTGCCGAGCCCGCCGCCGGTGTAGAGGTCGTAGTGGTCGGCGAGCTTGCCGTTCACCACGGGCAGGAAGCCGACGTCCTGCGTGAGGAGATCAATGGAGTTGTCGCGCGGGTGGGCAATCCCGACCTTGAATTTGCGGGGCAGGTACTGCGTGCCGTAGATCGGCTCTTCCGCGTTAAGCGGCGCGACGGTGCGCCCTTCCTCATCGGACAGGAAAATCTGGGCATAGGCGGAGCTGCGCGGTGCGAGTTCCCGCGCAATGGCGTGCGCCAGGCTGCGCGAGTCGAGCGGAAGATCGGCGTCGAGGTCGTCGATCGGGCTGCACATGGTGTTGCGGTTCACGTCCCCGCACGCGCCCAGCGTGGTCAGGCGGCAGCCGCAGTCGCGGTACCCGGCGTTGAGGTGCCGGATCAGCGCCGCGAGGTCGCCGCCGTAGACGAAGTGAAACTGGATGCCTTCGCGCGAAGTCAGCCGCAGCGTTTTGTCGGCGAAGCGTTCCGCGGCTTCATCGAGCCCCGCCCACTGCGCAGCGGTGAGCTCGCCGCCGGCGGGATTCTTGACGCGCACCATGAAGATGTAGTCGCCGGTCTTGCCGCCGCTCGCATCGCGCTCGCGCTGCTTGTAGATGCCGAAATGCTTGGCGATTGCATCGGCGGCGCCGGAGATGGTTTCAATCTCCTCCGCGGCGAGCGCGTCGAGTTCGGCCGCGAACGGTTTTTTCTGATCGCCGTCGGTGATGTAGAACAGCCCCTCGCTGCGCGCTTTGAGCCGCTCCTTTTCCGACATCTGGGTTACGTCTGCGTTGAGCAGCGTAACCGGGACCGTGATCTTTTCGCGCTTCATATGCGGATCGAGCAGGTGACGAATTCCCGTGCCGGATACATCTGGTGGACTCCACCCGTTGCCGACCCGGCCGGAGGGGGGCTTTATTGATCGCCTGGCACAGGCTGCGCGAATGTTGCTATCGCCGTGTCGTTTTTAGCGTCGTTTAACCTCCCTGGTAGTGTCGCCAAGACTCGGTGGAGAGTAACCTGAAGTTCCGGCCCCTGTTTCAGGGGGCGGACATCGTACAGATGCAGCCGTGTTTGACACTCATCCCGGTACTCGTTTCGTGGGGTTGCGAACTGAATTTCAACTTACTGCCCCGGCTTGCGAGTTTCAATATATCGTCAAAGAATATTTCGCAATTTCCAAATAACGAATTGAGCTATCGTTAACGGCATGGTTTTGCCGTCGGCAGGGCGAGAAACGAGGCAGTGCCTGCGCCCGACTGCCGGCGTCTGACCGGCAACCGGGGAGGATGCGCGGCCGGCGACCGAGCTATGCCGGGGCCAGCAGGAAATCCCGCACGACCTTGATCTGGTCCGCGGCCATCAGCATCGGCGCGTGGCCGACGCCTTCGAACTCGATCAGCCTGGGCTTCGGTCCGCGCTGCGTCATCTGGGCGGCGATGTCCTTCAGAAGCAAGTCTGATTGCGCGCCGCGCAGCAGCAGGGTGGGGCAGGCGACCGCGTCCCAGAACTGCCACAGGTCCACGTCGGCGAGAGGCCCTTTGCGGAAAGGAAGGGCGATGTCGGGGTCGTAGCACATGCCCCATGAACCGTCCTCGTGCTGTTTCGCCCCGTGCAGCGTCAGGTGGCGCCACTGCTCGTCGGTGAGCGGACCGAACGGAGCTGAAACCATGCGCACGTAGCCTTCCAACTCTTCGAAGGTCTTGAAACGCGGGTCCTTGCCGACGTAGGTGGCGATACGCTCGAGCGCGGCCTTGGGCACCACGGTTCCCACGTCGTTCAGCACGAGCTTCACGATCGGCGAGTTGGGGCGCGAGGCGAGCAGCATGCCGATGATGCCGCCCATCGAGGTGCCGACCCAGCAGATGCGCTTTGCTTTACCGGAGATACGCCCGAGCCAGCGCGCAAGCCGGCCCAGCAGCCTGCCTGAGTCCGGTCTTGCCGTCACGCGCGCGATCAATGCCGTCATATCGGCGCAGTATTGCGGATAGCCGTATTCCTCCTTGGCGTAGAGCCAGTCGCTCTTGCCGCGGCCAACGACGTCCGGGCACACCACGCGGAACTCGGGCAACAGCGCCTGCGCCAGAAAATCGAAGTCGCGGCCGTTGCGCGTGAGCCCGTGCACGCAGATCACCACGCTCTCGCAGGCGGGATCGCCCCATTCCACGTAGTGCATGCGGTGGAACCCCTTGGTGCTCAGGCACAGGACGTGGTGTTCGCGCATCATGAATTGATTCGGTGAATCGCGAATGGCAAATGGTAAATGGTAAATGGTAGATGGTGAACGGAGAACCGTGAACGGAGAAAGACGGGGCTCGGGACTAGTGTCCCGAGTCGCTAATTCGCTGAACAAAAGATGCCGACAATTGACGCCATACTTTGTCGCAAATCCTCGTCAGGTGTCCAACCTGACTGCGGTTTGCTTCGCGTCTGGCGCCAATTTCGGCACTTTTGTGATGCGAACAAGAACGAGTCCCAGGCGCTGAATCCTGAATCCCGAATCCTGAGTCTCCTTGGCGTTTCTTGGCGTTCTTGGCGTCATGGCGGCTGATGTTTCTGCCGGTCAGACGAAGAGCAGGAACGAGCCGATCCCCGCGCCGAAGAAGACGATGAGGTGCGCCGCGCTCCAGAAGGCGAAGCGGCGCCCCAGCTTGTCGGGCAGCTCGTTCGCGAGCAGGAACAGTCGCCCGTCGGCGGGCTTCCTCAGGATGTGCACGCCGTCGCGCGCGCGGATCTCGGCGTGCTTTTTCCGCACCTCGCGCCGCGCCCGCAGCCGGGCGAGCTCCCATTCCTTGAGGTCGAGCCTCCCATCGCGGTTGAGGTCGAAGCGCTCGAGGAGCGTTGCCTGGTCCTGCTTCCAGTCGGAGAGCATCGCGCTGACATCGGCGCGCTCGTCGAGCTCCGCCTCGGCGCCGCCCTGCGTGGAGAATTCCCCGATCGCGTAGAGCATCCCCTTGGGCAGCAGCAGCCACTCGGTGTAGCGGTAGTCGCCCTGCGTCCAAGTCTGCTTGCGGTTGGAGAGGACCTCCGCGCCCTCGGGGGAGACCACGCACTGGCCGGTGTCGTCCGCGAGCGCGAAATGGGCGACGCTCGTGCCGCTGTCCTCGTACCCCCACTTGTCGCCGGAGCCCCTGCGCTCGACGTAGTAACGGAACCAGCAGCAGGGGAGCGCCGTGAGCTTGCTCAGGATCGGCTCGCCCGGCAGCGGCTCGGAACGGCCGAAGAGCTCGACGTAGCCCTGCGCGGCCGAGGCGACCTTCGAGGTGGGCAGATCGTGGATCTGGCGGTAGCGCCGGTAGGCCGCGATCCAGGCGAAGAAGCTCACGAACGCCATCGCGGCGAGCGCGTACGGCCAGAGGGCGCCCGAATCGTCCTGCGCCGCGATGACGATGATGATGAGGTGGATGCCGCCGGTGAGCCACTCGGAGGCATGGAATCGGAATGGCTCTAACCCGCCGGCCATGGCAATGTCCGGAGGCTAATCGTGATTTTTCACCACAGAGGCACAGAGAACACAGAGTTTCCCTGATTTAGTGTCGGGAGATATCCCTTAGGAGTTTGGCGGGGCTAAATCCGACAAACTCCTAGGTCGTGAAGAGCTTCTTCACGTCCACATCGACCTTCTCGTCGGCCTGGAACTCGAGCAGCTGCGCGGCCTTGAAGTTGAACGTGCCCGCGATAATCGTGTCGGGGAACTGCTCGACGCGCACGTTATTGACGTTGACCGACTCGTTGTAGAACTCGCGGCGGTCGGCTATCGCGTTCTCGAGGCTCGAGATCCGCGCCTGCAGCTGCTGGAAGCTCTGGTTCGTCTTGAGATCGGGGTAGGCCTCGGCCAGCGCGAAAAGGTGTCCGAGCGTCGCCCGCAGCACGCCTTCTGCCTGTCCCAGCTCCGGGATGTTCTGCGCCTCGCGCGCGGCGAACACCCTGGAGCGCGCCTCCATCACCTTCGTGAGCGTCTCCTGCTCGAACTTCATGTACTGCCTGCAGGTCTCGACGAGCTTCGGCAGTTCGTCGTGGCGCTGCTTCAGGAGCACGTCGATGTTAGCCCAGGCCTTGGTGACGTTGTGTTTCACCTGGACCAGGTTGTTGTAGAGCATCACGGCGTAGATCACCACGACCAGCAGCACGCCCAGCACGATCAGAGTCCCGATTCCCATGAGGCCTCCCGGTGGTTGCGATGCCGGTCATTTTATACCAGCGGCATGAAGGTGAGGGCGGAAGGAGGACGACACTGACGTGAGGGCGTGAGAGCGTCAGAGCGGGAGAGCGACAAGTTCCGTGAGGACGTGAGAGCGACAGAATCCGTGAGGGCGTGAGAGCGTGAGAGCGATAAACCGACCGAACAGCGCGGAGTTTCCCTCTCACGACCTCACGATCTCCCGGCTTTTCCAGCTCCCGACCCGACGACCTCCCCATCTCCCGATTTCCCGATCTCACGGCTCTGACGCGAGTCACCGGTTACGGGGGAAGTCTCAGCGTTCGTCCAACACTCGTGTCTCAGCGTTCGTCCAACACTCGGTGTAAGGTTTTCGGTTTTTATGAGGGTTGGTCATGACTAAAAAACACGCATTGAGCAAAGGCGAGAAATGGTGCGGTTCGTTCGCTCGGGTAACAGTATGCATTCAATAGCGGCGCGGTTACATGTAGATCCGAGCACCGTATCGTTTTGGGTTGGGCGCGCTAAAGGCCGTCGGCTGGAACGAGTCGATTTCTCGGATCGCAAGTCGGGACGCGCCTGGAACCGCACTGTGGCTTGCCTCGAGCAGCGTATTGTGGCGCTTCGCAGGCACCTGCGGGAAGAGAGCGTGCTGGGCGAGTATGGGGCGCGGGCGATTAAGGCGGCGTTGAAGACCGAGATGGCCGAGGTGCCTTCGGAGGCCACCATCAACCGCGTGCTCTCGCGGCGTGGGCTCCAGGATGCGGTGCGGCGCATTCGCCGTCCCGCCCCGCCCCAAGGGTGGTATCTGCCCGAGGTGGTGGCGGGGCGCGCCGAGCTCGACTGTTTCGACTTCATTGAGGATCTGAAGATCGCCGACGGTCCCTTGGTCGATGCGCTCACGGCCAAAAGCCTGCATGGGAAGCTCACCGATGCCTGGATAATGGCGCAAAGGAGTACCCAGCGCACCGCCCCGTGCCTGCGGCGGCGCTGGCAGCGCGATGGCCTGCCAGGCTATGCTCAGTTTGATAACGATACGGTGTTTCAGGGTGCACACCAGTTCGCCCACGCCGTGGGGCGCATCAGCCGCCTGTGCCTGCAGCTGGGAGTGATCCCGGTGTTCGTGCCGCCGCTGGAGCATGGGATGCAAAACACGATCGAAAGCTTCAACGGCCTGTGGCAGGCCAAGGTCTGGCAGCGCCACCGCGTGCGCAGCGTGCGCGAGCTGCAACGGCGTTCGGACGAATACATCGCTGCGCGTCGCCTCCGCACTTCGGCGGTTGCTGCAGCGGCGCCGCGCCGGCGGCCGATGCCCAAGCGCTTCAAGCTCAACCTGCACGCGCCACTGCGGGGACTGATGATCTTCATTCGCCGCACCGATGAAACCGGCCACGTGCACCTGCTCGGCCAGCGCTTTGCCGTGAGCCCCGATTGGCCGCATCGCCTGGTGCGTTGCGAAGTCGACTTCGATCATCATTGCATCCGCTGCTTTGGTCTGCGGCGAAGCGCGCCCAGCGAACAACCGTTACTGGCCACGCTACCGTACCATCGAGCCGACAAACCCTTCCAAGGTGAACTATGAGTGTTGGACGAACGCTGAGACTCGGTCACGTCAACGTCAAAAAAGTGTTGGACGAACGCTGAGATTCGCCCCCTTATCCCTTATCCCTCATCCCTCATCCCTCAGGCTAGTCACCAGTCACGCCTTTTTAAACAGGACCTGAGAAATGACTTCCGGCAAGACGGCAGCGGTTAGCACCCTGAGGGTATTGAGCGCGGGCGCGGTGAAAGGCGGCGTGGCGCAACTTGTGGCCGAGTTCGAGCGCGCGAC
>JACPEF010000220.1 GCA_016183675.1 Betaproteobacteria bacterium
CGAGGCGGCACAGGGCGTCACCACCGGCATTTCCGCAGCGGACCGGGCGCGCACCGTGCAGGTCGCAATCCGGCCGGACGCCAAGCCCCGCGATCTCGTGCAGCCCGGCCATATCTTCCCGCTGATGGCGCAGGAGGGCGGGGTGCTGGTGCGCGCCGGCCACACCGAGGCGGGCTGCGACCTCGCGCGCCTTGCCGGTTTCACGCCGGCGGCGGTGATCTGCGAAATCCTCAATGACAACGGAGAGATGGCGCGCTTGCCCGATCTCGTTGAATTTGCCGCGCAGCACAAGCTGAAGATCGGCACCATCACCGATCTCATCCACTATCGCAGCAGCACCGAGTCGCTCATCAAGCGGGTGGCGGAGCGCGACATCGAGACCGTCCATGGAAAACTGCGCCTCTACGTCTACAGCGACCGGATCGGCGACGCGACGCACCTCGCGCTGGTCAAGGGCACGCCCGCGCCCGGGAAGGAAGTGCTGGTGCGCGTGCATGAGCCGTTGTCCGTGATCGACTTGCTCGACGCCGCCAGCCGCAGCCATTCGTGGAACTTCCACGACGCGCTCGCCGCGGTCAGCCGCTCCGGGTGCGGCGTGATCGTACTGCTGCACCGGCAGGAAACCGCCGCGGACGTGCTCGAGCGCGCGCGCCCGAAGGAGGGTCCACCGACGGCGGCGGGCATGGCACTGAGGAACTACGGCATCGGCGCCCAGATACTCAGGGACCTCGGCGTGAGCAAGATGCGGGTGATGGCGCTGCCGCGCCGCATGCCGAGCATGGCCGGCTTCGGGTTGGAGGTAACCGGCTACTTGCAACCGGGGACGCGAGACTAGGGAAGGGACGTGAGGGCGGGAGAGCGGGAGAGCGATAAGGTCCGTGAGGGCGTGAGGGCGTGAGGGCGTGAGGGCGTGAGGGCGTGAGGGCGTGAGAGCGTGAGCGGAGGAGAGCGACAAGTTCCGTGAGAGCGTTAGAGCGTGAGGGCGGGAGCGCGAAACAGGTCTTCCCACTCACGACCTCCCGATTTCACGTCCTCCCGTCTTCTCGATCCCGCGATCTCCCGGGGTTTTCGATCTCCCGACCTCCCGAATTCACGATCTCACGGAAATTGAATGGCGCGCCACGACGACATCGAGGAACTCGAGCCGGATTTGAGCGGTGCCGGGTTGCGCATCGGCATCGTCATGAGCCGCTTCAACCAGGAGGTGGGTGAAGGGCTGCTGTCCAGCTGCACCGCCGCGCTCACCCAGCACGGGGTGCGCGCGTCCGACATCCAGATCGTCACCGTGCCGGGGGCGCTGGAAGCGCCACTGGCGCTGCAGAAGCTGGCGAACTCCGGCAAGTTCGACGCGCTGATTGCACTGGGCGCGGTGATACGCGGAGAAACCCGCCATTTCGAGGTCGTCGCCGACGAGTCGGCGAGCGGCATCACGTCGGTCACGCTCGACACCGGCGTGCCGATCGCCAACGGCATCCTCGCCACGGATGATGACGACCAGGCGCTCGCGCGCATGTCGCAGAAGGGGACGGACTGCGCGCTGGCGGCGATCGAGATGGCGAACCTCCTCAAAAAGCTTGACGAAGACTAGCCACCGAGATCACAGAGAACACAGAGAATGAAAATTCAGGGTTCGGGATGCGGGATACGGGATGCGGGATGCGAAGGCCCGTTATCCATCGCGGACCGCGCATCGCGCATCGCGGATCACACTCTGTGAACTCTGTGTCCTCTGTGGCTGTAATGGGTTTTAACTGACGATGAAAACCAACCGCCGCAGGGCCCGCGAGTTCGTGCTCCAGGGCCTCTACCAGTGGCAGCTCGCCGGCACCGATGCCGCGACCATCGCCCGCCAGCTCGGCGAAGCGAAGGGCTTCGACAAGATCGACGCCGGCTATTTCAAGGCGCTGCTCGAAGGCGCGGTCGCGTCGGCGCCGCAGCTCGAGCGCGAGATCGAGCCCCATCTCGACCGCAAGCTGGAGCATTTGAGCCCGGTCGAGCGCGGCATCCTGCTGCTCGCCGCCTACGAGCTCGCGCACCGGCCCGAGGTGCCATACCGTGTGGTCATCGACGAGGCAGTGGAGATCGCCAAGGCCTACGGCGGAACCGACGGCTGGAAGTTCGTGAACGGCGTGCTCGACAAGCTTGCGGCGCGGCTGCGTGCGCCCGAATGGGAAACGGGAAACAGGAAATAGGCATGGACCAGCGGCTGAGAAGGCGGATCATGTTGTTTAATCTCGCGGGCGCCGTCAACGTGGCGCTCGGGGCCTATGTCGCGTTCGAGGGCCCGAAATTCCTTCCGGTGGACATGGTGCGCTGGCTGGCGTTCCTTTTTTTCGTGTTCGCCGTGGTCGATTTCTACTTCCCGTACATGCTCAAGAGAAAATGGCTCGAGGAACAGCAGCGCCAGGCGCTCGAGCGCCAGGCAGCGGAAAAACCGGTGAACAGCGAACGGTGAACAGTGAACGAAAAAAAGCAACTAATTTGCCGCTGACCGCTGACCGCTGACCGCTTGCTGCTTACCGCTTACTACCTGCAATATCTCAAGTGCCATCCCTCTCGGAATTCGAGCTGATCCGGCGCTTCTTCACGCACCCCGCGCGCAGCGCCGTGCTGGGCGTGGGCGACGATGCGGCGATCGTGCGCGCGCGGGGCGGCCGGGAGCTCATCATCACCACCGACCTGCTGGTCGCCGGGCGGCATTTTGCGGCCGACGCCGACCCCGGGAAGCTCGGGCACAAGGCGCTCGCGGTCAATCTCTCGGACATCGCGGCGATGGGAGCAACGCCGCACTGGGCCACGCTCTCGATCGCCCTGCCCGGGGCGGACGCGCGCTGGCTCGCCGCCTTTGCGCGCGGCTTCATGCGCCTCGCGCGGCGCCACGGGGTTGATCTCGTCGGCGGCGACACCACGCGCGGCCCGCTTGCCGTCTGCGTTCAGATCGTCGGGGACGTGCCCAAAGGGCGGGCGCTCAGGCGCGATGGCGCGCGGGCGGGCGATGACGTCTGGATATCGGGCACGCTCGGCGATGCGGCCCTGGCGGTCGCCGCGATGAAAAGGCAGCTTTCACTCCCGCGCCGCGAACGCGCGCCTCTCGGGCAAAGGCTCGATGCGCCAACGCCGCGCGTCGCGCTGGGCGAGCGGCTGCGCGGACTCGCACGCAGCGCGATCGACATTTCGGACGGCCTGATCGCCGACCTCGGCCACCTCTGCGAACGCTCGCGGATGTCGGCCGTCATCGAGTTCGAGCGCATCCCGCGCTCCGCGATAATGGAACGGCACCTCGAGCGGGCGGCGGCTCGAACGGCGCTGCTCGCCGGCGGCGACGATTACGAGCTGTGCTTCACGGCCGGCCGAGCGCAGCGCGGGGCGATCGCACGGCTCGCACGGCGCCTGCGACTGAAGCTCACCCGCATCGGCCGGATCGTCCGGCAGCGACGCGGGCATGCTCTCGTGACCGTGCTCGGGGCCGACGGCAAGCCCATGCGTCTCGCACGAACGGGGTTCGATCATTTTGGCTGATCTCGTTCTCCGCCCCTCGTGGCGCTTTCTGCTGCGCCACCCCGCGCATTTCGTCGCGTTCGGCGGCGGCGTGGGGCTCGCGCCGTTCGCGCCGGGGACCTGCGGCACGCTGCTCGCGCTTCCGCTGTACTGGTGGCTCGGTCCGAGGCTCGAGCCCGTATGGTTCTTCTTGCTGGTCGCCGGCCTCTTCGCGCTGGGCGTGTGGGCGTGCGGCGTGACGGCACGCGCCATCGGCGTCTCCGATCACGGCGGCATCGTGTGGGACGAGATAGTGGCGTTTCTGGTGGTGCTTTACTTCGTTCCCGCAACGCCCAACTGGCAGGTAGCGGCGTTCCTGCTGTTCCGGGTGTTTGATATCCTCAAGCCGCCGCCGATCCCTTACTATGAGCGCACGTTCAGGAGCGGATTCGGCGTGATGCTCGACGATCTCGTCGCCGCGTTCTACACCTTGATCGTCTTGGCGGTTGCGAAGACGATCATCGAGTGACGCAGTGACGAGGTGACGCAGTGACGAGGTGACGAGGTGACGCAGTGACGCAGTGCAGGGGTGACGCGTCAACCCGAAGAGTTGCGGAGGGACTTTCGCAATAGTCTCACGAGCATGCCGACTCGGCTGGTCAGATCAATGGCGCTTGCGTCCGGCTTGAGAAATCCTAGTTCAACTGCAAGTTTGAGCTGGGTCTCGAGTTCTGCCAACGATCCGCAGGTTATACCTAGATATTGCATCAATTCGCCGGGGGAATTTCTTGCTGCGCCTTCGGCGAGGTTGGAGGGTATGGAAATGGCGCAACGCCTGATCTGCGCTGTCAGCCCGAATAGCTCTTCCCTCGGAAAGCCTGCGGTTTCCCGGTACACTACCTTTACCAGCTGCATGGCTTCTCGCCACGCGGCAAGGTCTCGATGGGTAGACAACGCGCTCATCAACATGACATAACGGGCAAGAGCCATCCAGGTTTACACGTCACTGCGTCACTTCATCACTGCGTCACTTATCCTAAGATAGAACGATGCCCGACCCCGTCCTATACCGGCTTGCAGAAGAGGTCGGCGCTGCCCTCAAATCGCGCCGACTGATGCTCGCCACCGCCGAGTCGTGCACCGGCGGCTGGGTCGCCGAGGCGATCACCATGGTGGCGGGCAGCTCCGACTGGTTCGAGCGCGGCTTCGTCACCTACACCTACGTTTCCAAGCGCGAAATGCTGGGCGTAAAAGAGCGCACGCTCGAAACGCACGGGGCGGTGTCGGAGGAAGTCGTGCGCGAGATGGCGCAGGGAACGCTCGCGCACAGCCACGCCCAAGTCGCCGTGGCGGTGAGCGGGGTGGCCGGCCCGAGCGGCGGCACGCCGGAGAAACCCGTCGGTACGGTGTGCTTCGCGTGGGCCTTGAAGGACGGCGCGCCGCGCAGCGAGACGCTGCGCTGTTCCGGCGACCGCGAGGCGGTGCGCCGCCAGTCGGTGGAGCACGCGCTCAAGGGCGTTCTCGCGCTGCTCGCCGAAAAGCGGTGACCCGTGGCCGGTGACCCGTGACCGGAAAGTGCATAGACTGGAAATCTCGCTTTGACCCGGTTTACTCCTTCGGTTTACTCCTGGAGACAAATTTTGGGCGCCCAAATGATCGCCCGCCCGCTTCTGGTTCTCGCCGCGTTGCTCTATGGATCCGTTGCCTCTGCCGCGAACGCGAAATTTCCGGTTCCCGACGGAGCGTATGACATCGGGCATGTGGTGCTGCGGCCGAATCGCACCGAACAGGATCACTACTCGGTGAAACTCGCCTTTCCCGCGAGGGCGGTTCTTGACCACTACAGGCGCGTCTTCGCTTCGTACATAGAATGCGGGCGCGCCAACCCTCCGTGGCAGGTCTATGCCGAGACATCAGTGCAGCCGCCACGGTTCATACACCAGCTCATCCATCGCTGGGTCAGCCAGGACAACCGCGAGCTGGTGACGCTGGGATTGCGCTACCAGTCCGCCGGGGCCGAGTGGAGGGACAGGCCGGATGACGAGCTGCTGCGCGTCACGGTGCTCCATGAGCGGGTGGGTGACGCGACGAGGGCCGCGAGGTCAGCCGGCTCATCCTGCGACGAGCGTAGCCCGCCGCCCCGCGAGCGCGCGCTGGATCCTGGCCCTTTCATCACGCGTTGAATCCGTCAGTCGTCACCCCTTATTCACCTGGGGACTTCGACGGCGGCCTCCGAAAGGATAACGCAAGACATTGGTTTATCCATGTCGGCCGCCCTGCGCGCCGCCGGGGGTCAGATCCCCGAACTCCTCGGGGCCCCTCTTCCGCCCCTCGACGCGCTCCTCGTCACTTCCTCCAGCCTAATTCTTCGCTAGCAAGTGGATTAGGCTGGAAGAGTCCCACCGTCCCCCGCCGCGCGATTGCAACTGGGCGTAGAACTGCTCCACCAACGTGATCACCGGCAGCCGCGCGCCGTTCTTTTTCGCCTCCTGGAGGCAAATGCCCAAGTCCTTACGCATCCAGTCCACCGCGAAGCCGAAGTCGAATTTGCCCTCCAGCATGGTCCCGGAGCGGTTTTCCATCTGCCAGGAGGTGGCGGCGCCCTGGGTGATCACCGAGAGCACGTTTTCCATGTCGAGGCCGGCGCGCCTGCCGAAGTTAAGGCCCTCGGCCAGTCCCTGGATCACGCCGACCACGCAGATCTGATTGACCATTTTGGCGAGCTGGCCGGAGCCCGCGGGCCCAATGAGTGCGCAGCTCCTGGCGTAGAGCTCGAGCACCGGCCGGGCGCGCTCGAAAACGGCGGGGTCACCCCCCACCATGATGCCGAGCTGGCCGTTCTGCGCGCCCGCCTGCCCGCCCGAGACGGGGGCATCGAGGAAGCCCAGCCCCAGCGCCCGCGCGTTCGCGTCGAGCTCGCGGGCGAGGAGGGCGGAGGCGGTCGTGTGGTCAACGAAGATCGCGCCCTGTTTCATGCCGGTAAAGGCGCCGCTCTCGCCGTATGCGATCGAGCGCACGTCCTCATCGTTGCCGACGCAGGAGAACACGAGGTCGGCGTCCCTCGCCGCTTCGCGCGGGGTAGGGGCGCTCCCGCCGCCGTATTCCTTGACCCAGGCCGCGGCCTTGGCGGCGGTGCGGTTGTAGACCGTGACGTCGTGATCGCCGCTCCTCTTGAGGTGCCCCGCCATCGGGTAGCCCATGACTCCCAGGCCGATGAATGCGATCCTGGCCATGTGTGCTCCCTTCTGTCCTGCAAAAAAAGCAATATGGTAAGGACGTTGGAACGTTTTGCAAGCGCAGGCATGCCGTCCTGCGGCGCGCCGTCAACGCATCCGTCGCGCCGCACGTTTAATTCGCGTGACGTGCGCGGAGCGCGCTCTGCGGCGCGCCGGCTGGTTTAAAATAGGCAACGCAAAATAAGGAATCCCCTCATGGATGAGAATAGGGCCAAAGCGCTCGCCGCAGCGCTGTCCCAGATCGAGAAGCAGTTCGGCAAGGGCTCGATCATGCGCCTTGGCGAGTCCGAGGTGGCGAAGGACGTCAAGGTCGTGTCCACCGGCTCTCTCGGGCTCGATCTCGCGCTGGGCGTCGGGGGGCTGCCGCGCGGCCGCGTCGTCGAGATCTACGGCCCCGAGGCCTCCGGCAAGACGACCCTGGCGCTCTCGGCCATCGCCCAGATGCAGAAGATGGGCGGCACCGCCGCATTCATCGACGCCGAGCACGCGCTCGACCCCCCGTACTCGGCCAAGCTCGGGGTCGACGTTGACCAGCTGCTGATCTCCCAGCCCGACAACGGCGAGCAGGCGCTCGAGATCGCCGACATGCTGGTGCGCTCGAGCTCGGTGGACGTGGTGGCCATCGACTCGGTCGCGGCGCTCGTGCCCAAGGCGGAAATCGAGGGCGAGATGGGCGAGCCGCAGATGGGCCTGCAGGCGCGCCTCATGTCGCAGGCGCTGCGGAAGCTCACCGCCAACATCAAGCGCTCCAACACGCTGGTGATCTTCATCAACCAGATCCGCATGAAGATCGGGGTGCTGTTCGGCAATCCGGAGACCACCTCCGGCGGTAACGCGCTCAAGTTCTACGCCTCGGTGCGCATCGACATCCGGCGCATCGGCGCGATCAAGAAAGGCGAGGAGGTGATCGGCTCCGAGACCCGCGTCAAGGTGGTGAAGAACAAGGTCGCGCCGCCGTTCCGCCAGGCCGAGTTCGACATCCTTTACGGCGAGGGCATCTCGCGCGAAGGCGAGATCCTCGAGCCCGGGGGCCTGCACCGCATCGTGGAGAAGTCCGGCGCGTGGTACACCTACGGCAAGGACCGCATCGGGCAGGGCAAGGACAACGCGCGCGACTATCTCAAGGAGCATCCCGAGCTCGCCCGGGAAATCGAAGGCAAGATCCGCGCCGCGGTGGGCGTCGGTGCCGCAGAACAACCCAAAGCCGAAGCGAGAAAGGCCGCCCACTAGCCTGCGGGAGCGGGCGCTCAAGCTGCTCGCGCGGCGGGAGCACTCGCGGCGCGAGCTCGCGCGCAAGCTCGCCGCCCGCGCCGAGGGTCCCGCCGAGCTCGAGCGCGTGCTCGACGAGCTCGAGGCCCGCGGCTGGCTCTCCGAGCGCCGCGTGGTGGAGCAGGTGGTGCACGCGCGACGCACGCGATTCGGCGCGCGGCGGATCGAGCGCGAATTGCTCGAAAAAGGCGTTTCGGAGGAAGCGGTCGCGGCGGCGCTGCCGGAGCTCCGGGCGGGCGAGCCGGAGGCGGCGCGCGCGGTATGGCGCAGGAAATTCGGCAGGCCGCCGCGCACGGCGGCCGAGCGCGCGCGGCAGGCGCGCTTTCTGCAGGGGCGGGGCTTCGGACTGGACGTAATAATGAAAGTGATCAAGGGCGGA
>JACPEF010000233.1 GCA_016183675.1 Betaproteobacteria bacterium
GCGTCAACAATTCAGTGTTGAATTTTGAATGCTGAATTTTGAATTGAGCGCAGCCCGGTTTCGAACTCAACACTCAACATTCAGCATCCAACATTGCCCTATCTGAGGGCGTCGAGATTGAGCTTGATGCTCGAGAGATCGTCGGCGGGCTGGGTGACCCTGGAACCCGGAGTCTGTGCCGCAGCCGCGGCGGCGCCGGACGGGGGTTTGGTGGCGTTGTTGATCAGCCAGTGCAGATTGGTCGGCGAGTCGGCGTGGGCGATGGCCTCTTCGAGGGCGACCTTGCCCGTGGTGTAGAGGTGGAACAGCGCCTGCTCGAACGTCTGCGATCCCGGCGCGAGGCTCTGCTCCATCGCATCCTTGATCTGGCCGATTTCGCCCTCCTTGATGAGGTCCGCCATGTGCTTGGTGTTGAGCAGCACTTCGACCGCCGGCGTCCGCCTGCCGTCCACGCCGCGCACCAACCGCTGGGAGACGATGGCCCGGAGCGCGATCGAGAGGTCGGCGAGCAGGGCCGCACGCGTTTCCAGGGGGAAGAAGTTGATGATGCGGTTCAGCGCGTTGTAGCTGTTGTTGGCGTGCAGGGTGGACAGGCACAGGTGCCCGGTCTGGGCGAACAACAGCGCGGTCTGCAGCGTCTGGCGGTCGCGGATCTCGCCAAGCATCAGCAGATCGGGCGCCTCGCGCATGGCGCTGATCAGCGCGGCTTCGTAGCTGTGGGTATCCGCCCGCACCTCGCGCTGGTTGACGATCGACTTCTTGTGCTTGAACACGAATTCGATCGGATCCTCGATGGTGAGTATGTGACCGGTCTTGGTGCCGTTACGGTAATCGATCATCGAGGCCATGGTCGTGGACTTGCCCGAGCCGGTCGAGCCGACCACGAGGATGAGCCCCAGCTTCTCCATGATGGCTTCCTTGAGGATCGGCGGCGGCCCCAGGGTGTCGAACGCGGGGACTTCCGGCTTCACGAAGCGGATCACCATCGCCACGGTGTTCTTCTGGCGGAAGATGTTGATGCGGTAGTTGCCGAGCTCGCCCGCGTTGAGCGCGAAGTTCATCTCCTGCGCGGTTTCGAACTCCTTGACCCGCCCCTCGGTCATGATCTCGTAGCAGATCTTCTTCACCTGCTCCGGGTCGAGCATCTGGTTGTTGATCGGCATCACCACGCCGTTGATCTTGATCTGGATCGGCGCGCCGGCGGTGAAAAACAGGTCGGAGGCCTGTTTGTCGGCCATCAGCTTGAAGAGCGGTGTCACGAACATGACCGTCTCCTGTCTGCGGCAGTTGACTCGTAACATCGCCCGCAACCCCTGCCCGCCGCTCGAGCAGTGGCGCGATGCCGCCCTTATGCCGCGTGTTGAACAGTGCCCCGCATCCGCTCCAACACGCGGGGTCAAACCGGCATGTGACGTCCGGTTTAACGGTAATTGTGCCAACTCCCCGGGGGCTTGCCTAGGAGGTTCAAAGTTCAACGTTCAAAGTTCAAGGTTCAATCTTGAGCCCTGAACCCTCGAACCGCAACCCGCAACCCCGAACCCTGACCCCTGCACCTTGAACCCGGAACCCGGAACCGGGAAGCGAAAGGGTTACCGCTATTCGCTGCGCAGCAGGTCGTTGAGGCTGGTTTTGGCGCGGGTCTTCGCGTCCACCTGCTTGACGATCACCGCGCAATAGAGGCTGCACCGGCCGTCGGGCGAGGGCAGGCTGCCGGGCACCACAACCGAGCCCGCCGGCACCCGCCCGTAGAGGATTTCCCCGGACTGGCGATGGTAGATGCGGGTGCTCGCCC
Organism: Betaproteobacteria bacterium; assembly: GCA_016183675.1. GTDB lineage: Bacteria > Pseudomonadota > Gammaproteobacteria > Burkholderiales > SG8-41 > SG8-41. The sequence continues at coordinate 1,793 of JACPEF010000233.1, forward strand.
CGATGAACACGCCCATCGCGATGACGGAGCCTTCCTCGACGATCACGCCCTCCACGATCTCGGAGCGCGCACCGATGAAGCAATCACCCTCGATGATGGTGGGGTTGGCCTGCAGCGGCTCGAGCACGCCGCCGATGCCCACGCCACCGGAGAGGTGCACGTTCCTGCCAATCTGCGCGCAGGAACCCACCGTCGCCTAGGTGTCCACCATGGTGCCCACGTCCACGTAAGCGCCGATGTTGACGAAGCTCGGCATCAGCACCACGTTTTTTGCGATGTAGGCCCCTTTGCGCGCGGCGGCCGGCGGCACGACGCGGAACCCGCCCTGCTGGAAGGCTCGCGGCGTGTAGTGGGCGAACTTGGCTGCGACCTTGTCGTAGTAACGGGTGTAGCCGTCCTTCAACACGAAGTTATCCTGCAGCCGGAACGACAGCAGCACGGCTTTCTTCAGCCACTGGTGGGTCACCCAGCCGCTTGACGTCTTTTCCGCGACGCGGAGCTTGCCCTGGTCGAGCAGCTCAATCGTGTCCGCGACCGCGCGCTTGAGCTCCGGGTCGGCGCTCGACGGGCTGAATTCGGCGCGTCGCTCCCACGCCTGGTCGATGATGGTCTGCGGGTTCTTCATAACCGTGATTTTATCCCTTAGCAGCCTGTCGCACTTGAGCTGGTGGAGTTAGGTGCGTAGGGACTGCGCATGCGTTCTTGCTGGGTGCCGCGACGACAGGCTGCTAACAGCAAAACCGCCTGCGGATTTCGGAGGAAGCTGAGGATAACGACCGCTTATGGCCCGCACTGGGGCATGCGAGTGGGGTCGAAATGAGGTTTTCACCGCCCTGATTCCCCGTTTTCTTGCAGGCGGTTTTGCCTTAGGAGTTTGTCAGACCCAAGTCCGACAAACTCCTAGTCACAGGGATTCGACAAAGCCGCGGATGCGCCGGGCGGCCTCGACGCATTCACCAACGGAGGCCGGGCCTCGTCGAAATAGATCTCCGAATAGTACTCGTCGGAGAACGGATTGGGACAGACCACCACCGGGTCGGACCGCGTCGCGTCGATCACCGCCTGGGCGAAGGCAAACAGCGCTTCGCGGCTGCCGTTCACGGGGATGACCTCGCTTTGCGGATCCACGGCTTCCAGGGCGTAACGCCGCTGCAGCCACTGGGAGATCGCCACCCGCAACGCCTCGCCTCCCAGCGTCGGCGGGTAGCTCTGCAGGCGCTCGAGGTCGGGATTCACGCAGCAAGACCAAAAGGGCCAAATCCAGCCACAGAGAGCACAGAGAACACAGAGACGAAACCGTGATACGTGATCCGCGATCCGCGATCAAATTCAGCACTCATCCCGCATCTCGCATCTCGTATCCCGCATCCCTTAGCACTCATCGGCGTTCATCTGCGGCTGATATCTCAGGGGACGCGCGTCAGCCGCGCGTGCTGCCAGGGGCGGCGGGCAACGCGGACACATCTACTGCCGGCTTCGCCTTCCATCCCGGCTTGACGTATTCGGCCACCACGGTGGTGTGAATGCCGCCGCGCACGTTGAATCGGGCGGTGAGGCGCATGAAGCGCGGGCGCGTTGCCCCCACCAGGTCGTCGAGGATCCGGTTCGTAACCTCCTCGTGGAACGCACCCTCGTTGCGGTACGACCCGATGTAGAGCTTGAGGCTCTTCAGCTCGACGCACAGCCGCTCCGGCACGTACTCGAGGACGAGGGTCGCGAAGTCGGGTTGCCCGGTGCGCGGACACAGGCAGGTAAACTCCGGTATTTCCATGTGAATCCGGTAGTCGCGCGCCGGACGGGGATTGGCGAAGGTTTCCAGCCGCTTCGAAGGCCTGCTTGGCATTATCGTGACCGCCCAAATCCGCTACAATTCGCGGTTAATGTTGACGGGCAAATTATAACTTCCAGAATATACCCGAGTGCGCCTCAAGCAGATCAACCTCGCCGGCTTCAAGTCCTTCGTAGATCCCACCCACATCCCTGTCCCCGGAGAACTGGTAGGCATCGTCGGCCCCAACGGCTGCGGCAAGTCCAACGTCATCGACGCCGTGCGCTGGGTGCTCGGTGAGACATCGGCGCGGCATCTGCGCGGCGAAACCATGCAGGACGTTCTGTTCAACGGCTCGGGCCAGCGCCAGCCGGTGAACCGCGCAAGCGTGGAGCTCGTCTTCGACAACAGCCTGGGCAAGGCGGGCGGGCAGTGGTCGAGCTACGCCGAGATTTCGGTGAAGCGCGTGCTGAATCGCGACGCCGACTCCTCCTACTACATCAATAACGTTCACGTGCGGCGGCGCGACGTCGCCGGCATCTTCCTCGGTACCGGGCTGGGGAGCCGCGCTTACGCCATCATCGAGCAGGGCATGATCTCGCGGGTGATCGAGGCCAAGCCCGAGGAGCTGCGCGTTTTCCTGGAGGAAGCGGCGGGGGTCTCCAAGTACCGCGAGCGCCGCCGCGAAACCGAGCTGCGGCTCCAGGACACGCGCGAGAACCTGCTGCGCGTGGAGGACATCCGCCAGGAGCTCGACCGGCAGCTCGAGCACCTGCAGGCGCAGGCCGAGGTCGCGACGCGCTACCACGAGCTACAGTCGCGGCTGCGCACCACGCAGAACCTGCTCTCGCTCCTGCGCCGGCAGGAGGCGGGCGCACAGCGGGCGCGGCATGCACGGGAAATCGAGCGGCTGGGGCTGGAGCTGGAAGCGGAAATCGCGAGGCTGCGGGAGGCCGAAAAGCGCCTCGAGGCAATGCGCTCGCAGCATTACCGCACGAGCGACGAGGTGCAGGCCGCGCAGGGCGCTTTTTATGAATCCAACGCCGAGACCGCACGGCTCGAGCAGGAGATCGCCCACCAGCGGGAAAACCGCGGCCGCGTGGAGCGGGAACTGGCGGAGGTCAACGCGCAGCTCGAGCGCGACCGTGCCCAGCGATCAGCGGCGCAGGCGTCGCTCGCCGAGTGGCGCGGGGAGCGCGCGCGCGCGGCCGAGCGCGTCGCCGCGCGCGAGGCGGAGGTGAAGAGCGAAAGCGACCGGCTGCCGCTCGCCGAGGAAGCCTTCCGCGCCACCCGCAACCGTTACGACGAGCTGCAGCGGGCGCTGGCGCTGGCAGAGCAGGGCCTGGAAGTGGAGCAGACGAAGCGCTCGCATGCGCGGCAGTTGCTGGAGCAGCTGGGGCAGCGCGAGCAGCGACTGCGCGAGGAGCGCGAGTCGCTGCAGGCGGCCGATACGTTAACGGTGTTGCAGCTGCACGAAGAAATCGCGGCGCTCGAGCGATCGCTTCAGGCCTCGCGCGAGGACCTGGCGACCCATGAGGAACAATTGCCGCAGGCCGAGCAGGCGGCGCGCGACCGGGACGCCGCGCTCGAAGCCGCCAGCCAGCGCCTCGCCGGGCTGGAGGCGCGGTGGCACGCGCTGATGCAGCTGCAAGAGCGGCTCGCGCGCGGCGCCGATACCGAAGGCTGGCTCGGCGAGCGCGGGCTGGGCAAGGCGCCGCGGCTGTGGCAGAGCATTCGGATCGAAGCCGGGTGGGAAGATGCTCTGGAGGCGGTGTTGCGCGAGTGCCTGAACGCCATCGCGCTCGAACGGCTGGAGCAGGCCGAGCGCTGGTTCGGCGACCCTCCACCCGGCAAGATCACGGTGTATGCGCCGGCGCGCGAGTCGGCCGCCGCCTCCGCCCCGCTCGGCGGCTGCGAGCCGCTGCGCCGCTACGTCACCTTCAGCGACCCGCGACTGGAGGCCGTGATCGCGGACTGGCTGCACCAGGTCTACGTGGTGCCGGATGCAGCGACAGGGCTCCAGGCGCGCGGGCGGCTGCCCGACGGCGCCATGCTGGTGACGCGTGAAGGCCACGTCTTTACCCGCCATAGCGTCGGCTTCCACGCGCCGGACACCGAACTGCACGGGGTGCTCACGCGGGAGCGCGAGCTCGAGCAGCTTGGCGGGGCGATCGAGGCGGCGCGCGCGGAGGCCGCCACCCTGGGCCAGGCGGCTACGGCGGCGGAACAGGACGTGGAGCGGCTTCGCGCGCGGCTGGACGCGCTGCGCGAAACGATCAACGAGACGCAACAGCGCCATCACGCCCTGCAAATGGAGGCGCTGCGGGTGGCCGAGCTCAACGAACGGGTCACGCAGCGCGCGCGCCAGATCGGCGGGGAATTGACTGAGATTGACGCGCAGACCGGCACGGCGGCGGCGAGCCGGCAAGCGGCGGAAGCGCGGATCGCCGAGCTGCAATCGGAGTCCGATCAACTGCGCGGCCAGCTGCGGCAGGCGACCGACCTCTACCACCGCGCGGAAAACGTCCTCGAGCTGCAACGTAACGCCCTCCAACAGACACGCGACGAGGCTCAGCGGGCGGCATTCCATCAGCAGACATGCGACAACAAGATCAACGAGATAGAGAACTCTCTCGGGGTGATTTCTGAAACCGGAGAGCGCCTCGCCGCAGCGCTTGCGACCCGCCGAAAGGAACTGGCCGGCTACGACGAGGCGCCGCTCCGGGAGCAAATGCAGCGGGCCCTGGCGACGCGCACAGAGCGCGAGCAGGCGCTGGCGCGGGCGCGCGACGCGCAAGAGGGCATGGAAGGGCAGCTCAAGGCGGTGGACGAAGAGCGGCACGCCAGCGAGCAGAGGCTCGAACCGCTGCGCGAGAAGATCGCGGAAACGCGCCTCAAGGAGCAGGAGGCGCGGCTCAACGAGGAGCAGTACGCGCAGCAGCTTGCCGAAGCGGGCGCGCGCGAGGACGAGCTTGCCGGTATGCTCGAGAAAGGCATGCGCGCGGGCCCGCTCCAGACGGAAATCGGCCGCCTCAACGAGGAGGCCAAGGCGCTCGGGGCGGTAAACCTGGCGGCACTGGAGGAGCTGCGGGCGGCGCGCGAACGCAAGAACTACCTCGACGCGCAGTCGCGCGACCTGACCGAAGCGATGGGGACGCTGGAGGATGCGATCCGGCGCATCGACCGCGAAACCCGTGAACGCCTGCAGCACACATTCGACGAAGTCAACCGGCACTTCGGGCAGTTGTTCCCGGCTCTGTTCGGCGGCGGCACTGCGCGCCTGTTGCTGACAGGGGAGGAGATCCTCGATGCGGGCGTACAGGTGACGGCGCGGCCGCCCGGGAAAAAGAACACCACGATCCATCTCCTCTCCGGCGGAGAGAAGGCGCTCACCGCGCTCGCGCTGGTGTTTTCGCTGTTCCAGCTCAACCCCGCGCCGTTCTGCCTGCTCGACGAGGTGGACGCGCCGCTCGACGACCACAACACCGAACGCTTCTGCGAGCTGGTCCGGAAGATGTCCCGGACCTCGCACTTCCTGTTCATCAGCCACAACAAGATCACCATGGAGATCGCCGGGCAGCTGCTCGGCATCACGATGCAGGAACCGGGCGTGTCGCGCGTGGTCGCGGTGGACATCGAAGAGGCGATGAAGCTGAGCGAGGAGGCCGCTTAGTCCGAAGGGCGCCATGAACGACCTGCAGATCAGCCTGGTTGTGATCGGCGCATTGGTGGTGGGCGCGGTCTGCCTGTACAACTGGCTGCAGGAGCGCAGGTACCGGCGACGGCTGCGCCAGGTTTTCGAAAACGCGCCCGACGACGTGCTGCTCCGGAGCGGGATCGAGTCCGTGCACGCGGACGGGCGCCTCGAGCCGCAACTCGAGGGCTCACCGCGCCCGGGGCCGCCATCCCCGGAAGAAGGTGGGCACCGTCTGCCCCTCCCGGCAGCGGCCTCCGGCCCGGCCGCACCGCGCGGCGCGCCGGCTTCCAGCTTCGACGCCGTGCTCGACTACGTGGTGGAGATCGAGTCGGACACGCCGGTCGCGGACTCGGTGATCGGCGAGCTGACGAGCAGGATGGCAGCTTGCGGCAAGCCCGGCCGCGCCGCCGGCTTCAACACGGAAAGCGGGGAGTGGGAGGATCTCGCCCGCAGCGCCGGAGCGCGCTACGCGAGGCTCAAGCTGGCGCTGCAGCTCGTAAATCGCTCGGGCCCGGTCAACGCCGCGCAGCTCGCGACCTTCTGCGATGCGGTCAAGGGCTGCGCCGACAGGACTCCCGCCCGGGCGGCGTGCCCGGACACGCAGGCTGCGCTCAAGGCGGCCCGCGATCTCGACGCGTTCTGCGGCGACGTCGATGTCGCGATCGGGATCAACATTATCGCCGAGGGGGACGGCGCCTTCTCCGGCACGAAGATACGGGGTCTCGCAGAGGCCGCCGGCTTGAAGCTGGAGCCCGACGGGGTATTTCACTACCGCGACGAGCGCCGGCACACCCTGTTCACGCTCGACAATCACGAGCCGGCACCTTTCCTGCCCGAGCAGATCAAGAGCCTGTCCACGCGCGGCGTCACGCTGTTGCTCGATGTGCCGCGGGTCGCAAACGGAATCGCGGTGCTCGAGCGCATGCTCGAGATCGCGCGCAGCCTCGCCACGGCGCTGGGCGGGCGCCTGGTGGATGACAACCGCGTCGCCCTGAGCGACGCGGGCGTTTCCCGGATCAAGGAGCAGCTGCGCTCGATCCACGCCGCAATGGAAATGCGCGGCATACCCGCCGGCGGCGCACGCGCGCTGCGCCTGTTTTCCTGATGAGGGTTTCCCGCGAGGTCGCCGCCCGGGCCGGGAAGCTGCGGCGCGAGATCGAGCGGCACAACTACCAGTACTACGTGCTAGATCGTCCGTTGATTTCGGACGCGGAGTACGACGCGTTGTTTCACGAGCTGCAGCAGCTCGAGGCGCGCCATCCCCAGCTCGTCACCCCCGATTCGCCGACGCAGCGCGTGGGGGCGGCGCCCGCGGAGGCCTTCGCCGCGGTGACGCACCGGGTGCCGATGCTCTCGCTCAACAACGCGTTCGGCGAGGAAGAGGTGGCGGCCTTTGACCGGCGCGTTCGCGAAGGGCTTGCCGCGGAGAACGTCGAGTACGCGGCTGAGCCGAAATTCGACGGCCTGGCGGTGAGCCTCGTCTACGAGCATGGGGAGCTCGCGCGCGGCGCGACGCGGGGGGCTGGGTACAGCGCCTGCGCACGGTGCGCGCGATCCCGCTCCGGCTCGAAGCGCGCCGCGCGCCACCGCTGCTCGAGGCGCGGGGTGAGGTGCTGATGCTGAAGAGCGATTTCGAAGAGCTCAACCGGGCGCAGCGCGCCAGGGGTGAAAAGGAGTTCGCCAACCCGCGCAACGCGGCCGCCGGCGCGCTGCGCCAGCTTGATTCCCACGTCACGGCGACGCGCAAGCTCACCTTCTTCGCCTACGGGCTGGGCGCGGCGCAGGGCGTGCCGCGATTCGCCAAGCACAGCCAGCTGCTCGAGTATCTCGCCGAAAACCGTTTTGCGGTCGCCGCCGAGCGCGCCGTCGTGCGGGGCGCGGGCGCCTTGCTCGAGTACTACCGCAAGATTGGGGAGAAACGGGAGCGGCTTCCCTACGACATCGACGGTGTGGTCTACAAGGTGAACGATCTGGCCGCGCAGGAGCGGCTCGGGTTCGTCGCGCGCGCGCCGCGCTTCGCGGTGGCGCACAAGTTCCCGGCCGAGGAGGCGACGAGCGAGGTGGTGGCGATCGGCGTGCAGGTCGGCCGCACCGGGGCGCTGACGCCCGTGGCGCGGTTGAAGCCCGTATTCGTCGGCGGCGTGACGGTCACCAACGCGACGCTGCACAACGAAGACGAGATACGGCGCAAGGACATCCGCATCGGCGATACCGTGGTGGTGCGCCGCGCCGGTGACGTCATTCCCGAAGTGGTGCGGGTGTTGCAGGAGAAGCGTCCGCCGCGCGCGCGACAGTTCGTGATGCCGGAGCGCTGCCCCGTGTGCGGCTCGGCGGTGAAAAGGCTCGAAGACGAAGCGGTGGCGCGCTGCACCGCCGGGCTCTACTGCCCCGCGCAGCGCAAGCAGGCTCTGCTGCATTTTGCGTCGCGTCGCGCGATGGACATCGAAGGGCTGGGCGACAAGCTGGTCGACCAGCTGGTGGACGGTGGTGTCGTGAAGACGCCGGCGGATCTTTACCGGCTGGACGTCGGGGCGCTCGCGCGCCTGGAGCGCATGGCCGAAAAATCGGCTGCCAACGTCATCGCCGCGATCGAGCGCAGCAAACGCACGACGCTGGCGCGCTTCATCTACGCGCTCGGCATCCGCAACGTCGGGGAGAGCACCGCGCGCGATCTGGCGCAGCATTTCGGCAAGCTCGGTGATCTGATGGCGGCCGACGAAGAGGCACTGCAGTGGGTGCCCGACGTAGGTCCCGTGGTCGCGCAGAGCATCGCTCAGTTCTTCGCCGAGTCCCACAACCGCAAAGTGGTCAAGCAACTGCTCGACATCGGCGCGCAGTTCGAGCGCATGCCGGCGGCGCACCGCGGGCGCGTCGCCGGCAAGACTTTCGTGCTCACCGGCACATTGCTGAACCTGACGCGCGAAGAAGCGAGGAGCCGGATCGAGGCGCGCGGAGGGCGCGTCACCGGGAGCGTCTCGAAGAAGACCGACTACGTGGTTGTGGGCAGCGAGCCCGGCAGCAAGCGCGACCAGGCGCGAAAACTTGGGCTGGCGATGATCGATGAGCCGGGGCTGCTAGAATTGTTGAAAGGCTGAGGCGGGCGACGTCGATGAGCAAGATCACCAAGGCCGTGTTTCCGGTCGCGGGCATGGGAACGCGGTTCCTGCCGGCGACCAAGGCCAATCCCAAAGAGATGATGCCGATCGTGGACAAGCCGCTGATCCAGTACGCCGTGGAAGAGGCGGTGGCGGCCGGCATGACCGAGATGATTTTCGTCACTGGCCGGGGAAAACGCGCGATCGAGGACCATTTCGACCGGACGTTCGAGCTGGAGGCCGAGCTTGTCGAGCGCGGCCAGCGGGACCTGCTGAAGATGGTGCAGAACATCATCCCGCGCCGCGTCTCCTGCACCTACGTGCGGCAGCCGCACGCGCTGGGGTTGGGGCACGCCATCCTGTGCGCGCAGCCAGTGGTGGGCGATGCACCCTTCGCGGTCGTGCTGGCCGACGACCTGATCGACGGCAATCCGCCGGCCCTCAGGCAGATGGTGCGCATCTTCGAGCGCCGGGCGTGCTCGGTGATCGCGGTTCAGAAAGTTGCGCGCGAGGAAACCGGGCGCTACGGGATCGTCGCTGTCCGGCGCGGCTCGCGCTCGCCCCACCGCATCAGCGGCATCATCGAAAAGCCCGACCCGCGGTCCGCTCCATCCAGTCTCGGCGTAGTCGGGCGCTATCTGCTGACGCCGCGCGTATTTCACCATTTGCGGAGAGTGAAACCCGGCGCCGGCGGGGAAATCCAGTTGACGGACGGCATCGCAGCGCTGCTCGCGGAGCAGGACGTGCTGGCGCACGAGTTCGACGGCGTGCGCTACGACTGCGGCAGCAAGCTCGGCTATCTCCAGGCGAACGTGCGGTTCGCGCTCCGGCACCCGGAGGTCGGCGCGGAATTCAGGCGCTATCTGCGCGGCATGGGATGCCGCATTCGCGGATAGCCGCACCCCGCGGGCGCCGCACTATAATTAGCGTTAAACTGGTCGCTTTGCGCCGGTTTGACTAGCGCGTCGGAGGGCGGAAGAGGGGCCCCACGTAATTCGTGGGGATCTGACCCCGGAGACGCGCAGGCGGCCGACGTGATGTGGCCCGATGCTTGCCGATAGCGATACGGAGGCCGCGCGCATTGGAGGCGGACAGCGCGACTGCCGCTCAACGCGCGGCGGGTAGCGCAGCTCCAACGGGAGAGTACCGTGGCGGACAAGCTGATGATCGTGATGGTGAACACCGATCCCGGAAACGCTGCCGAGCTGGGAGCGCCTTTCTTTCAGGCCACGGTAGCGGCCGCAATGGAATGCGAAGTGGAGGTGATTCTGACCGCGCGCGCCGGCGAGCTTGCCAAGAGAGGGGTCGCGGAAAAGCTCTACGTGATCCAGCAGGCGATGGACGACCGGGTAGTCACCTTTACCTATTGAGTGAACCTCTCCCCCGAAAAAGCGCGACGCACACTCGAAACGGCGGAACTGCTCTGTTCCGCCGCCGCCGTGTCCGAGGCGGTGGCGCGCCTGGCGCGCGAGATCTCGGCGGCGCTCGCTGACAGCTTCCCGCTGGTGCTGTGCGTGATGCGCGGAGCCGTGATCTTCGCGGGACAGCTGCTGCCGCAACTCAAGTTCGCGCTCGAGTTCGACTATCTGGAGGTAACTCGCTACGGCGCCGCCACCCGCGGCGGCGAGATCTCCTGGAAGGTGACCCCTGGGACGGCGGTGGCGGGGCGCGTGGTGCTGGTGCTGGACGACATCCTGGATGAAGGGCGAACGCTCGCCGCCGCGCGCGAAAAATTACTCGCCGCCGGCGCACGCCGCATTTATATCGCGGTATTCGCGGACAAGGATATCGGCCGCTCAAAGCCGGTGGACGCCGACTTCGTGGGAGTGCGCCTGCCCAACCGTTACGTGTTCGGCTTCGGCATGGACGTGGGCGGAGCCTGGCGCAACCTGCCCGAGGTCTACGCCCTGAAAGAGCAATGATGAGTGCAAAATGGAAAGTGCAGAGTGAAAATCGCCGCCCGGTTTCGTGCGGCGCGCATCATGGTTTCTGCTCATCACTCATCACTCATCACTCATCACTGTCATGTTAGCGATCATCGGCGGCAGCGGGCTGACCGAGCTCGCCAATCTCGAAGTCACGCGGCGCCTGGTGGTGCGCACTCCGTACGGGGAGCCCTCGGGGGCGCTCACCTGCGGCAGGATCCAGGGGCGCGAGGTGGTGTTCTTGGCGCGGCACGGCTACGGCCACACCATACCGCCGCACGAGGTCAACTACCGCGCGAACATCTGGGCGCTGCACGCGCAACAAGCGACGGATGTCGTCTCGGTCGCCTCGGTCGGCGGCATCCGCGCCGGGCTCGGACCGGGGACGCTGGCGGTGCCCGAGCAGATCATCGACTACACGCACGGCCGCAGCGCGACCTTCTTCAGTCGCACCGACCACAGCGTGACGCACGTCGACTTCACTTATCCGTACTGCGAGGCGATGCGCCAGCGGCTTCTCAAGGCCGCTCAAGCGGCTGGCGAAGCGATCGTTGCAGGGGGGACCTATGCCGCCACGCAAGGACCCAGGCTCGAAACCGCCGCCGAGATCAATCGCCTCGAGCGCGACGGCGCGGACATGGTCGGGATGACCGGCATGCCGGAGGCGGCGCTCGCGCGCGAGATCGGACTGTGCTACGCGGCGATTGCGGTGGTGGTCAACCACGCCGCCGGCCGCGGCGACAGCGTGCGCGGCGTCCGTCTTGACGATATCGGCGCGATTTCCCAGAGTGCCATGGCGCGCGTGCGCGGCATCCTCGACCGGCTAGCAGCCGATCAGGCTTAGCGGCCGATCGGCTGCTAAAGGTAAAATCTTTTCAGGATCTGCGCTGAATCTGGACGGTTTCGAGCAATGGACTTTCGCCCGGAGACGACAGAAGGATCCATGCACGTTGCGTAATAATTTTAGCCTCCCTCTCTGGAGGGAGTTCTGGATAAGGAATTTGCCGGATGTGAGTCCGGCAAATTCCTGGCTCGATGGCGGTTAGGACGGTGCTGCGCATGGGCGATCCGCGGCTGCTCGAGGCCGCGCGCCCGGTTGCGCGCTTCGATACACCGGAACTGCACGCGCTGATCGCGGACCTGGATGACACCATGCGGGCGCTCGACGGGGCGGGGCTGGCGGCACCGCAAATCGGCGTGGGGCTGCAGGTGGCGATCTTCGGCGTGGAGCGCAACCCGCGTTATCCCGACGCCGAGCCGGTGCCGCACACGGTGCTCGTCAACCCCGAACTCACGCCGCTCGGCGAGGAAATGGAGGAGGCCTGGGAGGGGTGCCTCAGCGTGCCCGGCATGCGCGGTCTGGTGCCGCGGTACCGGCAGTTGCGCTACCGGGGCACCGACCAGCACGGCCGTCCGATAGACCGCACGGTAAGCGGCTTCCACGCCCGGGTGGTGCAGCACGAGTGCGACCACCTCGAGGGCATACTCTACCCGATGCGCATACGCGACCTGCGCAACTTCGGCTTCAACGAGGAGCTGTTTCCCGGTCAGGACCTGCAGGACGAATAGAAATTCAGTGTTGAATTTTGAGTGTTGAATTTTGAGTTTTGAGTGCTGAGTGAGAAGCGTTCCCGAACACCCTGCATAACTCAACACTTAACATTCAACATTCAACACTCCGTCAGGTACGGAGCTGCTCGATGAGATCGCTCTCGAGACGCACCACCGTTTTCGTGTCCGTCAGTGCCGCGCCGGTGATGAGGAACACGTCCTCGGCACGCGCCCCGAGCGTGTTGATCTTGGCGGTGTGCAGGTTGACGTCGTAGGCGGTGAGCACACGGGCGATGCGGGAGAGCAGCCCCGGGCGGTCACCGGCGATCACCGACAGCACCCAGTACGTGCCTTTCTCGTCGGGCTGGAGGTTGACCTCCGGCGAGATCGGGAAATGGCGGAGCTGGCGGCTCAAACGCGGCTTGGTGAGCGGCGGCAGCGGCGTCTTCTGGCGTAAACGCTCGGCGAGCTCGTGCTCGATCAGGCCGATCACGTCGCGGTACTGCGGCCGGCGGTTGTCCGGGTCCTGCACCTGGAAGCTGTCCAGCGCGTAGCCGTGGCGAGTGGTGTAGATCTTGGCCTCGAAGATGTCGTAGCTGATGTGCTCGAAGAAGCTGCAGATGCGGGCGAACAGCTCCTTCTGGTCAGGCACGTAGATCATCACCTGCAGGCCCTCGCCGGCCGGCGACAGGCGGGCCTTGACCACCGGTTCGGGGGTCTCGACGCGGTAGTAGAGCAGCCGCGTGTGCCACACGATCTCCTGCGGCTCGTGGCGCAAGAAATAAGCGTCGTCGAGCTGGACCCACAACTTTTCCTGCGCGTTGTCCGGAACGGCGTAGAGCCGCAGCTTCGCGCGCGCTTCGTTCTGTCGCGCCTGCAGGCTGCTCGCGACGGTGACCCGGTCGCCCGCCAGCCGCCGCCGCGTTGCCCAGAACAGGTCCTCGAGCAGCTTCGCCTTCCACGCGTTCCACACCCTGGGGCTGGTGCCGCGGACGTCGGCGACGGTCAGCAGGTAGAGCGCGACAAGGTGACGCTCATCGCCAACGCGTTTCGCAAAGGCAATCAACACTTCGGGATCGGCGATGTCCTGTTTCTGGGCGGTCAAGGACAGCACCAGATGGTTCTCGACCAGCCACGCGACGAGCTCGATGTCCTCGCGGGACAGCCCGTGCTCGCGGCAGAAGCGACGCGCGTCCACAGCCCCCGACTGCGAGTGGTCGCCGCCTCGCCCCTTGGCGATGTCGTGAAAGAGCGCCGCGAGATACAAAACCTCCGGGCGCGCAAAATCGCTCATCAGCCGGCTGCACAGCGGAAACTCGTGCGCGAGCTCGGGGATCGAGAAGCGGCGCAGGTTGCGCACCACCCGCAGGATGTGCTCGTCCACGGTGTAGGCGTGGTAGAGGTCGTGCTGCATCTGTCCCACGATGCGGCCGAAAGCGGGGAGATAGCGGCCGAGCACGCCGTACTCGTTCATGCGCCTCAGCACGCGCTCGACGCGTTCCGGACTGCGCAGGACCTGCATGAACTGCTCGCGGTGGTGCACATCGCGCCGGAAGCCCGCGTTGATCAGCCGCCGCCCGCGCCACAAGGCGCGCAGCGTCGCCGCGCTCATGCCTTTTAGTTCGTGGTGCTCCTGCAGCAGCAGAAAGCTTTCCAGGATCGCCCCCGGGCGTCGCTCGAACAGCCGCTCGTCGCACGCCTCGAGCAGCTCGTCCCGCACTCCGAAACGCTCGTTGATGGGGTGATACTCCTTGTCGTGAGCCGGCATCACGCGCGCGCTCAGGTTCTGCAGCACGATGGTGTTGAGCTGAGATACCGCCTTGGCGGTCCGGTAAAAACGCTGCATCAGCTGCTCGCTCGCCAGCCGATTGGGCCGCTCGTGCAGGCCGAGCTCGCGGGCGAGCGCGGTCTGGAAGTCGAACAGCAGCCGGTCCTCGCGCCGGCCCGCGCAGTAGTGAAGTCGAATCCGCAGCGACTGCAGGAACTGCTCGTGCTGATAGATATCGCGCGCCTCCGCCGCCGTGATGACGCCGCGGCGCGCCAGCTCGCGCCAGCTCGCACCGATCTGCGCGGCACGCGCGATCCAGAGGACCGTCTGCAGGTCGCGCAGGCCCCCGGCGCTTTCCTTGAGGTGGGGTTCGAGATTCGTTGCCGCATAGCGCGCGTGGCGCTGCTGCTGCTCCAGCAGTTTCGCCTGCAGGAACGCCGCGGGCTCGATCGTGTCCCGCAGGCGCCTGACGAACCTCGCGAACAGCGCGCGTTTTCCCGTAAGCAGGCGCGCTTCCAGCAGGGTGGTCTGAACGGTGAGATCTTCCGCCGCCAGCGCGGCACACTCTTCGATGGTGCGCACGCTGTGACCGACTTCAAGGCCGATGTCCCACAACAGGCCGATGAGATCCTCGAGCTTGCGCGCAAGCAGCGCCTCGGCCGGCTTCGACAGCAGGATCAGCAAGTCGACGTCGGAACAGGGAAACTGTTGCCTGCGCCCGTAACCGCCCACGGCGGCTAACGCCACATCGGGCGGCATGGCATGGCCCGCCCACACCTCCCTCAGCAACTGGTCGAGCAGGGCTGTCTGGCGGCGTAGCAGCTCGGTCGGCGACTTGCGCGCATAGAACTTCTCGCGCAGCCACAGGTTTTGCTCGGCGAGTTTCTGCTTCCATGACCCGAGGCGCGCGTGCAGCGGCGCTGCGGCAGGGGCGGGCGCGGTCTGAAGATTTGCCATGCGCTCAGGAGTCGAGTGCAGGCCGGGGCGGCGCGCCCGCCGAAAGCGTGAGCACCTCGCAACCGGTCCGGGTGACGAGCACGGTGTGCTCCCATTGCGCCGAAAGGCTGTGGTCCTTGGTCACCACGGTCCAGCCGTCGGCGAGCTGGCGGACGTCCGGCCTGCCGGCGTTGATCATGGGCTCGATGGTAAAAGTCATTCCCGGTTCGAGCTTGAGCCCCGCGCCCGGCCTGCCGTAATGGAGCACCTGGGGTTCCTCGTGGAACTTCTTGCCGATGCCATGGCCGCAGAATTCCCGCACCACGCTGTAGCCATGCTGCTCGGCGTGGGTCTGTATCACGTGTCCGACGTCGCCCAGATACGCCCCCGGCCGCACTGCCTCGATCCCCCGCCACAGGCACTGGTAAGTCACTTCGCAGAGCCGTCGAGCCTGGATCGAGGGCTGGCCGGCGTAGAACATGCGGCTGGTGTCGCCATGGTAGCCGTCCTTGACCACTGTGATGTCGATGTTGATGATGTCGCCGGGCCGGAGCTTCTTGTCGCCGGGCACGCCGTGGCATACGACGTGGTTCACCGAGGTGCAGATCGAATTGGGAAAGGGCTGGTAGCCGGGTGGCGCGTAGTTCAGGGGTGCCGGGATCGCCGACTGTACGTTGAAAATGTAATCGTGGCACAGGCGGTCGAGCTCGCCGGTCGTGACACCGGGCTTCACATGCGAGGCGATGTAATCGAGCACCTCCGCTGCCAGGCGGCCCGCCACGCGCATTCTCGCGATTTCCTGAGGGGACTTGATGTCGACGGCCATGAGCCGGGTCGGGCGCGGCCCATGCCGCGGCAACTGGGTATCGAGTAACGGGTTTTTCAAGGACAGCGGATTTTAGTCCAGAATGCCGGCCCACGCACTCGCCGCCGCTCGCCTTGAGAAGCAAGGGTTTCGCGTGCTAAAATAAAAAGTTAGCTTTGTCGTCCCCGGAATGGAGGGGCACGGGGATCAATACGCACATCCGCCAGCGTGAGGGTGGTCGCCGTACGCGGCGGCCTCTCGGCGGATGGAGGTTCAACCCTTACACAGGAGAAGTGCAGCATGGCGGTCACGATGCGTGAAATGCTCGAGGCGGGTGTCCATTTCGGCCACCAGACCCGCTACTGGAACCCGAAGATGGCGCCATTTATTTTCGGGCACCGCAACAAGATCCACATCGTCAATCTCGAGAAGACGCTGGCGATGTACGAGGAGGCGCTTAAGTTCGTGCGCCAGCTCTCTGCCAACAAAGGCGCGGTGCTGTTCGTCGGCACCAAGCGCCAGGCGCGGGAGATCATCAAGGAGGAAGCGCTGCGCTGCGGTGCACCGTACGTCGATTACCGGTGGCTCGGCGGAATGCTGACCAACTACAAGACGGTCAAGCAGTCGATCAAGCGGCTGAAGGACATGGAAGCCATGGTGCAGGACGGCTCGCTGGAGAAGTTGCCCAAGAAGGAAGGCTTGCACTACCAGCGCGAAATCGCCAAGCTCGAGCGCAGCCTGGGCGGCATCAAGGACATGAACGGGTTGCCTGACGCGATGTTCGTGGTCGACGTCGGCTACCAGAAGGGAGCCGTGGCCGAGGCGAAAAAGCTCGGCATCCCCTTGATCGGGGTGGTGGACACCAACCACTCGCCCGAAGGGGTGGACTACGTCATCCCCGGCAATGACGATTCGAGCCGCGCGATCCGCCTCTACGTGCGCGGGGTCGCGGACGCGGTTCTCGAGGGCCGGCAGGACAGCGTCAAGGAAGTGGTCCGCGGCGGCGAAGAGTTCGTCGAAGTCGAAGAGAATGAGGGCGTTTGAGCGAGTCCGCTGAGGCCGCTTCGGGGGCGCGAGCCCCTTTTTTTTAACCAGCGAGGATTGGGATGGCGGAAATCAGCGCAACGATGGTGAAGGAGCTGCGCGAGAAGACCGACGCGCCGATGATGGAATGCAAGAAAGCCCTGGCCGAGGCGGGCGGCGACATGGGCAAGGCCGCGGAGATCCTCCGCATCAGGCTAGGCAGCAAGGCGAGCAAGGCGGCCTCGAGGGTGGCCGGGGAAGGCGTGGTGGCGGCGCACGTCGCGCGCGACGGCAAGACCGGGACGCTGGTCGAGGTCAACTGCGAAACCGATTTCGTGGCGAAGAACGAGGAATTTCTCGCCTTCGCGGCCGCGTTGGCCGAACTGGCGGCGTTCCAGAACCCCGCCGACGTCGCGGCGCTGGGCCGGCTCCCGTCCAAAGGCACGACGGTGGAGGAAACGCGTCAAGCGCTGGTCGGCAAGATCGGGGAGAACGTGGCGATCCGCCGTTTCATTCGCATGACGGCCCGGGGCCGGCTCGCAAGCTACGTCCACGGGGGCGCCAAGATCGGGGTGATCGTGGACGTAGTCGGTGGCGACGATGCACTCGCCAAGGACCTCGCCATGCATATCGCCGCGAGCAGGCCGATCGCGTTGTCGGCAGACCAGGTGCCGGACGCGCTGGTGCGGAAGGAGCGCGACATCGCTTCCGCCAAGGCCGCGGAATCGGGCAAGCCCGCCGGGATCGTCGAGAAGATGGTGGAAGGCGCGGTCCAGAAATTTCTCAAGGAGAACACCCTGCTCGGGCAGCCGTTCGTGAAGAACGACAAGCAGAGCGTCGGGCAGCTGCTCAAGGCCAGGAACGCCACGGTCGCCGGATTCGCGCTTTACGTGGTGGGCGAGGGCATCGAGAAGAAAAAGGACGATTTCGTCACGGAAGTGATCGCTCAGGTGAGCCAGGCGACGTGAGAAACGATCCGCCTCCATCGATCGGCCGACCCGTCCCGGAGAGCACAGCGCGAGAGACCGACATGCCGCAAACGCCCGCTTACAAGCGCATCCTGCTCAAGCTGAGCGGGGAAGCGTTGCTGGGCGAAGACAGCTACGGCATCAACCGGGAGACGGTCGAGCGCATCGTTGGCGAGATCGCGGACGTCGTGAATCTCGGCGTGGAGGTGGCGGTGGTCATCGGCGGGGGCAACATCTTCCGCGGCTTCGCGCCGGCGGCCTCGCACATGGACCGCGCCACGGCGGATTACATGGGCATGCTCGCCACGGTCATGAACGCGCTGGCGCTGCAGGACGCGATGGGGCGCGTCAGCCTGGTGAGCCGGGTACAATCCGCGTTGAATATCGAGCAGGTGGTGGAGCCTTACATCCGGGGCAAGGCGATGCGCTATCTGGAAGAGGGCAAGGTCGTGATTTTCGCCGCCGGCACCGGTAATCCGTTCTTCACCACGGATACCGCCGCCGCGCTGCGCGGGATGGAGATGAACGTGGACCTCGTCATCAAGGCGACCAAGGTGGACGGGGTCTACACCGATGATCCCAAGACCCATCCCGACGCGATGCGCTACCAGCGCCTCACCTTCGACGAGGCGATCATCAAGAACCTCAAAGTGATGGACGCCACCGCGTTGACGCTCTGCCGCGACCAGAAGCTGCCGATCAACGTATTCAGCATCCTCAAGCCGTCCGCGCTCAAGCGCGTCGTACTGGGCGAAGACGAGGGAACTTTCCTGCATAATTGAGGCGAGCCTAGCCGAAGCGGGGGGTGGACCATGATTGCGGACGTCAAGAAGACCGCCGAGCAGAAGATGAAGAAGACAGTCGAGGCCCTCAAGAGCGACCTGGCGAAGGTGCGCACCGGGCGCGCCCACACCGGGCTCCTCGACCACATCATGGTCGACTATTACGGCACGCCGACGCCGATCCCCCAGGTGGGGAACGTGACGCTGCTGGATGCGCGCACCATCGGGGTAACGCCCTGGGACAGGAAGATGGCAAACGTGATAGACAAGGCGATACGCAATTCCGAACTCGGGCTCAACCCGGCGACGGTCGGGGAGACGGTGCGGGTGCCGATGCCCCCGCTCACCGAGGAGCGCCGCAAGGAGCTCACCAAGGTGGTGCGCCAGGAAGGCGAGAACGCGCGCGTGGCGGTGCGCAACGTGCGGCGCGACGCGATCCACCATCTGAAGGAGCTGCTCAAGCAAAAAAGGGTGGCGGAGGACGAGGAGCGCCGGGCGCAGGACGATGTGCAGAAGCTGACCGACCGCCACATCGCGGAGATCGACAAGCTGCTGCAGCAGAAGGAAGCCGACCTGATGGCGATCTGATGCCGGACTACGCGAGCTCAACTCTCGAGATACCAGACGCGCGGCGCGTTCCGCGCCATATAGCCGTCATCATGGACGGCAACGGGCGCTGGGCGAAGCAGCGCTATTTGCCGCGCGTGGCGGGCCACCGGCGCGGGAAGGAGGCCGTGCGCAACGTCGTGCGTGCGTGCGGCGAGCGTGGGGTGGAGTATCTGACGCTGTTCGCGTTCAGCAGCGAGAACTGGCGGCGCCCCGCGGAGGAGGTCTCGTTCCTGATGCAGCTGTTCGTGATGGCGCTCGAACAGGAAGTCGGAAAGCTCCATGAGAACGGGGTCCGCTTCAAGGTGATCGGCGACCTCTCGCGCTTCGAACCGAAGCTCACGCGCCTGATCCGGGAGGCGGAGGAGCTGACCGCCGGCAACCGCAGGCTCACGCTCACCATCGCGGCGAACTACGGCGGTCGCTGGGACGTGCTGCAGGCAGTGAACCGCATGCTGCATGAACGCCCGGAGCTCGCCGCCGGCTTCCACGAGCGGGACCTCGCGCCGTACCTCGCACTCGCCTACGCCCCCGAGCCGGATCTGTTCATCCGCACCGGAGGCGAGCAGCGCATCAGCAATTTCGTGTTGTGGCAGCTGGCCTACACCGAGCTCTATTTCACCGATACATTGTGGCCGGACTTTGACGCCGCGGCACTCGACCGCGCGATCGTGTCCTACCAGCAGCGCGAGCGCCGCTTCGGGCGTACCAGCGAGCAACTGCCGTCCGACGCCGGCCTCGCCGCCTACCGCATCGAGAACGTCAGCGACGCTGGATGACGCCGGCGCGGCGGTCTCCGATCCGCGAGAATCCATGTTTACCCCGCGACTTGCCACCGCCGTCGTGCTGCTCGCCGTCTGTGTTTCGGCATTATGGTTCCTGCCCAACTCGTGGTGGACGGCATTGCTGCTGCCGGTGTTGCTCGCTGCGAGCTGGGAATGGGGCGGTCTGGCGGCATTCGGAGGTACCGCGCGCCGGGCATTTTCCGCGATCGTGCTGGCCTCGGCGCTGCTTCTATGGCTGGCGGGGGAAAGTCGCCAGGAGCTGTCCGGGGTGGTCTACGGGATCGGCTGCGCATTCTGGGTGTTGCTCGCGCCGGCGTGGCTGGCGCTGCGCTGGCGGGTGCGCGCACCGGTGATGTTGGGAATCGTGGGCTGGATCGTGCTGGTGCCGGCGTGGCTCGCCCTCGCGAGGCTGCAGTCGAACCCGGCGCATCTGCTCGCGCTGCTCGGCATCGTGTGGCTGGCGGACACGGCGGCTTACCTCGTCGGCAGCGCCTGGGGCAGGCACAAGCTCGCGCCGGGGATCAGTCCGGGCAAGACCTGGGAGGGCGTGGCGGGCGCCGGTGCGGCGGTGGCGGTGTATTATGTGGTGCTGTCCGTCGCGACGCCTCAATGGCCTTGGTGGAGGGGTGCAAGCGGGGCGCTGTTGTTCGCCGGCGTGGCGCTGGTGGGCATAGCAGGCGATTTGTTCGAGTCGTGGATCAAACGCCAGGCGGGAGCCAAGGACAGCGGCGCTCTCCTGCCCGGACACGGCGGGATCCTCGACCGCGTTGACAGCATGACCTCGAGCATGCCGTTCGCCGCCGCGGTGTTGCTCTATATCGGCTAGTGCCGTTCCAACTTTTGCGAAAAAAGGTGGCCGCTACGTGAAGACCCGACTCGTTTCCTTGCTCTTGAAGCTCCCGGGGAAAAAGTTGAAACGGCACTAGGCTGCGCGATCCATTTCATGACCGATAAACGGCGTCTCACGATACTCGGCTCGACCGGCAGCGTCGGCGTCAGCACGCTCGACGTCGTGGCGCGCCATCCCGAAAAGTTCGAGGTGGCGGCGCTGACCGCGCGCCACCAGACCGACGCGCTCTTCGAGCA
This sequence comes from Betaproteobacteria bacterium, assembly GCA_016183675.1. Taxonomy (GTDB): domain Bacteria; phylum Pseudomonadota; class Gammaproteobacteria; order Burkholderiales; family SG8-41; genus SG8-41. Next base: position 22,588 of record JACPEF010000233.1, read on the forward strand.
ATGCATCAGGTTCCGCCCGCGGGCGGCCGTGCTGCTCGAGCCGGCCGCGGCGGAAGACCTGCGGCAACGCTTGCGTCAAGCAGACCTGGCATGCGAAGTCCTTTGCGGGGCGCAGGCGCTCGAGACGGTAGCGGCCCTGCCGGAAGTCGACATGGTGATGGCGGCGATCGTCGGCATCGCCGGTCTGCGCCCCACGCTCGCCGCGGCGCGTGCGGGCAAGAAGATCCTGCTGGCGAACAAGGAATCGCTGGTCACGGCCGGACCGATACTCATGGATGCCGCGCGCGCCAGCGGAGCGGCGCTGCTGCCGAGCGACAGCGAGCACAATGCGATATTCCAGGCGCTGCCGCGCGCCTACCCGGGCAGTCCCGATACGGCCGGCGTGCGGCGCATCCTGCTCACGGCATCCGGCGGGCCGTTCCGCGCCGTGCCGCTTCGCGAGCTCGAGGAGGTCACGCCCGACCAGGCCTGTGCTCATCCCAACTGGGTCATGGGGCGGAAGATCTCCGTCGACTCCGCGACCATGATGAACAAGGGGCTGGAGGTGATCGAGGCGCACTGGCTGTTCAATTTGAGACCGGACCAGATCGAGGTGGTCATCCATCCCGAGAGCGTGATTCATTCGCTGGTCGAGTACATCGACGGCTCGGTGATCGCGCAACTCGGCAATCCGGACATGCGCACGCCCATCGCGCACGCGCTCGGCTTTCCGGAACGGATCGCGGCGGGCGTTCAGTTCCTCGACCTGGCCCAGATCGGCGCCCTGCACTTCGAGCAGCCGGACACGGAGCGTTTCCCGTGCCTGCGCCTGGCTTACGAGGCGCTGGCGGCGGGCGGCACCGCGCCCACGGTTCTCAATGCCGCCAACGAGGTCGCAGTCGCGCATTTTCTCGCCGGCAGGATGGGCTTTCAGCGGATCCCGGAACTGATCGACACGGTGCTGGCCGAGATTGCGTGCCGTCCGCTAAGCGGTCTCGACGAGGTGCTCGCGGCGGACCGCTCTGCGCGCGAAAGCGCCCAGCGCTGGCTGCTCGCCCCGCGTCCCGTCGGCGCGGCCGGTGCGTTGCGCCGGGCCGCGCGCTCCTGAACGACTCCGTAGGGCGAACGGATGGTTAAGCCATGACGATACTCACGACCGTCGCCGCGTTCCTGGTGGCGCTTGGCTTGCTGATCGTGGTCCACGAATTCGGCCATTATCTGGTGGCCCGCGCTTGCGGCGTGAAGGTACTGCGTTTTTCCGTCGGTTTCGGCAGGCCGTTGTGGGTGAGGCGATTGGGGCGCGATGGAACCGAGTGGGTCATCGCGGCCTTTCCGCTCGGTGGCTACGTCAAGATGCTGGACGAGCGTGAAGGGCCGGTAGCCCCTGGAGACCTGCCGCGCGCCTTCAATCGCCAGTCGGTGTGGCGGCGCCTTGCGATCGTAATCGCCGGTCCGGCGGCCAATTTTCTGCTCGCGATCGCGCTGTACTGGTTCCTGTTCGTCACCGGCGTGCCGGGCATCACGCCGGTGATAGCCGAGCCGCCGAGCGGCACACCGGCCCGCCAGGCGGGCTTCACCGCCGGCGACACGCTGCTCAAGATCGGTGACGAGCCGGTCGCGACTTGGCAGGACGCGCGCTGGGTCCTGTTGCAGCGCGCCGTACAGAAGGCCACCGTGACGGTTGAAGTACGCGTCGCGCGCGGCGACCTGGGCCGGCGCAGGCTCGATCTTTCCGGGCTGACGCCGGCGGATCTCGACAGCGATTTCCTGCGCGCGCTCGGTCTCATGCGCTACCAGGTGCCGCTCAAGGCGGTTATCGGCGAAGTCGTCGCTGGCGGCGCGGCCGAGCGCGCGGGGCTCAAGGCGGGCGATGAATTCGTCGCGATCGACAACCAGCGCATCGAGAGCTGGGAGCAGGTCGTGAAGACGGTTCGCAGCAGCCCGGGAGCGGCGCTCGCCATCGAGGTGAGGCGCGGCGGAGCGCTGCCGCCGGTGACGGTGGCGACCCCGGAAACCGTGATCGAGGGTGGACAGAAGATCGGCAAGATCGGCGCCGCGCCGCGGATCGACCGCGCGGCGATGGCGGCGATGATCGTCGAGGTGCGTTACGGCCCGCTCGAGAGCCTGGTCAGGGCGCTCGCCAAGACGTGGGACACTTCCGTATTCAGCCTGAAGATGCTCGGCAAGATGATCGTGGGCGAGGTTTCGCTCAAGAACCTCTCGGGGCCGATCACGATCGCCGATTACGCCGGGCAGTCGGCGCAGAGCGGGCTCGCCTCGTACCTTCTGTTTCTCGCCCTCATCAGCATCAGTCTCGGCGTGCTGAATCTGCTGCCCGTTCCCTTATTGGATGGAGGGCATTTAATGTATTATATGTTCGAGATTTTCAAAGGCAGTCCGGTATCGGACCGGGCCATCGAGATCGGGCAGCACGTGGGGATTGCGCTGCTGTTCACGTTGATGGCCTTCGCCCTGTATAACGACATAAACCGTCTGATAAGCGGCTGAATTCATGCGCTGGTCCCGCGTCGCCGCGCTGCTGCTCTTGCTCCACGCAGTCACGGCAGCCGCCATCGAGCCTTTCGTCATCAAGGACATCCGGGTAGAGGGCATACAGCGCACGGAGGCGGGAACCGTCTTCAGCTATCTTCCGGTCAAGGTCGGTGACACCCTGACGGAAGAGAAGGCGGCCCAGGCGATACGCGCTCTGTTTGCCACCGGCTTCTTCCAGGACGTGAGCCTCGAGCGCGACGGCGACGTGCTGGTCGTGGTGGTGCAGGAACGCCCGTCGGTCGCGCAGATCGATTTCGTGGGCATGCGGGAGTTCAACAAGGAGCAGCTCACCACGGGAATGCGCCAGATTGGCCTCGCCGAAGGGCGCATCTTCGACCGGGGGTTGCTCGACCGGGCGGAGCAGGAGCTCAAGCGGCAGTATCTCAGCCGCGGCTATTACGCGGTCAACGTCAGCACCACGGTGACGCCGCTCGAGCGTAACCGCGTCGCCCTCAACTTCAACGTCGAGGAAGGGCGGGTCGCCAAGATTCGCCAGATCGCCGTCATCGGCGCCAAGGCTTTCAGTGAACGCGAGCTCACCGGCCTGTTCGTACTGCGCACCCCGGGCCTGATGACCTGGTTCAGCAAGCACGACCAGTATTCGCGCCAGAAGCTCTCAGCCGACCTCGAAACGCTGCGCTCGCATTACCTCGACCGCGGTTACGTCGAGTTCAACATCGATTCGACACAGGTTTCGATCACTCCGGAGAAGCAGGACATCTACATCACGGTCAGCATCACGGAAGGCCCGAAGTACACCGTGTCGGACATCAAGGTCGCGGGCGAGATGCTGGTCCCCGAGCAGGAAGTGCGCAAGCTCATCCAGATCAAGCCGGGAGAGGTTTTTTCGCGCGCGCGGTTGACGGAATCGACGAAGCTCATCACCGACCGCCTCGGCAACGATGGCTACGCCTTTGCCAACGTCAACGCCGTTCCCGAGCTGAACCGGGAGAAGCAGCAGGTCGCGTTCACCTTTTTTATCGACCCCGGCCGCCGCGTCTACGTGCGCCGCATCCACATCGCGGGCAACACGCGTTCGCGCGACGAGGTGATCCGCCGCGAGATGCGGCAGCTCGAGGGCGGCTGGTACTCCACGGAGAGGATCGCGCTTTCCCGGCAGCGCATCGACAAGCTCGGTTACTTCACGGAGGTCAACGTGGAGACCCCGGCGGTGCCGGGCACCACTGACCAGGTGGACGTCAACGTCAGCGTCGTGGAGAAGCCCACCGGCCAAGTGCTGTTCGGCGCAGGCTTCGGAAGCGGGGAGGGGCTGGTCCTGTCCGGTTCAGTGTCCCAGAACAACATCTTCGGTTCGGGACGACACGTTAGCCTGGCGGTCAATAGCAGCAAGATCAACACGACCTACTCGCTGTCGTACACCGATCCGTATTACACGGTCGACGGCGTCAGCCGCGGTTTTGATCTCTATTACCGGAGGCTCAATCCGTCGGACAACCAGCTCGGCCGCTACGAAACCAAGACCGCGGGCGGGCAGTTGCGGCTGGGCGTGCCGGTGACCGAGCTCGATACCATACATTACGGGATCGGCTACGAGGACACCACCATCACGACCTTTCCCGACAGCCCGCTGATTTACCAGGACTATGTCGCGACTTTCGGGACGAAAAATTCCAGTCTGCTGGTGAACGCCGGCTGGACGCGGGA
>JACPEF010000224.1 GCA_016183675.1 Betaproteobacteria bacterium
CCTAAGCAAGGGACTTGCGACAAAGCCATGGGGCAAAACTCGCGCCAGCCCACAAGGGGTTGCAGCCAGAATCGGCGCTGGCTTTGTCGCTCGGCTTGCCCATATCGACATATTGGCTGCACCTCGCTTCGCGCCATCACCCATTCTGGCTGCAACGCACGTGCGTTTCATTAGGTTAGAGGCTCTTACTCAATCTCCTGGTATGGCTCGCTTTTCCGCGCGCAAAAGCGGCGCTCAACGCGCGCCATTACGCCGCGCTCGCGCACCGGCGCGCAGGGGAAAACCGCGGGCCGGTTCAGGACGCGCTCACGCTGTTCGACGAGGGCGGAGTGATCGTGGCATCGAGCGACGGCGGGCTGCTCACCCTGCTGCGAGGCTTCCGCTGGAAGGAGTTGTTCTGGGACAACCGGGAGCGGGTGCGGGAACGGATGCGCTTTTATCTCTTCGGCCATGCGCTGTACGAGAAAGCACTAGCCCCGTTCCCGGGCGTAACGGGGCGCGGGATTCTGCTCGAGGTCGAGCCGGGGCTGCTGCGGGCGCCGCTCGCCGAGCAGCTCGACGAGCTCGACGCGCGGGTCGCGGCGCACATCGCAGCGCCGGGCAGTCTCTCGGCCACGCAGAAGCTGGCACCGGTGCCGATCCTCGGCGTGCCCGGCTGGTGCGCAGAGACCGAGCAGAAGGATTTCTACGACGACGCGGAGTACTTCCGTCCGGGCCGCCGTACGAAAGGCGGAAGGCAGAAGGATGAAGGATGAACGAAAAAGCGATTATGTTTTCCGCCGTCAGGCGGAGAACAAGCTGGTGCGGTTCTTGCCGTTGGCCTTGCTCGCGTACATCGCCTGATCGGCGTTCTCGAGCACGGTTTCGAGGTCGGGGCCGTGGTTGGGGTAGCAGGCGATGCCGATGCTTGATGATCTTCCAGCGGCTCTCCCGGCGATAGAAGCTTGCGTAGTGGAAGGAGAGAACGAAGGCGGCGAAGAAAAACATCGCCATCGCCAGCGCCGCCGAGGCCACCTCGTCGGGCGCCAGCACGATCTGGTAGAGCAGCACCAGGATCAGCAGCAGCCACTCGATCTCGGCCACCGTGCGCGCGAACCCGCGCAGCTCCTCCGCCGACAGCACCGGGTCGAATATCAGCCTGGTCTGCATCTCGGTTTGGCCAGTCTGCGTCGGAAGTGGATCTCGGCCACCGCGAGGGAAAAATCGCGCAGCCCCGTGGACTCGACGCCACCCTCGCTGTGTTGCTCTGAGGTCATGCCCGCTCGGTGCGCGAAGCCGTGGTCCGCGTCCGGTTCCGGCGCCACGCGAACAGGCATGGGGTGCGACACGGCGAGAAGTCGAGCTTCCGGGAAATAATCCCCATTTTTAATGGCTTACCGCGCGCTTTGGGGATCGCGGGCTGGCGCTATGTTAATCGAAAACCTCACAAAATGGAGGCTCCTATCCAGGCCGCTTATGATAGCGAAGGGGGAGGGTGCGGATGGGAAGCATAACGCTTCCGACCTGGCTGTTCGTCATCCTGCTGGCGCTCGCGCTGTGGGCGCTGCTCGAGCGGCTGCTGGTGCCGGGTGTGCGCTGGTATTTCCGGCGCAAGATGAACCGCGTGATCCACGAGATCAGCACCCGGCTTAACATCGAGTTGCCGGAGTTCAAGCTCACGCGGCGCCAGGTGCTGATCGACCGGCTGTTCCATGATCCCAGGGTGCAGGCGGCGGTGGAGCAGGCATGCCGCGAGCAGGACACGCCGCGCAGCGTGGTGGCTGCCCGGGTCGACCGCTACGCCCGCGAGTTCGTGCCCTCCTTCAACGCCTACCTCTACTTCCGCATCGGTTACTGGCTGGCGAAAAGCTTGGCCAAGTCGCTTTACCGCGTGCGCCTTGGCTATACCGATACCGCGGCGCTGGCGGCGGTCAATCCGAAGTCGAGCATCGTGTTCGTGATGAACCATCGCAGCAACATGGACTACGTGCTGGTCGCGTTTCTCGCCGCCGAGCGCGCGGCCCTTTCGTACGCCGTGGGGGAATGGGCGAAGATCTGGCCGCTGCAACAGCTCATTCGCTCGATGGGGGCGTACTTCGTGCGGCGCAACTCGGGCGATCCGCTGTACCGGGTCGTCCTGCAGCGCTATGTGCAGATGGCGACCGAGGCCGGCGTGCCGCGGGCCGTGTATCCCGAGGGCGGCCTCTCGGCGGACGGGCGGCTGCGGCCGCCCAGGCTGGGCCTGCTCGATTACATGCTGAAGGCGTTCGACCCCGGCGGCGGGCGCGATCTCGTGTTCATACCGGTGGGCATCAACTACGACCGCGTGCTCGAGGACCGCACGCTGCTGATGAAGCTCGATCCCTCGGCGCCGCGGCGCGGCGTGCCCTACGCGCTGGCGAAGACACTCGCGTTCGTCGCCAGCAACCTGTGGCTGATGGTCACCGGGCGCTGGTACCGCTTCGGCTATGCCTGCGTCAATTTCGGGCGGCCGATCTCGATGCGCGACTACGTCCGGAGCAGCGGCGTCGATTTCCGCCGGCTCTCCGATGATGAGCGCCACCGGGAGGTCGAGCGGGTCGCGGCGCAGATCATGGCGGCGATCGCGTCCATCATCCCGGTGCTGCCGGTGTCGCTGGTGGCGTCCGTGTTCCTGCGCAACCGCGGGACGCCCTTGTCCGAGCTCGAGCTGAAGAGCGCGGTCTGCCGGCTCATCGCGCGGCTCGGGGAGCATGGCGCGCACATCTATCTGCCGCGTGGCGATCTCGACTACGCGGTGAGCGTGGGGCTGCGCATGCTGCTGCTGCGCCGGATCGTGGAAGAGCAGGACGGCCTGTTCCGCGCGATTGCCGCGGAAGGCGCGCTGCTGGCGTATTACGCCAATGCCATCGAGCCGCTGCTGGCCGCGGCGGACGCGCCGGGCCCTGCCGCGGTGGGGAAGGCGGCGTGATCGGGGCGGGTCGTAGGGCGGAAGAGGGGCCCCGATCCCCTCATCCCCGCCCTTCTCCCGAAAGGAGAAGGGAGGCTCGAGCTTCCTCTCTCCCTTTGGGAGAGAGGGAAGGAGTGAGGGCTGGGGGATGCGCCCCGGACTCGGTCTCTCGAAGAGTGGTGCGGGAAGGGGCGCATAAGGCTGCATCCATCGTCGTTTCACCGGGTCGCCACGCGGCCGCTCCGCCCCAAGCTTGCGCCCGCCGGGAGCAGCCGCACCCCGGAGACGCGCGTGAAGCCCGCGATTCAAAGCGACGCGCCATAGCCCGCTCCCGGGTCGCACCTACCGGCCAAGCCGGCAGGCACTGCTCCGCCGTCCGCGGGCTTCTGCAGCGAGTGAGCGCGATGTGATGATTGGACTCTTGCAACGCGTAAGTAATGCGCAGGTAGTCATCGACGGTGCGCTCGTCGCGGCGATGGACCGCGGATTGCTGGTGTTCGTCGGCGTGGAGGCGGGCGACGGCGAGGCGCAGGCCGATCGTCTGCTCGAGCGGTTGCTGGGCTACCGCGTGTTCGCCGACGCGGAAGGCAAGATGAATCTCTCGCTGCGCGATACCGGCGGCGGGTTGCTGCTCGTGCCGCAATTCACGCTCGCCGCTGACACCGGAAAGGGCGCCCGCCCGAGCTTTTCCCCGGCCGCGCCGCCGGAGATCGGGCGCGCGCTGTTTGATTACCTCGTTTCCCGGGCGCGGGCGACTCACCCGCGCGTGGGAAGCGGGCGCTTCGGCGCCGACATGAAGGTGACCCTCACCAACGAGGGGCCGGTGACCTTCTGGCTGCAGGCGCCGGCGCGCGAGGCACGGGGGTAATGCGGTCGCGAGCCGCTCCTGATTTCGATTACAATTCAGGAGCATGTGGAGTGGTTGCGGTCATTGAACTTGGCACCATCGCCCCCATCTAACGAGCGAGTCCATAACACGGGGCCTTACTCCATGAAACGAATTTTCCTGTTCCTCGTCACCAACATCGCCGTTCTGTTGGTACTGTCCGTTACGCTCCGGCTGCTTGGCATCGAGCAGATCCTCGACCGGGAGGGCGTGGGGCTCGATCTCAACGCGCTGCTGGTGCTGGCGGCCGTCATCGGCTTCGGCGGCTCGCTGATCTCGCTGCTGATATCGAAATGGTCGGCGAAGAGGATGGTGGGCGCGCAGGTGATCGAAGTGCCCTCCAACACGACCGAGCGCTGGTTCTTCGACACCGTCAAGCGCCACGCCGACAAGGCCGGCATCGGCATGCCGGAGGTGGCGATCTACGAGGCGCCCGAGATCAACGCGTTCGCGACCGGCTGGAACCGCAACAGCTCGCTCGTCGCCGTGAGCACCGGGCTGCTTCAGAACATGACCCAGGACGAGGCGGAAGCGGTGATCGGGCACGAGGTGAGCCACGTCGCCAACGGTGACATGGTGACGCTGGCGCTGATCCAGGGGGTGGTCAATACCTTCGTCATCTTCCTGTCGCGCGTGGTGGGTTACCTGGTGGACCGCGTGGTGTTCAAGGTCGAGCGCGGTCACGGCCCCGCGTTCTGGATCACGGTCATCATCGCGCAGTTCGTGCTCGGGATTCTCGCTACCGTCGTCGTGATGTGGTTCTCGCGCCAGCGCGAGTTCCGGGCGGACGCGGGCGGCGCCGCGCTTGCCGGACGCGAGAAGATGATCTCCGCCCTCGAGCGCCTCAAGCTCAACCACGAGCGGCCGCAGCTGCCCGATCAGATCGCGGCGTTCGGGATCTCGGGCGGAGTGGCGAGCGGCATCAAGCACCTCTTCATGTCGCACCCGCCGCTCGATGACCGCATCGCCGCGCTGCGCGAGTCGGGGCGCGTCAGCCCGGTCCGCCGCGCCTGACAGACGGAGTCGTACACGAAAAAGCCCGCGTCACGCGGGCTTTTTTTGTTACTCGGATCACGATTCACGAATCACGCCTCATCATTTCAGCACCGGGGTCTTGAGATTGCCGCCGACTGCGAGATTGCCGCGGGCGATGATCACCGATCTCGATCCCACCTCGGCGCTGATGCGTCCGGAGAGATCGCCGTTGGGCGCGACATCCACGTTGCCGGTCGCGTTCATCGGTCCCGAGCCGAGCCGCAGCTGCCGGTACGCGTAATACTTGCCGGTCACCTGCAGCGAGCCGGAGAGATCGGTGAACGCGGTCTTGCCGCCGCGCGTGCCGTCGCGCGAAGGCGCCTGGATGGCGCGCACGATGTCCACGTTGTTCAGTACGCCCTTCTCGACGTTGAAGTTCGCCTCCAGTTTCGGGTCGGCGAACAGGTTCTCCAGAGAGGTGCTCTGCAGCGCATAGTTCACGTTGGCGTTGAGCGAGCCGCTGGCGATGAAGTCGCGCGTGAACACCGCCATCAACTGCGCGAGCTCGCCGTTGGCCAGGCTGAAATCGCCTTCGACGCGGACGCCGCTCGCCCAGCTCGCCCTGGCGGTGCCTTTCACGACGCCGCGCCCGATCCTGCCTTCGATGCTGGTGAGAATGGCCTGCTGCGGCTCGATCTCCGCCGCCACGGTGAGATCGTCGAAGAGCAGCGCGGGACCCGCCGGCGGCTGCCAGCTTCGCGCCTCGATGGTCGCGCGCAGCGCCTTGTCCTTCGGGGCAAGATCGAACCTTAGCTTGCCGTCCGAGAGCAGCGCCCGCTGCAGCGCGCCGTCGGCTCCGAGCGTGACGTCCGCGTCGAAGGACGGGATGTCGAGCGCCTTGATCGCGAGCTTCACGGACCTCAGCTTCAGGCGCCGCAGGCTCAGCGGCTGCGCACCCGCCTGCGGCTTGATCCAGCCGGGGACCATGGCGAGGGCGTCCTGCTCCACGGTCACCAAGTTGACCTCGACGTCATCGAGGTCCTTGGTGTCCGAGAGCAGCGCCATCGGGCCGGCGGCGATCACGATGTTGTCGATCTTGATCTCCTGCAGCTTGCCCACGCCGATCCGCTCCAGCGTGAGCTGCGGGGAAGGAATCAGGGCATAGCGGATGTTGGAGATGATGACCGGCGCGCCGAGTCGCTGCGACATCGCCTGCTGGGCCGCGGGGATGTAGCCCGTGAGCGGAATGACGTGCAGCAGGCCGATCGCGGCCGCGATCAGCACGACGAGGCCGATGCCCCCGACCTTGAGCCAGTCGGTCGGCTTCTTCGCGGTGCGGTAGGTAACCGCGGCCGCGCGTTCTTCCTCCTCGCGCTTCCTGCGCACCACCGCCGAGGCTTTCGCGCGGTCGGCGGCGTCCTGCCGGTAACGCGCGTCGGCCTCCATGTCGGCGACTTCACGCGCTTGGAGTTCGGCCGCGACGCGGGCCTTCACCTCCGCTTCGGCCTTGCCGCGCATCTCGTGCTCGGTCATGACCCGCGCCACCGCTTCGGCCTTGGCGCGGTCCTCGGCCTCGGCGCGCGCCCGGCGCTCGGCTTCCGCCTTGACTTCGGCCTCGGCCTTGGCGCGCGTCGCGGCTTCGGCGATCGCGCGCGCCTGCGCCATCGCCCGCTCGGCCTGGCGCGCGACCGCTTCGGAGTCCGCGCGCGCCCTGCGCCCGATAGTGCTGTCGTCGGTCGCGCGCGCTTTCTGTTCCGCCTCCTCGCGCGCCTTGCGTGCGTATTCCGCCTGCCGCAAGGCTTCCTCGAGCGCGCGTTTCTCGGCTTCGGCTTTGGCGGCGATCTCGATCTGCGCCTTGCGCTCGGCGTCCTCGCGCGCCTTGCGCTCGGTGGCGACGCGCGCTTCGGCTTCCTCGCGTGCCTTGCGCTCGGCGTCGAGCATGGCCTGGACTTCAGCGCGGGCCCGCACTTCCGCCTCTTCCTTCGCCTTGGCGAGCGCTTCCTCGCGCCCCTTGCGCTCCGCCTCGGCCTTGGCTTCGGCTTCCTCCCGCGCGCGCCGCTCGGTTTCTATCTTGGCCTCGGCCTCCGCGCGCGCGCGCCGCTCGGTTTCCGCAATGGCCTCGGCTTCCTCCCGCGCGCGCCGCGCTTGATCCTGCAGTTCCTTCAACTGTGCCTTGGCGCGCGCTTCCGCTTCCTCGCGATCCTTGCGGTCCTGTTCTTCGCGCGCTTTGTGCTCGACTTCCTCGCGCTGGCGCGCCTCGGATTCGGCTTTCGCGCGGCGCTCCGCGTCGGCCCGCGCCTCGCCTTCGGCCCGCGCCTTGGCCTTGGCCTCGTCGAGCGCCTTCATCGCCGCTTCCAGGCGGGCCCGGGCATCGACGTCCCCGCCTACCGACTGCAAGGCCGCCATCTTTTCCGCTTCGGCTTTGGCGCGCGCGGCCTCTTCGGCCATCGCGCGCGCCTGCCCTACCGCCTCCTCCGCAGCTTTCGCGCGTATTTCGGCCTCTTCACGCGCCTTGCGCTCGCCTTCCTGCCGCGCCCTGATCTCGGCTTCGCTCCTGGCGCGCTCCACGGCTTCCTGCTTGGCGCGCGCCTCGGCCTGAGCGAGGGCTTCCTGCAGCGCCTTCACCTGCGCGTCCACCGCCGTCTTCGCCTTCGATTCGGCGTCGGCGACCGCGTGCGCCTCCGCCTCGGCCTTCGCGCGCGCTTCGGCTTCCTCTTTCGCCTTGGCTTCGGCTGCGGCCTTCTGCTCGGCCTCGGCCTTCGCACGCGATTCCGCTTCGGCCCGCGCCTTGGCTTCGGCGTCGGCGCGAGCCTTGGCTTCCATCGCGGCCTTGATCCGGGATTCGGCTTCCGCCCTGGCTTTGGCGTCCGCGGCGGCCTTGGCCTCGGCCTCGGCTTGGACCCGCGCTTCGGCCGCTGCCCGGGCCGCCTCCTCGGCCTTGACCTTCGCTTCAGCTTCCGCCCTGGCCTTCGCCTCGGCCTGCGCCCGCCCGCGCGCCTCCGCTTCCTGGCGCATCTTGGCTTCGGCGGCGGCACGCGCGGCCGCCTGCGCCCGCGCTTTGGCTGCTGCCTCGGCCTTGGCCCTGACTTCGGCTTCGGCGTTCAGCTTGGTCATCGCTTCGGGCGAGGTGAAATCGAGTTCGTCGCCTTGGTCCTGCGCGGCGCCGGCACGGGCGGCTGGAGCGGCGGTGGGAGCCGCGCCGGGCGAGGAGAAAACCTTGATGTAGCCGTCGGCGACGAGCTGGTCGAGCGCATCCTGCAGCTTGTTCTGCGGCATCCCGGCCTTCTGGACCAGGTCCGCAATCGTGGACTTGCCGTCGACCGACAGAAACACCAGACCGAGATCGCGCGGCAGCTTGATGGTCTTGTTCTTGACTTCCAGGACGCCCTTGGAGGTCTTGGTGTAGACGGTCTTTGGATGCATAGCGTGAGATTTCTTCGGGTTTTCCGATGCGGCGCAATGTCAGGACACGCACCGGCGCACCGAATGGCCCCTATATCTGCCGGGTTGCGCGCGGTGCTGCGCCGCCGCGCGCAAAACGTTTTATTTTCCGCGTCTTATCCAGCATTGCAATAATCCGGTCATTATAGTCTAATACCCCGCTAAGTCTCTATCGGATAGCGATTTCCAGTTTCAGGGGCCGAGCGATGCGTGAACGCCGCAACGAATACGACGTCACCAACAGCGTGAACACCACCGACGCTCAGGACGTTTCCCAAACGGTCTGCTGCATCTACCAGGATCTCTACCAGCAGGATGCTCCCAAGAACCTGAACCAGGTCTTCACGGACCTGGGGCGGCTCTACCGGGGCGAGTACCCCGGTTTCCATGAGTGCGAGACCAACTACCACAACTTCCAGCACGTGCTGGACGTGACGCTCGCCATGGCGCGGCTGCTGAACGGATGCGTGCGCAGCACGAGCACCGAGACGATCAGCGAACGGCTGTTCCGCTTCGGCATCATCACCGCGCTGTACCATGACTGCGGCTACATCCGCCACCGCAAGGACACCAAGCACCAGAACGGCGCCGAGTACACGACCGTGCACGTGTCGCGCGGCGCGCGCTTTCTGGAAGAGTACCTGCCCACGATCGGCATGGGCGATCTCGCGCAGGCCGCCGCGCGCGTCATACACTTCACCGGTTACGAGATCCCGGTGGACAGGATCAAGGTGCCGGGCCCCGAGTTCCGCCTGATCGGGAACCTCCTCGGCAGCGCCGACATTCTCGCGCAGATGGCCGACCGCTGCTACCTCGAGAAGTGCTACGACCGGCTTTATCCCGAATTCGTGCGCGGGGGCATCGCGCGCAGGCGCCACAAGGACGGCAGCGAAGAGGTCCTGTTCGCCTCAGCCGCCGACCTGATCTTCAAGACGCCGCGCTTCTACCAGGGCGCCAACAAGCGCCTCAAAGAGGACCTGGGCGGCTGTTACAACTACATCGAAGAACACTTCAACGGCCAGAACCTGTATTTCGAAGAACTCGAGAAGAACATCAACCACGCGCGCACCATCGCCATGGAAGGCGACATCTCGCGGTTGCGCCGGCGTCCGCCGTTGTCGGGCGAGAAGCCGGACGGCGACGATCAGCAGATGCGGCTGATCTAGCAGCCACTAGCCGACAGCCGACAGCCATCAGCTTTCCACCACCAGCACGATCTTGCCGATGTGCTGGCTCGATTCCATGAGGGCGTGCGCCTTCGCCGCTTCGGCGAGCGGGAAAGCATGATGCGTCACCACGCGGATCCGCCCGCTCCCGATCAGCGGCCAGACCTTCGCTTCGAGTTCCTGCGCGATGCTCGCCTTGAATGCCGCCGGCCGGGTGCGTAGGGTCGAGCCGGTATAAGTGAGCCGCTTCAGCATCACCGGCATCAGGTTGATCTCGACCTTGGAGCCGAGCGCGAACGCGAGCTGAACGATGCGGCCGTCGTGGGCGGCGGCCTTGAAGTTGCGCTCGACGTTGGGGCCGCCGACGATGTCCAGGATGACGTTGGCGCCGCCTTCCGTGCGCACGACTTCCACGAAGTCCTCCCGCCGGTAGTCGATCACGCGGTCGGCGCCGAGCTCGCGGCAGATCCCGCAACGCTCTTCCGGGCTGTCGGTTGCGATCACCTTTGCACCGAAGGCCTTGCCGAGCTGGATGGCGGTCGTGCCGATACCACCCGCGCCACCGTGGACCAGGAACGTCTCTCCCGCCTTGAGGCCCACGCCCATGAAAACGTTGCTCCACACGGTGAAGAAGGTCTCCGGCAGACCGGCCGCATCGCGTAACCCGATCGCCTTCGGAATCGGCAGGCAGTGCTGCGCGTCGACGGCGCAATACTCGGCGTAGCCGCCGCCGTTGGTGAGAGCGGTGACCCTGTCTCCGACCGACCAGCGCCGGGCCTGATCGCCCGAGGCTACGACCTCGCCGGATACTTCGAGACCGAGCAGATCGGGGGCGCCGGCCGGAGGTGGATAAAGACCCTTGCGCTGCATCAGGTCTGGACCGTTGACGCCGGCGGCCGCGACCTTGATCAGCAGTTCGCCGGCCCGCGGCCTGGGCAACGGGCGATCGGCCGGCTTCAGTACCTCGGGCCCGCCCGGGGCGCTGATCTCCACGACTTTCATCCGATCGGGCAGGCTCATGCTGTGTTACTTGCCGCTCGCTTCCGTGAACAGGCGATGAAATCGCGGCAGCGCGCGCAGTTGTTCATGACGTTTTATACTAGTGCCGTTCCAACTATTTCGAGCTATCTGTGACACCTGATCGGGGCACGATATACAGCAGAAGAGTTTGCGTAATCATTATGTCAAATAAGTTGGAACGGCACTAGCACGCACAGGGAGGAGGTTCATGAACGCAAGAGTCGCGTTGAGCCTGTTGCTGGCGGCGGCCTGCGCTTCGGGAAGCGCTGCGGCCCTTGGACAGTCCCGGGATTTTCCCAGCCGTCCGGTGCGCATGATCGTGCCGGTCCCGCCGGGGGGCAGCGTGGACGTCGTCGCGCGCATCCTCCACCACAAGCTGGCTGAGGTGATGGGCCAGACGATCGTGGTGGACAACCGCCCCGGCGCCTCCGGCAATATCGGCACCGAGCTCGCGGCGCGCGCCGTGGCGGACGGCCACACGATCTTGATCACGACGCTCCCGCTGGTCGTGAATCCCAGTCTGTTCGCCAACCCGCATTACGATGTCATGAGGGATTTCGCGCCGGTTTTGCTGATCGCCGCCGCGCCTGCCGTGCTCGCGGTCCATCCCTCGGTGCCGGCGGCATCGGTGAAGGAGCTCATCGTGTATTCGCGCGCGCGCCCCGGCCAGCTCAACTACGCCTCGGCGGGGAGCGGCACGATCCTGCACGTCGCAGCCGAGCTGTTCAAGAGCCTCGCCAAGGTGAATATCGTCCACGTCCCGTACAAGGGCGGCGGCCCGGCGCTCGCCGCGCTGCTCGGCGGCGAGTCGGACCTGAGTTTTCTCAGCGTGGTGGCGGTCGTGCAGCACGTGAAGGTGGGCAGGATGCGCGCGCTGGGCGTGACCTCCTCCACGCGCTCGACGGCGTTGCCCGAGGTGCCGACCATTGCCGAGGCGGGGGTGCCGGGCTACGAATTCACGAGCTGGTACGGCGTGCTCGCGCCGTCGGCGACGCCGGTGGAGAGGGTCGTCGCCCTGAACGGCCATTTCCGCAATGCGCTCCGCGCGCCGGACATGGCCGGGCGCTTTGCCGCGGAAGGCGCCGAGATCATCGCGAGTTCTTCGCAAGAGTTCGCCAAGCACCTGCGCGCCGAGCTCGTCAAGTGGGCGAGGGTGGTCAAGGAAGGCGGACTCAAGGTCGAGTAAGAATCGGGATTCAGGATTCGGGTTCGAGAATTCGGAGGTCTTCGGATCACGAGCCCCCGTCACGATTTTCCTGCGAGCTCCTTCAGCGCGTTCCGGTCTATTTTTCCGATCGTGTTCTCAGGGAGAGACCCCAGCACGATGACGCGCGCCGGCACCCAGGATCGCGGGAGCCGTGCTGCAACATGGTCGCGGATGTCGCGTTCGGCCACGGCGTGGCCGTCGCGCGTGACGACGAACGCCACCGGCACCTCGCCGAGATCCACGTGCGGCGCGCCCACCACGCAGCACGCGCGCACCGCCGGGTGCCGCGATATCGCCTCCTCGATCCGTCCGGGCGACAGATTCTCGCCGCCGCGGATGATGAGGTCTTTCAGTCTTCCCGTCACCGTGAGGTAGCCGTCGGCATCCATCCGGCCGAGATCGCCGGTGCGGAGCCAGCCGTTGCGGATGTTCGACCCGCCTTGCGCGGCGGGCGCCGGCACATAGCCCTTCATGACGGACGGCCCGGCGATGACGATTTCGCCCTCGGCTCCGGCGGGGAGGGCGCTTTCGTCCCCGGGAGCGAGCACGGCGATGCGCTGCCCGGCGAGCGCGGTGCCGACCGTGCCGATCCTGCGCGCCGCGGGCGGGTTCATGGCGGAGGTGCAGGTGGCTTCGGAAAGCCCGTACGAGACCACCAGCGGCACGCCGAGGCGCTCTTCGATCCTGCGGTGCAGCTCTTCGGTGAGCGGCGCGGAGCCGCAGCGCGCGAAGCGCACGGTGGAGAGCGCGCCGCGCGGCGGGGCGTGGGCGAGGAGGCGCGAGTAGTGGGTGGGCACGCCCGTGATGTAGGTCGGCCGGTGCGCCGCGATTTCCCCGAAGAATGTCTCGGCGCGGAAGCGCTCGAGCACCACCACCGATGCCCCGCACGTGAGCGGCACGATCAGCAGATTGTTCACGCCGTTGGTGTGATAAAGCGGCATTGCGTGCAGCAGCCGGTCGTGCGGCGTGAGACCGGTGCGCTCGGTGACGCCGCGGGTGTTCGAAAGCAGGTTGCCGTGCGTGAGCAGCACCGCTTTGGGAGTTCCGGTGCTGCCGGAGGTGAAGACCAGCAGAGCGTCGTCGTCGGGCGTGAGGTCGCCGACCGTCCTCGGTTTCGCGCGTACCGCGTCCTCGAGCCGAACCAGCGCAGGCGCCGCCGCCGCCGCAGCAGGCGCGGCGTGCGAAGCGTCTGCGAACAGCCACCGGATGCCCGCGTCTTTGAGCCTTCCTGCAAGGTCGGACGGCGAGAGGCGCGGATCGAGCACGCATGCCGCGCCACCGGCCGCCATGATGCCGAGAAATCCCGTGACCGCGTCCGCCGTCCTGCCGGCGAGCAGCGCGACGCGTTCGCCGCGCCGCAGGCCGAGGCGAAGCAGCATGCCGGATGCGCGCGCGATCCGGTCTGCAAGCGCGCTGTAATCCAGGGTCTCGCCATCGGCCCACAGCGCTTCCCGGGTCCGGATGGCGGAATCACGCGCGGTGGAGAGGATGAGGTCGGGAACGGAGGCGGCGGCGAACATGGAGGAGGCGGGAGTTGTGGTAAGTTTAGCGGGCATTTCCGTATCCTGCACATCGCACCGAAGGAGGAACGACGTGACTTCCAACCTGCTGCCGCGGCACAACCGCTACGATTACTCACCGATCACCGAGCGCAAGGACTACAGCTGGCCGGGCGGCAAACGCCTCGCCTTCTGCATCACGACCAACATCGAGTGCTTCGCGTTCGGCAAGGGCAGGGGCCACGACAACGCCAAGCACGGCGAGCCGCAGACCCAGCGCAACTACTCCTGGCGCGACTACGGCAACCGCGTCGGCGTCTGGCGCTTCTTCGAGCTGTTCGACGAGCTGAAGCTCCCGGCCGCGCACAACATGAACAGCCTGCTCTACGAGTACGCGCCCCAGATTTTCGACGCCATCCGGCGCCGCGGCGACGAGATCGTCGCGCACGGGCGCACCAACTCGGAGAACCTGCACGACTTCCGTTGGGAAGCCGACGAGGCGCGCGCGATACAGGAGGTCACCGAAACCTTCGCCCGCAACGAGGGCAAGCGGCCGAAGGGGCGGATGGGCGCGGGCGCCTACGAGAATCCGTGGACGCCCGACCTGCTGAAGGAGGCGGGCTACACCTACATCATGGACTGGCCGTGCGATGACCAGCCCGTCTGGATGCGCACGCGCTCGGGGCCGATCCTTTCCGTGCCGTACCCGGTCGAGGTCAACGACTCGCCGCAGGTCGTCCACCGCCAGCATTCGGGCCGGGAGTTCTGCGACATGCTGGTGGACCAGTTCGACGAGATGATCGAGCAGTGCGAAAATGCGCCGCTCGTCTGCAACCTCTCGATCCACCCCTACGTCTTCGGCCAGCCGTTCCGGCTGCGCCCGCTGCGCCAGGCGCTCAAGCACTGCTTCGCGAGCAAGTTCATGGACCGCGTCTGGAAGTGCAAGCCGGGCGACGTTGCGGATTACTGCTGCACGCTCAAGCCCGGAATCGTCCCCGGCAGCTGACTTATCGTGTTTCGGCGGCGAACTCGCCGTGCGGATCGAGGCTCGCGAGCGCGTCCCGCTCGCGCGCGGCGAGCGGCGCGGTCGGCCGGGCGCCGCGCGCGTCGAACTTGAAGCCGGTGCGCTCAATCACTTCATCCGGCGTCACCTGCGGGTTCCACGATTCGAGCGCCAGCCGGCCGTTGCGCTTCTGGAACACCGCGATCGGCGTCACTACCGTCTGCAGGTTGCCGGCAGCGGTGACGAAATCGAGCTTTTCTACGAGCGTGCGCGTGGAATGCTCGGTGCGCCAGGTCGCAACACGCCCGGCGGTCGGCATCATCACCGCCGCGCCGCCGCCGCCCGGCAGCCGCACCCTCGGGTTGTCCCAGGGGCCGATGACAGAAACGTTGGTCCGGCCTTCGCCGTCCACCTGCGCGCAGCCGAGAAAGACCAGGTCCAGGCCGCCGCGCGCGCACAGATCGTAGAAGTCCTCGTTGGCGAAAAGCGCGGGCGAGCCTTCGACGATCGCGGGGTCGCTGCTCGAATGCGGGATTTTCCTGGGAACCGGCTCGACGCCGCCCGCGACGTTGAGATAGGTGAAATGAAAATCATACGCACGCTTGGCAAGCAGGCAGGCGAGCATGGGGAGCGTCGAGTTGACGCCGCTGAACGCGATTTCGCCCGGCCGGATCTCGCGCGCGAGGTTGACGACGATGTAGGAGAACGGCGTCCAGGCTTCGCTCATACCGGATTAGCCGCAGATAAACGCAGATAAACGCGGATGAAAATCGACTCACTGCGCTGTCTGTGGCTAATGCTCTTGGGGTTTTTCTTATCTGCGTTCATCGGCGTGCATCGGCGGCTTAACTTGCCTTTGAGGCTTCAGGTGCTGATGCAAGGTGCGCTTCCAGCGCGCCCCGCTCGTCCTTCAGGTAGCCCTCGACCGCGGCGTAATCGATCTCGTAGAGCGGGTGCATCGAGCCCGGCCACGCGCCGCGCGGCACGATGGCGGCCGCTTCCACCATGAAGCCCGGCACCAGCGTGAGTTCCGGCTGCGCGCGTAGCACGTCAGACGGGACGATGCGCTCCGCGGTCACCAGCACCCGTTTTGCCGCGCGCGTCAGCGGATGGTCCCAGAACGGCGAGCCCAGCACGCGGGCGTTGCCCTGCTCGTCCACTTCGCTGGCGTGGATCACCGCGACATCGGGCCGGATCGCGGGGATGACGTAGACTTCCTGGCCCGAGCCGTACGGATCCTCGATCTTCCGCCAGTTGTTGATCCGGGCGAGATCGCTGCCGTGCACGCCGCCGACCGGCTGGAAGGGAACCCCGTATGCGGCTGCACGCAGCCCGGCGACGAGGGTCATTCAGGCGTGCTCTTCGAGCTGCGCCTCCTTTTGTTCTATGGCTTGCCTGTACCACGGGGCCAGCCCGAAATTGCCTTCCATCGCGACGATGCCGGCGCGAACCCGGGCGACGGCCCGGGCGCGGCACAGCAGGTCGAGGTCGTAGCCGGGGGAGGGCTTGATGATTTCCAGCTTGCGCCTGACGTGCCGCACGAGTGCCCCCACCAGCGCGAACGGGCAGCGGTGCAGGAACACGCCGCCCAGGCCGAGCGCGCAGCCGTCGGAAACCCGCGCAGCGAGTTCGGCGAGACTGCACAGCTTGGAAGGCGCCGCCCGGGTCATGCCGGATGCTCCGCGAAAGGCTGCGGGAATCATAGCATCGCCCCTGCGCGAGGCACAGTCCACGATATGGCGGGGGTCCGGAGGGGAATGCGATAATTTCCGTTAAACTTGGCACTCGCGGGCCGGTTTAACTAGCGCGCCGGAGCGGACAGTGGCTGCCGCTCCACTCGCGCGAAGTCACGAGGAAATCCGGTGCACGCCGAAGTCAAAGACCAGCCATCCGCAACGGTCTGGAGCCGGAAATACTGGGCCAGCAAGGGCAAGGTCAGGCTCTACGTCTATCGCAAGCGCGCAGCGCCGCCGCAACGGGGGGACAAGCAGTTCGTCTTCGTCTCGGGCCTGGCGCATAACTCCACTCTCGGCATCAACCGCCACAAGGTCTGGCATGCGATGCAGTCGTTCCTCGCCACGCCGGAGAACCGCGCGCTCGCGAGCTGAGCGGCGCGCGTGCCGCATTGGGAGAAACGCATGAGCGTGATCGAGGCGAAGCTCGCGAAAATGGGGCTGAAGCTGCCGCCACCCCAGCCCTATCCCAGCGCGAACCGCATCCCCTGCGTGCAGGTCGGCAACATCCTGTTCCTGGGCGGCCACAGCACGGCGCGCCACCCCCTGCCGCTCGGCGCGAAAAACGTGGGCAAGGTTGGCCGTGAGGTTACGGAGCAGGAAGCGTATGTCGCAGCGCGCGCGGTGGCGCTGCAGATGCTCGCCTCGATCAAGGCCCACACCGGCGACCTCGATCGCGTGAAGCGGGTCATCCGGCTGCTGGGCATGGTGAACTCCGCGCCCGGCTTCGAGCGCCAGTTCGCGGTGATCGACGGCGCGTCCGATCTCTTCTACGATCTGTGGGGCCCGGAACGCGGCGCCCACGCGCGCGCTGCGGTCGGCGTCGCCGAGCTGCCGCGCCGCTCGGTGCTCGAGATCGTGAGCGAATTCGAGCTGCATGATCGGAAATCAGCCGCCAAGCCGCCAAGGACGTCAAGGGGAAAACGAGGTGCGGGGAAACCTGCGCGCGCGGTGCGACCGAGGAAGCGATGATGCGAAGACTCGCAGTGAGCCTGATCCTTCTGGGCCTGGCCACGCCGAGCGTCGCCGGGGCGACACAGACCGCGAGTCAGGGCCAGGGGCAGGCGTATCCGACGAGACCGGTGCGCATGATCGTGGCGGTGCCGCCGGGCGGCCCCGCCGACATCCTCGCGCGCCTGGTCGGGCCCAGGCTCTCCGAGGCGATGCGCCAGACCGTGGTGATAGACAACCGGCCCGGCGCGAACGGCAACATCGCCTACGAGATGGCGGCCCGCGCGACTCCCGACGGCCATACCTTCGTGCTGGTCGCCGCGGGCGTGACGATCAACCCCAGCCTGTACCGCGAAGTGCGCTACGACCCCGTCAAGGACTTCGCGCCGATCACGCTCGGCATCGCGGTGCCGAACATCCTCGTCGTGCATCCGGCCGTGCCCGCCGCTTCGGTGCGCGAGCTGATCGCGCTCGCGCAGTCGAGGCCGGGCCAGATCGCGTTTGCGTCGGCCGGCATCGGGACGTCCGGCCATCTTGCCCTTGAGCTGTTCAAGCTGCAGTCGCGGATCGACGTCGTGCACGTGCCGTACAAGGGCGGCGGCCCGGCGCTCGCCGAGCTGATCGCGGGACAGGTGCAGGCGCTGTTCAGCATCGCGCTCGCCGCGACCCCCCACATCAAGGCCGGCCGCCTGAAGCCGCTCGCGATCACGAGCGGCAAGCGCTCGCAGGTCGCGCCCGGGCTGCCGACGGTCGCCGAGCTCGGCTTTCCCGGGTTCGAGGTGATAGGATGGTTCGGCTGGCTCGCGCCCGCGAAGACGCCGCGCGCGATCGTGACGCGGCTGAACGGCGAGATCGTGAAGGTGCTCAACGCGCCCGAGATCCGCGAGCGGCTGCTCTCGCAGAGCACGGAGCCGGTGGGCGACAGCCCGCAGGCGTTCGCGGCATTCATCAAGAGCGAGCGCGACAAGTGGGCGCGCGTGATCCGCGAGGCCGGGATCCGCGTTGAATGAGGGCATCGGTGCCCGGCGAGCCGGCCCGCGATTTGAAGCCCGTAACAAAACCGATAATTATTAGCCGCAGATAAACGCCGATGAAAATCCGAAATCCGCGGCCACAGAGCGCATCGAGACGGACTCTTAGTGACGACTCATAGAACTGCCGGAGGAGGGGGGCCATGAACCGAAACGCACTGACGGTGTGCCTGATCATTGCAGCAGCGTTCCTGGGTTGCACGGCGCTGCAAGCCGCGGCGCAAGCCTATCCCGTCAGGCCCATACGCCTCGTCGTGCCGTTTCCGCCCGCCAGCGGGGCGGATATTCTAGCGCGCGTGGTGGGAACGAAGCTCACCGAGCGGTGGGGCCAGCAGGTACTGGTGGATTCTCGTCCCGGCGCAAGCGGCGTCATCGCGGCCGAGATCGTGCTCAAGGCCCCGGCCGACGGCTATACGCTGATGCTCGGCACCTCGTCGAGCCACGCCATCAACGTGAGCCTCCGCCAGAAGCTGCCGTACGATCCGCTGCGTGATTTCTCTCCGGTATCGCTGGTTGCGCGCGTGCCGCTGCTGGTGATGGCGCATCCCTCCGTCCCGGTGAAGAACGCCAAGGAGCTGATCGCGTTCGCCAGGGCGCGGCCCGGGCAGCTCACTTTCGGAACGGCCGGCAATGGGACGACGGCGCATCTCGCCGGCGAGCTGTTCAAGTCGATGGCCCGCGTCGACATGATGCACGTCCCGTACCGGGGCAGCCCGCAGGCGCTGCTCGATGCCGTCAGCGGTCAGGTGTCGCTGGCAATCGCGCCGACACTGACCGGCCTGCCGCAGGTCAATTCCGGCAGATTGAGAGCGCTCGCGGTCACCACGCCCAGGCCGTCCGCCATCGCGCCCGACGTGCCGACGCTGGCGGAAGCAGGCCTTCCGGGCTATGAGGCGACGTTGTGGTACGGCTTGTTTGCGCCGGCCGGCACGCCGCGGGAGATCGTCGTGCGCCTGAGCGGCGAAGTGGTGGTGATACTCGCGCTTGCCGACGTGCGCGAGTCATTGAAGCAGCAGGGCGCGGAGCCGGCGGGGAACAGCCCCGAAGAGTTCGCGGCGTTCGTCAAGTCCGAGATCGCGAAGTGGGCCGGCGTGGTGAGGGCATCCGGCGCCCGCGCCGACTAAAGGGGCATGGAGCAGGTCGGCTGAGAGACGGGTCGGCTCCCGGTTTGGTCGCGTGGCCGGCTTATTTGTCCGGGGAGGAGTACATGGGTAAAACTATCTCGGGTATCGCACTCGCGGCGGTGTTTTGCGCCGCGCTCGGCGCGTATGCGCAAGCTTATCCGGCGAGGGCCATCCGCGTCCTCGCGGGTTTCCCGCCGGGATCGGGCGCGGACATCACCGCGCGCGTCGTTGGAGCGAGACTCGGCGAGGGGCTCGGCCAGCAGATCATCGTGGACAACCGGCCGGGCGCGGCGAGCAATATCGCGGCCGACCTCGCGGCAAAATCGCCCGCCGACGGCTACACCCTCTTCATCGGCACGGTGGCGAACACCATCAACGCGACGCTCTACTCGAAGCTGCCGTTTGACTTCGCGCGCGACTTCGCGCCGATCGCGCTGACGGCCGCCGCGCCGAATGTCCTCGTCGTGCATCCGTCGGTGCCGGCGAGATCGGTCGCCGAACTGGTCGCGCTCGCCAGGACTCGCCCCGGCCAGCTCAACTATGCGTCGGCCGGCACCGGCACCGCGCCGCACCTGTCGGCCGAGCTTTTCAACAGCATGGCGGGCGTGAAGATGGTGCACGTCCCCTACAAGGGCAGCCCGCCCGCGGTTCGCCAGCAGTTCGCGGTGCAGGGTATCGAAACGCTCGGCGGAACGCCCGAGCAGTTCGCAACCTACATCCGCGAGGAGATCGCCAAATGGGCCGGCGTCATTCGGCTTTCGGGAGCGAAAGCCGAATAAGGGATGAGGGGTGAGCCGGGGTTTCGATGAATGTGCCTGCGCACATTCGAGCCGGCGAACGCCCGACGCGATGCAGCGCGGCGGGACGGGGAAAGGATGAGGAATGAGGGAAGATCAACGTGAGAGCGTGAGAGCGGGAGAGCGACAAACGCCGTGAGGGCGTGAGAGCGAAAGACCATGAACACGTGAGAGCATGAGTGCGGGAGGGCGATACAAAGGCCTTGCTCGATCTCGCGATCTCCCGATTTGACGATCTCCCGGCTTTTCGGTCCCCCGATCTCCCGACTTCACGACTCACGGAATCCAACCGCTCACCAGTCACCGGTCACGCTTTTGAGGAAAAGAATGGCTTCCGGCGTTTTCGACGACGCGCTGCTCAAGCACATCTGGGGCACGGACGAGCTGCGGGCGATCTTCAACGACGCGAACCGCGTGCAGAGGTGGTACGACTTCGAGGCGGCGCTGGCGCTCGAGCAGGCGGAACTGGGCATCGTCCCGCGCGCGGCGGCGCAGGAGATCGCGGCAAAGGCCCGGGTGGAGAACGTGGACCTCGAGGCGATCGGCGCGGAGATCCGGCGCATCCAGCACCCGCTCGTACCGGCGCTGCGCGCGCTCCAGGCGCGGTGCAAATCCGACCTCGGCGAGTACGTGCACTTCGGCCCCACAACGCAGGACGTGCTCGACACCGGGGTCGTGCTTCAGCTCAAGGACGCGCACGCGGTCTTCTTGCGCGACATCAAGGCGATCGGCAAGGAGATGTACCGCATCGCGGAGACGCACCGCGCGACCCCCATGGTGGGCCGGACGCACGCCGTCCAGGCCCTGCCCATCACCTTCGGCCACAAGTGCGCGATCTGGCTCTCCGAGATGGAACGTCATCACCGGCGCATGAGAGAGCTGGAGCCGCGGCTGTTCGTGGGCAGCCTCGCGGGGGCGGTGGGCACCATGGCTTCCTACGGACCGCAGGCGAACGAGCTCGACCGGCGGGTCATGAAACGCCTGGGTCTGGGGGTTGCCGACATCTCCTGGCACACCGCGCGCGACCGCTTCGCGGAGTACGCCTGCGTGCTCGGCATGATCGGGGCCACCCTGGGCAAGATCGCGAACGAGATCCTCACGCTCCAGCACAGCGAGATCGACGAGCTCGCCGAGCCCTTCAGCGAGGGCAAGGTGGGTTCATCCACCATGCCGCACAAGCGCAACCCGAGCACGGTGGAGGCGGCCGTGGCGGTGGCGCGCGCGCTGCGCTACAACGCGGCGCTGATGCTGGAATCCATGGTGATGGAGCACGAGCGCGACGCCGCCTCCTGGCGAGCCGAATGGCGCGCGCTGCCCGAGGCGTGCCTGATGACGGGGGCGCTCCTCGCCAACATGCGCTACGTGCTCGCGGGGCTGGAGGTCAACGTCGGGAAGATGCGACGCAATCTCGATCTGCTGGGCGGCTTCCTGCTCTCCGAGCGCGTGATGTTCGCGCTCTCCGGCAAGGTCGGCAAGCAGACCGCGCACGAGCTGGTGTACGAAGCCTCGATGCACGGCCTCGAGCAGGGCGTGAGCTTCGAGCAGGCGCTGATGCGGGACCCGCGCGTGAGCGCGGCGCTGTCGCTGGAAGAGCTGCGCAAGGCGCTCGATCCCGCGACCTACGTCGGGCTCGCGCCGCAGATCGTGGACCAGGTGCTCGCGCAGACCCGCGCGAGCCGCTGGCTGGATTAATCTTCACCACAGAGACACAGAGGCACGGAGAAGATCCACCCAGGACCCGTGAAGCGCAGAGAGGCAAACAGTTCGTTAAGAATCACTTGTCTTTTCTGAAAATGTTTTGCTTGCGTCCAAAATCTCTCGGTTCCTCTGTGTCTCTGTGCCTCTGTGGTAAAGGTGTTACATGAACATCACGATACTCGACGACTACCAGAACGCGGTGCGGCACCTCGCGTGCTTCGCGAAACTCGCGGGGCACGACGTGACGATCTGGAACGACCACACGAAGGATGCGGACATGCTCGCGGAGCGCCTCAAGGAAACCGAGGCGCTGGTGCTGATCCGCGAGCGCACGCCGATCCGCGCGCCGCTGATCGAGCGGCTTTCCAGGCTGAAGCTCATCAGCCAGCGCAGCGTTTACCCGCATATTGATGTCGAGACCTGCACCCGGCGCGGAATCATCGTCTCCTCCGACATGCACCCCGATCGCCCCTCCTTCGCCACCGCCGAGCTCACCTGGGGGCTCGTGATCGCGGCGATGCGCTGCATTCCGCAGGAGGTCGCGGCGTTGAAGGGCGGGCGCTGGCAGTCCACGCTCGGCACGGCGCTGCGCGGGCGCACGCTGGGTATCTTCGGCTACGGCCGCATCGGCTCGGTGGTAGCGGGATACGGCAAGGCCTTCGGCATGAAGGTGCTGGTCTGGGGCCGGACGAGTTCGCTCGCGCGCGCGCGCGCGGATGGCTTCACGGCGGCGGCGAGCAAGCAGGCCCTGTTCGAGCAATCGGACGTGCTGAGCCTGCACCTGAGGTTCATCGACGCCACGCGCAACAGCGTGACGAGCGGCGATCTCGCCCGGATGAAGCCCACGGCGCTGCTCGTGAACACCAGCCGGGCCGGGCTGATCGAGCCCGGAGCGCTCGCGGCAGCGCTGAAGGCGGGGCGGCCCGGCATGGCGGCGGTCGACGTCTACGAGGAGGAACCGGTGCTCGGCGCAAAACATCCGCTGCTCGCGCTGGACAACGTGGTGTGCACGCCGCACCTGGGCTACGTCGAGCGCGACGGCTACGAGTCCGCCTTCGGCATCATCTTCGACCAGGTACTGGCGTACGCCGCGGGCAAGCCGATCAACGTCGTCAATCCCGAGGTGCTGGAAAAGCGGTGACGTACGGCGCAAAAATGAGGAGGAATGCCGTGAAGATCACGAAGCGTGCGTGGAGACTTTTCACTTGTCTGGTGCTGGCGGCCGCGGGCGCCGCGTGGGCACAGAACCCCGCGGCGAGCTATCCGAACAAGCCGGTGCGGTGGGTAGTGCCGTACCCGCCGGGCGCATCGAACGACCTCATCGCGCGACTGCTCAGCCAGAAGCTGACCGACGCGTGGGGCCAGCAGTTCGTGGTCGACAACCGGCCCGGCGCCGGCGGCTCGGTCGGAGCGGGTACCGTGGCCAAGGCCAGCCCCGACGGTTACACGCTGCTGCTTTCCAACCCCGGGCCCAACGTCAACAACGTGCTGATGCGCAAGGAGCCGCCCTACAGGATGAACGACTTCACGCCTATCGTGTGGATCGGCTATGCGCCGCTCATCATCGTGGCGAATCCTTCCTTCCCGCCCAGGAATGCGAGGGAGCTGGTCGAATACGCCAAGGCCAACCCGGGCAAGGTCAACTGGGGGTCTTCCGGCATCGGCAGCAGCCTGCACATCGGGCTCGCGCTGTTCCAGGCGGCGACCGGTGTCAACGTCGTGCACGTGCCGTACAAGGGCGCGGCGCCCGCGTTGACCGACGTCGTCGGGGGGCAGATCAACCTGATGTACACGACGAGCGTCACCGGAGATGCCCATATCAAGGCCGGGCGCATCAAGGTGCTGGGCGTAGCGGATGCGAAACGCCAGCAGGTTCTCCCCAATGTGCCGTCTTTGGTGGAGCTGGGGATCAAGAACGCCGAAGCGTACGTCTGGTTCGGAATGTCTGCGCCGGCCAAGACACCGCGGCCGATCCTCGACAAACTCAACCGCGAGGTCAACAAGGCGCTCGGAACGGCGGACGTCAAGCAGCGCCTCGAGCAGCTCGGTCTCGTGGTCACCGGTGACACGCCGGAAAAATTCGACGCCTTCATCAAGTCCGAGGCGGACCGCCTCACGAAGCTGATCAAGGTGGGCGCGGTTCCGGTGGAGTAAGCACGAGTTTGTCGGACATTGGTGCGACAAACTCCTTGCGCGAGACTGCCTCGAAGACCGGAACGGAAAGACACCCTCCGCGCGCGTCCGGGCTCGTGTCGCTGTGCCTTCGCGAACGCGCACCGGCGGCCATTTCTGCACGCTGGCCGGTCCGGATCCAAAAAACCCATATCTGACGGGACCTTGACGCCACATGGCGTGATCTCGACTGCTCACTTGTTGAGCACTCGTCCAGCCACGCCGACGCGAACTCATAAAAATACAATTAATCAGGTCGTTACACCGTGACGCCCCAAGTGTGCCCCTTGGCACATTTGTTGTGTGCCCCTTTGCCACCCTCAGAGCGATCCGGAGGAGGTTCTATGGGAAAGGGGATACCGGTTGTTCCCGCAGCGTTGCTGGCGGCGCTTTTTCTGTCGGCTCCCACCGTTGCGTTCGCTGACAAGGGAGGAAAAGGCCCGGGGAATGCGGCGACTCCCAATGTCAATCTCGGCCTGGGGGCAGTACCCAAGGTCGGTGTCGGACTGCCGAGCCCCGGCGTTGCGGCGGCTGCCGCGGGGGGCGCGCCGAAAATCGCCCCTGCGGTTTTCTCTACGCCAGCGGCCGCCATCGTTCCACCGTCTGGCTCTTCCGGTTCCGGTTCGTCCGGGCCCTCAGGCCTCAAGTCGTCCGCCTCTTCCGGTCCAGGGCCGGCTGGCCCCGCAACTCTGACGTCAGCCGGTTCTGAAGGTCGGGGGTCATCAGGCGCTTCAGGTCCCGGGCCGTCGGGTTCTTCCGGCCCAGGGTCATCGGGATCCTCGGGCGAAGGCAGTGGTCAAGGCAACCAGCACGGGAACGACCGTCAGGAGAGCCAGTCCCGGCTCGAGGCCGTGGCGACTTCTCAGTCAGACGAGACGCAGGAAGCCAGGATTGCTCGATTGCCGACCTGCCGCTGACGCGGCCCGCGTCGCTGCGCTCCCTGCGGCAGGCTTAGACCGCCCGTCGCGGGTCTAGTAGAATTCACCCTTCCAAGGAGGACGTGCCGCCCTCCGCACAGCGGCGCGCCCTGACTTTTTACAATGGAGGAGGATATGAATAGCTTGCTGCGCAATCTGCTGTGCGGCGCGTTGGTCACCGCGCTTCCCGTTGCAGCCCATGCCCAAGGCGCCACGTATCCCAACAAGCCGATACGGCTGATTGTCGCGTTCCCGCCGGGCGGCTCGACCGACATCATTGCGCGCTTGGTCGGCCAGAAGCTCTCCGAACGCCTGGGCCAACAGGTGGTGGTGGATAATCGCGGCGGGGCCGGCGGCACCATCGGCACCGAGATCGCGGCCCGGGCGACGCCCGATGGCTACACGCTCACCATGGGCACGACCAGCACGCACGTGATCGCGCCCGCCGCCTATGCGAACGTCAAGTATGACCCGGTCAAGGACTTCCAGCCGATCACGCTCGTCGCGATCACCCCCTATCTCCTCACCGTCCATCCGGGGGTCCAGGCGAAATCGCTCAAGGAGTTCATCGCGCTGGTCAAGTCGCAGCCGGGCAAGCTCAATTACGCGTCGGCTGGCACCGGCACCACGACCCACCTGGCGATGGAGATGCTCAAGATTTCGGCGGGCATGGATATCGTGCACGTGCCCTACAACGGCAACGGCCCCGCGGGCACCGCTACCATTGGCGGGCAGGTGCAGGCGCTGTTCGGCAGCATGCCGGCGGTGCTCCCGCACGCGAAGGCCGGCAGGCTGCGGCCGATCGCCGTGGGCACGGCGAAGCGCTCGCCAGCGCTGGCCGAGGTGCCGACCGTCGCGGAAAACGGCTTTCCCGGTTTTGAAGCTGCGCTGTGGCTGGGCTTCTTCGCACCGAAGGGGACGCCGGCGCCCGTGGTGAACAAGCTCTACGGCGAGCTCACCAAGATCGCGCAATCGCCGGAGATGAAGGAGGCGTTCCTGCGTAACGGCGCGGATTCGATCACGACCACCCAGCCGCAGCTTGCCAAGCTCATGAAGTCCGAGCTCGACAAGTACTCCAAGGTGATCAAGGCCGCGGGCATCGCTCCGAAATAGTCTCCGAGTCGATCCAGGCAGAAGCCCCCGC
>JACPEF010000225.1 GCA_016183675.1 Betaproteobacteria bacterium
ATATTGGCAAGCCGAGCGACAAAGCTAGCGGCGATTCTGGCCGCAACCCTTGAGGGCTGGCGCGATTTTGGCCCACGGCGCACCTACCGACTCACCCTGAATTCCCCTGCCCCAGCCTCTGCTGCACGGTCCCAGCCAAAATCGTGACAGCGCAGCGTGTGTTTCATTAGGTTAGGGGCTCTAAAGACCGGCCCGCTCGGAGATGTACTCGCCGAGCGCTGCCCAGTCCTTTTCCCCGAAACCGCGCGCGATGGCGGCAACGTGTTGCTGCCGGATCAAGTCCGCAGTGGGCAGCGGAACCCGGGTGTCCGCGCCGGCATCGAGCGCGAGCTCGACATCCTTCAATCCGAGCTTCAGGGCGAAGGTCGCCTCGAAATCCTTCTCGACTATCCTTCGGCCGTAGCTCTTGTACGCCGGGGCGTTGAACGACGTGCTGGTGATGATGTCGAGAAACACGGCCGGATCGACCCCTGACTTGCGCACCAGCGCCAACGCCTCGCCCAGGCTCTCGATTGCCGCGGCCAGCAGGAAGTTGCGCGCGATCTTGACGATGTTCGCCCGGTAGGGCTCTGCGCCGACAGTGAACCACCGGCTGCCGAGCACGCCGAACAGCGGCTTGCAGCGCTCGATCGCGTCCTCCGGGCCGGCGACGACGATGTCGAGCTTGCCTTGGGCCGCCGCAGGCGGCCGGCCGAACACCGGCGCCGACACGTACCGCGCTCCGGCCGCCTGATGCAGGCTCGCGAGCCGCTTTCCCATCTTCAGGGAGACCGTCGCCATGTTGAGATGGATGCAGGACGAAGGCATCCTTTCGATGAGGCCGGACGCGATCCAGACCGCCTCGACTGCAACGTCATCGGCGAGCATGGTGATGGCGACTTCCCCGTCCAGCACCCCGAGCGGATCGTCGGCCACTGCCGCTCCCCGAGATTTGAGCGGTTCCGCCGCGGCGCGGCTGCGGTTGTAGACGGTGAGCTCATGTCCCGCCTCGAGCAGCCTCCCCGCCATCGCCTGACCCATCTGGCCCAGCCCAATGAATCCGACTTTCATCGGTTGCACGCCTCCTGTTGATCGGCGAACTCCGCTTCGCGCAAGGTTACCATTTCAGCGGGCCGAGTCCGCTCGGCGGGGTGATCCGGGACGCCGACTTGGACGGGGAAAACCCCGTCAGCGCCGGCCCTTCAGCCGGGTCTATGGGCGCTCGCCGGGCACCGGCATGTAGCGCGGCCGGGTCAGCACCTCCGGCTTGAGGATCTCGTCCAGCTCCTTCTTGCTGAGGAGCTTCTTCTCGAGCACCAACTCGTAGACGCTCTTGCCGGAGGCGAGCGCCTCCTGCGCCACCTGTGTCGCGTTCGTGTATCCGATATAAGGATTGAGCGCGGTGACGATGCCGATCGAGTGCTCGACGAGCTTGCGCAGATGCTCGCGGTTGGCGGTGATGCCCCGCACGCAGCGCTCCCGCAGCGTGTCGCATCCGTTTCTGAGGTGCATCAGGCTCTTGAACAGGCTGTGCGCGATGACGGGCTCGAAGGCGTTCAATTGCATCTGCCCGGCCTCGGCGGCGAAGGAAACGGTCACGTCGTTGCCGATCACTTCGAACGCGATTTGATTGACCACCTCCGGGATCACCGGATTCACCTTGCCCGGCATGATCGACGAGCCCGCCTGCACCGGCGGCAAGTTGATCTCGCCGAGCCCCGCGCGGGGACCGGATGAAAGCAGCCTCAAGTCGTTGCAGCTCTTGGACAGCTTCACCGCCACGCGCTTGAGCACCCCGGAGAGCTGCACGAACGCACCGGCGTCCTGCGTCGCTTCCACGAGATTGCTCGCGGTTATCAGCCCGATGCCGGTGATATCCGAGAGCTTGCCGCGCACCAGCGGCGCGTAGTCAGGGTGCGCCGTGATGCCGGTGCCGATGGCGGTGGCGCCGAGATTGATTTCGTGGATGAGGAGCGCAGCCTCCTTCAGCCGTTGCTCGTCTTCCTCCAGCATCACCGCGTAGGTCGAGAACTCCTGCCCGAGCGTCATCGGCACCGCATCCTGCAACTGCGTGCGGCCCATCTTCACCACGTCGGCAAACTCCGCCGCCTTGGCGGAGAACGCCGCGCGCAGCTCCGCCATCGCCGCGGTCAGCCGCTGGATGCCGAAGTGCAGCGCCACCTTCACCGCCGTGGGATAGACGTCGTTGGTGCTCTGGCTCATGTTGACGTGCTCGAGCGGATGCAGGAACCGGTATTCGCCCTTGTTGCGTCCCATGAGCTCCAGGCCCCGGTTGGCGATGACCTCGTTCGCGTTCATGTTGGTCGAGGTGCCCGCTCCGCCCTGAATCACGTCCACCACGAACTCCTCCAGCAGGCTGCCCCCGCGGATCTCTTCGCAGACCTTGACGATGCAGCGCGTCTTCTCGTCGTCGAGCAGCTTGAGCTCGTTGTTCGTGAGGGCCGCCGCCTGCTTCACGCACGCCAGTGCGTTCACGAGGTCGGGATAGATCGAGATCGGCGCGCCCGTGATCGGGAAGTTCTCGAGCGCGCGCAACGTGTGCACGCCGTAGTAGGCGTCGGCGGGTACCGCCCGCTCTCCGAGCAGGTCGTGTTCGTGGCGGACGCTGGGACGTTTCATGGAGCTCTCCTTCCGGCGCCGGCGCGACCCTCCCGAGGGCGGGCGCCGCGCGCCGATCATGATACGCCTGCTTCTAGACAAACCCCGGCCATTGCACTAGATTGGCGGACACACCGCAGTCGCACGAAAAACGTCCAGAAACTCCACGCACCCCACTGAAAGGAGAGCCCATGAAACGCCATGTACCCCTGTTGATCGCCCTGTTCGCCTGGGCCGGTCTTTCGGCCGCGGCCCAGGCCCAGGAGTTCACCGGCACCCTCAAGAAGATCAAGGACACCGGCGCCATCACCCTCGGTCATCGCGAGACCTCGATACCGTTCTCCTATTACGACGACAAGCAGCAGGTCATCGGCTACGCGATGGACATCTGCTATAAGATCGTGGATGCGCTCAAGGCCGAGCTGAAGATGCCCAAGATCGACATCAAGCTGAACCCGGTGACCTCGGCCACGCGCATCCCGTTGATGGCGAACGGCACGATCGACCTCGAGTGCGGCTCCACCACCAACAACCTCGAGCGCCAGAAGCAGGTTTGGTTCGCCACCACGCACTTCGTGACCGCGAACCGCTTCGTCAGCAAGAAGGCGTCCAAACTCAAGACGGTCGATGATCTGAAGGGCAAGACGGTGGTGTCGACCTCGGGCACGACCAACATCAAACAGGCCACCGAGTTCAACGTTCAGAAGAAACTCGGCATGAACATCATCGCCGCCAAGGACCACGCCGAGTCCTTCCTCACGGTGGATACCGGTCGCGCTGTCGCGTTCTTCATGGACGATATCCTGCTCTATACCCTCGTCGCCAATGCGAAGAACCCGGGCGATTGGGTCATCTCGCCCGATGCGCTGTCGGTGGAGCCCTATGGCATCATGATGCGCAAGGACGATGCGCCGTTCAAGAAGGTCGTGAACGGCGCCATCAACGGCCTTTACAAGAGCGGTGAGATCAACAAGATCTACGAAAAGTGGTTCCTCAAGCCGACGCCGCCCAAGCGCATCAACTACAATGTGCCGATGAGCGCGCAGTTCAAGAAGGTGATCGCGAACCCGACCGATTCCGGCGATCCCGACGTCTACAAGTAGTTAAAACGGACGCGGTGCGCCGTTTTAACTGCGCGCGTTCGAGCAGGCGCTGAGCGCTGCTCAACGCGCGCGGCCTCCCGAACCGAACGCGCGTAGCGGGAACCGGTGCAGTACAACTGGAACTGGCAAATCTTCTGGCAGCCGGCGCCGGACGGCAGCGGCGCCTATTTCGGATGGCTGGTTTGGGGGCTGGGCTGGACGGTCGCCACCGCGCTGTCGGCATGGATCATCGCGCTGGCTGTGGGCGCGGTGGTGGGCACGCTCCGCACGACGCCCCTCAACTGGATGGTCAGGCTCGGCAACACTTATGTCGAGTTCTTCCGCAACATCCCGCTGCTGGTGCAGATGTTCCTGTGGTATTTCGTGCTGCCGGAACTCGTGCCCAAGGCGCTCGGTGACGCGATGAAGCAGATGCCTCCGCCGTGGGGCTCGTTCGTTCCGGCCGTGCTGTGCCTCGGTTTCTACACCTCGGCGCGGATCGCCGAGCAGGTGAGGGCCGGCATCCAGTCGCTGCCGCGCGGGCAGCGTATGGCGGGTACGGCCCTGGGGCTGACGCTGCCGCAGACCTACCGCCACGTGCTGCTGCCGATGGCGTTTCGCATCGTGCTGCCCCCGCTCACTTCCGAGTTCATGAACATCATCAAGAACTCGGCGGTCGCGCTCACCATCGGCCTCATGGAGCTGACGGCCCGCGCCCGCTCGATGCAGGAATTCAGCTTCCAGGTGTTCGAGGCGTTCACCGCAGCGACCGTCATCTACATACTGGTCAACATCGTAGTCGTGCTCGCCATGCGCGTGCTGGAAAGGCGGGTGCAGGTGCCCGGCTTCATCGGCACCGGCCCCGCTGCGCCGCAAGCGGGCCACTGAGACCCCGTGAATCGTGATTCGTGAGTCGTGATTCGAGCCAAAGACTAGTCCCTAGCCCCTAGCCCCAATGTTTGCAGGCTTTGACTTCGACGTCATCGAGCGCTCGCTCCCCTATCTCTTCAAGGAGGGGATGACGTTCACTGTCACGCTGACGCTGATGGCAATGACGGGCGGCATCGTCTTCGGCACGCTGCTCTCCATGATGCGGCTTTCGAGCTACCGCATCCTGAACCTCCCGGCCGGGGCCTACGTCAACCTAATGCGAGCGATCCCGCTCGTTCTGGTGATCTTCTGGTTCTACTTCCTCGTGCCGTGGATCGGCGGCTGGATCATCGGGGCCAAGCAGCCGATCCAGGTCGGGGCGTTCTGGTCATCGGTCATCACTTTCACCATGTTCGAGGCGGCTTACTACTGCGAGATCATGCGCGCCGGCATCCAGTCCATCCCGCGCGGGCAGGTGTCGGCCGGTTACGCGCTGGGCCTCAACTACTGGCAGACGATGGCGAGAATCGTGCTGCCGCAGGCTTTCCGCAACATGCTGCCGGTGCTGCTCACCCAGACCATCATCCTGTTCCAGGACACCTCCCTCGTGTACGTGCTTTCGATCACCGACTTCCTCGGCGCCGCCGCCAGGATCGCGCAGCGCGATGCGCGACTGGTCGAGATGTATCTCTTCGTCGCCGTGGTCTATTTTGTCATCAGCTTCTTCACCTCATACTATGTGCGGCGGCTGCAGATGCGCATTGCCATCGTCCATTAGAATTCGTCTTAAACAAAACTTGACCGCGGATAAACGCCGATGGAACCAATGATCTCGATCCGCAACATCAGCAAGTGGTACGGCAGCTTCCAGGTGCTGAAGAACTGCTCGACCAGCGTCGAAAAAGGCGGGGTGGTCGTGGTGTGCGGCCCGTCAGGGTCCGGCAAGTCGACCCTCATCAAGTGCGTGAACGCGCTCGAGCCGTTCGAGCAGGGAGAGATCATCGTCAACGGCGTGTCGGTGGGGGACCCCAAGACCGACCTGCCCAAGCTCCGCTCCCAGATCGGGATGGTGTTCCAGCACTTCGAGCTGTTCCCGCATATGACGGTGACCGAGAACCTGAATCTCGCGCAGGTCAAGGTGCTCGGCCGCAGCAAGGAGGAAGCGAACGGCAAGTCGCTCGCGCTGCTGAAACGCGTCGAGCTCGAAGCTCACGCCCACAAGTACCCCGGGGAGCTCTCGGGCGGCCAGCAGCAGCGCGTTGCGATCGCGCGCGGGCTCGCCATGGACCCGGTCGCGATGCTGTTCGACGAGCCGACCTCCGCGCTCGATCCCGAGATGATCAACGAGGTGCTCGACGTCATGGTCGAGCTCGCCCATGAAGGCATGACGATGATGGTGGTCACCCACGAGATGGGCTTCGCCAGCAAGGTCGCCCACCGCGTGATCTTCATGGACGAGGGCGAGATCGTGGAAGACGCCGCGAAGGAGGAGTTCTTCGGCAAGCCCCGTTCGGAGCGTGCACAGCAATTCTTGTCAAAAATACTGCACCACTAAGGTAAGCAGAATCGCTCCGATCGGGGCAAGCCCCGTTCCGAGCGCGCACAGCAGTTCCTGTCGAAGATCCTGCATCACTGATGCGGGAAAGGTGACGGGGTGACGAAGTGACGCGGTGACGAAAGGCAGGCCAAGCCGCCAAAACACCCAGAACTACCTCTCACC
>JACPEF010000230.1 GCA_016183675.1 Betaproteobacteria bacterium
AGCCCATCCTCTACAGTCCCCTCGCGGGGCCTGGTTACTTTCTCTTGCGCGCCCAAGAGAAAGTAACCAAAGAGAAGGGCGTCCCCGGTTCGCCGCCGCTTGCTCGTAACCTCGCGCGATACCCTGCGCTGCTCGACCAGGCAGGGCGGCTGCGCAACTCGCGCATCCGCTTCGATGTTGCCTACGATGTAGGGCGGGCGATCCCCGGGGAAAGCATAAGCACGCGAAACTCGCCCAGTGCTCGCCGACGACCCCCTGCCCGGTCTGCGCTGCTCGGCGGCGAACAGGGGCCCCAGAAACCAGTGGCGAGTCACCAGCTCCTGAAAGTCGTAGGGGGATTGGGGCGCAAGAGCGGGAGCGGGAAAAACCCCATCTCACGACCTCCCGATCTCACGATTTCACGGTTTTTGGGTCCCGTCACCAGGCACGCCTTACCACGTCACGCCCCATCACGTCACGCCCCATCATTTCAAGACCGGGTGGCGCCACTGCTTGGTGAGGCTCGGCGGCAATTCGATCGGGTCTGCTGAGGCCTCGCTTTCCACGCGCGAAGCTTTCTTTGCCAGATCGACCGCCCAATCCGCGGGGGCGGCGAAGTTGAGATTTTGCCCGGCAGAGAAAACGAACGCGGTGATTCCAATCAGCCGTCCCTCGCCGTCAAAAAGCCCGCCACCGCTCGAGCCTTCGGACAGGGGCGCCGTGGTCTGGATATACCGGCCACCGGCTGCTTCCCGCAGTCCGGAAACCAGCCCTTCGCTCAACGTGAGCTCGAAGCCTTCGGGCGTTCCTACCGCATAGACGCGTTGACCGACCCGCGCCGTCTTGGCGTCGCCAATACGCGCCGGCGTGACATCCAGTCCCCGCGCATTGAGCACGCAAAGATCCTTGTCGGCGTCGTAGGACATGAGGCGACCGTGCGATCGCTTTTGCAGGTGCCCCACCTGGAATACTTTTCCGCGCGCGATGACGTGGCAATTGGTGACGAGAAGGTCCTTCTCCACGAAAACGCCGCTGCCCCGGCCTACGATCTTCCCGGAGGCATCGGCTGCGTAGACCATAACCACGCTTCGCGAGGCGTGGCTGAATACTTGCTCTGGCGTAACGACGGGAACGCATGCCGGCGCGATGAGCACGCTACCGCCAAGCAATAGGGCCCGAGTGAGCTTCATCTCAGCCATTAGCGCTCCGCAAGCGCAGCTTCGATGCGGTGAGCGATATCGAAAGGTGGGTTCATGGCCGTTCCCGTCAAACGACGCCGCAGTCTACCTTAATGGCTACGGCCGCCCGTGGAGCGATACTCCTCCCGTGTGCGTTGCGGCCACGCGCCATTCGCCTTGCCTAAAGGCGAAAATGTGGCGTAAAATCACGCCCTTTCCGCTTTTCGGACTGGTAAAAACATGGTCGTCATTCGTCTTGCCCGCCGTGGCGCCAAGAAGCGCCCTTTTTTCAACCTGGTCGTGGCCGATTCGCGCCGCGCCCGTGACGGACGCTTCATCGAGCGCATCGGGTTCTACGATCCCAAGGCGCCCGAGGGGCGTGAACGGCTGCGCATCGACCAGGAGCGCCTGACCTATTGGAAGGCCAAGGGCGCGCAAGTGAGCGATACCGTGGCGCGGCTCGTCAAGCAGCTTGAGACCAAGGCCGCCTGAGAAGCTGGTGGTGATGGGGCGGATCGCTGCCCCGTTCGGCGTCAAGGGCTGGGTCCGGATACACACTTACACCGCGGCCCCGCGCAACCTGCTGGATTACCGGAACTGGTGGATCGGCGAAGAAGGTGACTGGCGCGAGCTTCCCGTCGTCGAGGGCAAGGTGCAGGCCCGCGCGCTCGTCGCGAAGCTCGAGGGCTGCGAGGATCGCGATGCGGCGGCGTCGCTCAGGGGCAGGACGGTGGCGGTGCCGCGCGAAGCCCTGCCCCGGACGCAGGCCGATGAACACTACTGGGCCGATCTGATCGGTCTCAGGGTGGTGAATGCCGCGGCCGAGGATCTCGGCCGCGTGACGGGGATCTTGCAGACCGGCGCGAACGACGTGCTGGTGGTGGAAGGCGGGCGCGAGAGGCTGATCCCGTTCATCGCCGAAGTGATCCGCGATGTCGACCTCGGTCGCGGGGTGGTACGGGTGGAATGGGGCGCGGACTACTAGCCACGCGTCAATTGTCGAGACAGGTGCCTTGTTCCAGTTCGACGTCATCACGCTGTTCCCGGCGATGTTCGAGGCCGTCACCGAGTGCGGCGTGTCGGGCCGGGCGCGGGACCGGAAGCTCTTCGAGCTGGTGCTGTGGAACCCGCGGGATTTCGCGACCAACAGCTACCGCACCGTGGACGACCGCCCCTACGGCGGGGGCCCCGGGATGGTGATGATGGTGGAGCCGCTGGAGAAGGCGCTCAACGCGGCGCGCCAGCGGCAGCAGAGCGTGGGCGTGAAGCGGACGCGAGTGGTGCATCTCTCGCCGCAGGGGCGGTTGCTGAACCATCAGCGGGTGATGGACCTCGCGGCGCTGGAGGGCCTGGTGCTGCTGGCCGGGCGCTACGAGGGCGTGGACGAGCGGTTGATCGCGCGGGCGGTCGACGAGGAAATTTCGATCGGCGACTACGTGCTCTCTGGCGGCGAGCTCGCGGCAATGGTGGTGATGGATTGCATCGTGCGGCAGCTCCCCGGGGCGCTGGGCGACGCCGATTCGGCGAGCCAGGACTCGTTCGTGGGCGGGCTGCTCGATTGCCCGCACTACACGCGCCCGGAGGCGTACGAAGGAGCGACCGTGCCGCCGGTGCTGCTGTCGGGCAACCACGCGGAGATCGCCCGCTGGCGGCTGAAGCAGGCGCTGGGCAGGACCTGGCAGCGGCGGCCGGATCTGCTGGAGCAGCGCGAGCTCACCGATGAGGAGCGTGCGCTGCTGGAAGAGTACAGGAAGGAAAGCGAGGGCAGCGGCGCATCAGGGGCGGCAGAATAGCAGTCAACCCTCACCCCTTCCCCCTCTCCCTCAAGGGGCGAGGGGAAAAGTACCGTGCGGGATTGGCCTTTCGGCCCATCCGGCAATATAAGGAACGAACATGGACATCATCAAGCAGCTCGAAGCCGAGGAGATCAAGCGCCTCGGCAGGGAGATCCCCGAGTTCTTCGCCGGCGACACGGTGGTCGTCAACGTCAACGTCGTGGAAGGTGACCGCAAGCGGTTGCAGGCCTACGAAGGCGTCGTGATCGCCAAGCGCAACCGCGGGCTCAATTCCTCGTTCATCGTGCGCAAGATCTCCTCGGGCGAGGGCGTGGAGCGCACTTTCCAGACCTATTCGCCGCTCATCGCCAGCATCGAGGTCAAGCGCCGCGGCGACGTGGGGCGCGCCAAGCTCTACTACCTGCGTCAGCGCACCGGCAAGGCCGCGCGCATCCGGGAGAAGCTCGCCGGCGGCGAGGAGGGCGAGCCGCGAGAACCGCAGGAATAAGCGCGAGGGGGCGTTCGAAAAGGCGGCTCGAGGCCGCCTTTTTTGTTGCCGGCGTTGCAGGGCGCGGAACGGGACGGGATAGAATTAGTTGATGCGCGTTACCGCTGCTTTTCTGCTTGCGCTCGCCGCCGCGCAGGGCGCGCAGGCGCTGGAAACTGCCCGTCAGCTTGTCCAGGGCGGGGCGCCGCGGCTCGCGCTGAACCGTGTCGAGCAGCTGCAGCCGCGCGACCCGAAGGATCCGCGCTGGGCCGAATGGGAGACGCTGCGCCTCGGCCTGCTCTACACGCTCGGGCGCGACAAGGAGGTGCTGGCGCGCGCGGCGGCGCTGCCGTCCGCGATGCCGGAGCGCGAGCTGCGCGAAGCGCTGAAGCTCGCCGCTCGCGCCGCGATCGCGGCGGGACAGGGCGCGCCGGCCCGCGCCTACGCCGCGCGTATGCTGTGGCAGCTCGGCGCATCGCACGAAGACGCGGGCGCGCTGCGCCTGCTGGTCATCGAGAGCCACCTCGCAGACCGCAACGGCGACGCGGCGTTTCGCGCGATGCTCCGTTTCACGCAGGATTACCAGCCGCTCGACCGGGCGACGGCGGCTCGCTTCGTGGAGGCGCTCCTCGAGCTCGACATGGGGCGCGAAGCGGCCAACTGGCTCTCGGGCCTCGAGGAGGGCAGCGCGGCGAAGCAGATGCTGCTGCTCAAGGCGAACCTGCTCAGCCCCGATGCCGCCATCGCCCAGGCGCGCGCCCGACTCGCCAGGGGCGGGGGCCGCAGCCACTGGCAGGTGATCGCCGAAGCGGCGGCGCGGCGGAACAACCTCTCGCTACGCCTCGAGGCGATGGAGCAGCTCCTGCAGCTCACGGGCCGCGGGGCGCCAGCGGCGGCGCTCGCCGCGCAGCTGTGGCAGGCGTATCTCGCCGGCGCGCACGACACCGCCAACCAGAATCAGCTGCTCACGGGAGACGACGCCGCGTGGTCGGATCTTGCCTCGCGCCGGCTCGGCGCCGACCCCTTTCTCTCGCGCGCTTTCTTCGCCCATCTCGCGCAACGCGGGCAGGTCCCGGCGACGCGGAACAACGCCCAGCTGCAGCTCGTGTTCTCGCTGCAGCAGGGCAAGCTCGATCTGGCGGCGCTGCGCCTGTTCGAGCATGTCCCCGTCGAAGTCGCGACGCTCGATGCGCAGGCACGCTACCTGCTCGGCGCGATGGCCG
This sequence comes from Betaproteobacteria bacterium, assembly GCA_016183675.1. GTDB lineage: Bacteria > Pseudomonadota > Gammaproteobacteria > Burkholderiales > SG8-41 > SG8-41. The sequence goes on from JACPEF010000230.1 coordinate 4,643, forward strand.
AGGCGCGCAACGAACCGGCGCTCGCGGCGCGCTTCTGGGAAGGCCTTGGTGTCCCCCCGAACACCGCGGCCGACGACTGGCAGATGCGGCGCGCCCTCGCCCATTGGCGGGCCGGCGATGCCGACGCCGCGGTGAGCGCGCTGCGCCGGGCGGTGGGCGACAGGAAGCCGCTCTCGAGCGAGGCGATGCGGCGCGGGATCGTGCTTGCCCAGGAGATGCTCGCCGCGGGAAAGCCGGAGCTCGCGGACGCTGCGCTCGAAGCCATGCTGCCGCTCGCCGAGACGGCCTACCAGCGCGACGTCCTGTTCGCGCTCGGCCGCATTGCGGAAGCCAGCGCACGGTATGCGCTCGCGGCGGACTATTACCTGCGCTCGGCGCTGCTCGTCGAGCCCCGCGCGCCGGACGCGGCCGCGCTGCAGGCGAGGCTCGCTGCGGCCCTCAACCTCGCGCGCGCTGGCTACCGGGAGGACGCGCGCGCGCAGTTCGAATGGCTGCTCAGGAATTCCAGGGACGCGGCGCAGCTCGAGGTCGCGCGGCGCGAGCTGGCGAAGCTATAATGGAAACCCAATGATTCACTTTCTGGTCCACGACAAGAAAGACACTGTCGGCGTCGTCGTTGTCGAGGGCGTCAAGGCCGGCGAGGAGCTCAGCGGCTGGCTGATGGAGGACGATTCCACCATCAAGCTGACGGCGGTGAACGACATCCCGATCGGGCACAAGCTCGCCGCCAAGGAGATCAGGAAGGGCGACACCGTCATCAAGTACGGTTTCGACATCGGGCGCGCGGTGGCCGACATCAAGGTCGGCGAGCACGCGCACGTGCACAACATCAAGACCAAGCGCTGGTGAAACGCGCGACAGCGCGTTTCACCAATAGAGTTTCACCTTTCACAAGGGCTTCATGATGATTAACAGCAAGACCACTTTCCGGGGCTACCGCCGCGAAAACGGCCGCGTCGGAGTGCGCAACCACGTCATCATCCTGCCGGTTGACGACCTGTCGAACGCCGCGTGCGAGGCGGTCGCGGGCAGTATCAAGGGCACGATGGCGATCCCGCATCCCTACGGGCGGCTGCAGTTCGGCGCCGACCTCGAGCTCCATTTCCGCACCTTGATCGGGGCGGGGCGCAATCCCAACGTCGCGGCGGCGGTCGTGATCGGCATCGAGGACGGTTGGGCAAAGCGCGTCGCGGACGGCATCGCGAAGACCGGCAAACCGGTCACTTTCTTCGGCATCGAAGGCCACGGCGACCACGAGACGATCCGGCGCGCCTCGAAGGTCGCGAAGGAGTACATTCAGTGGGCGACTGAACTGCGCCGCGAGGACTGCGCGGTGAACGAGCTGTGGGTGTCGTGCAAATGCGGCGAGTCCGATACGACTTCGGGAATCGGCTCCAATCCGACGGTCGGCAACGCCTTCGACAAGCTCGAGCCGCTCGGCGTGACCATGTGCTTCGGGGAGACGACGGAGATCACCGGCGGCGAGCAGATCGTCGCCGACCGCTGCGCTACCGCCGAGGTGCGCGAGCGCTTCATGATGATGTTCGACCGCTACCAGGAAGTCATCAACCGCCACAAAACCAGCGACCTGATGGACTCGCAGCCCACCAAGGGCAACATCGTCGGCGGGCTCACGACGATCGAGGAGAAGGCGCTCGGCAACATCCAGAAGATCGGAAGGCAATGCAAGGTGATCGGCGTGCTCGACAAGGCCGAAGCACCCACCGCGCCGGGCCTGTGGTTCATGGATTCCTCCTCCGCGGCCGCGGAAATGGTGACGCTGTGCGCGGCCTCGGGCTTCGTCGTGCATTTCTTCCCGACCGGCCAGGGCAACGTGATCGGCAATCCGATCCTCCCGGTGATCAAGCTCACGGCCAACCCGCGCACCGCGCGCACCATGACCGAGCACGTCGACCTTGATGTCTCGGGCCTGCTGCAGCGGCAGAAGAACATGGAACAGTGCGGCGACGAGCTGCTCGAAGTGATGCTGCGCACCTGTAACGGGCGGCTGACCTGCGCCGAGGCGCTCGGCCACCGCGAGTTCGTGCTGACGCGGCTCTACGAGTCCGCCTAACGGCAGTGACGCAGTGACGCAGTGACGCAGGGACACAGTGACACAGTGACGATGTGACGTAAGAAAGCATCACGTTTTGTCGGGTCTCGTCACCACGTCACTTCGTCACTTCATCACCTGAAAATGGCCGCCTCGTCCACGCTCGCAGTCTCTGTTTGGCGTGGAAAAGAGTCCGGCCGTTTTCAAACGTTCGAGGTCCCGCGGCACGAGAGCCAGACGGTGCTGGACGTCGTAACCCACATCCAGCGCGCGCTCGATTCGACGCTCTCCTATCGCTTCTCGTGCCGTGTCGGCATGTGCGGCTCCTGCGCCATGAACGTGAACGGGCGCGCACGCTGGACCTGCCGCACGCACGTGGCCGAGGTTGCCGCCGGCGACCGCCTCGAGATCACGCCGCTTGCGAACTTGCCGGTGATCAAGGACCTCGTCACCGACATGACCCCGTTCTTCGACAAGTGGGCGAAAGCGCGCGGCCGCTTCCAGGGCGGCAGGACGCGCGGGCACGACTTCGCGCGCGTGCTGCCCGAGTCGCGCGAGCGGCGCCTCGCGGACGCCGCGATCGAATGCATCGGCTGCGGCGTGTGCTACAGCTCGTGCGACGTGGTGACGTGGAACCCGGATTATCTCGGGCCGGCGGCGCTCAACCGGGCGTGGACGCTGCTGAACGACGTGCGCGACACCGACAACCGGGCGCGGCTCGGCGCGGTGGCGGGCGACGCCGGCTGCCATGCCTGCCACACGCACATGAACTGCACCGAGCGCTGCCCCATGAAGCTCGCGCCCACCGCCTCGATCGCCGGCCTCAAGCGCGCCGCCGCGCTCGCGGCGCTGAAGGGCGAGCTGGGTGACGCAGTGACGAAGTGACGAAGTGACGAAGTGACGCAGTGACGAGTGACGACTGACGAGTGACGCGCGATGAGTGACGGAGGCTTGAGCATCCGCGCGCAGGTGTTGTTGTGGACGGCGCAGCGGGCGAGCGCGGTGGTTCTGGCCGTGTGCGTAATCATCCATCTGGTGACAATCATCTACGCCGTCCGCAACGGGCTGTCGGCGGCGGAAATCCTCGGCCGCACACGCGGCAGCTACGCGTGGGCCGGCTTCTACGCGATCTTCGTCGCCGCCGTGGCGGTGCACGCGCCGATCGGTCTGCGAAGCGTACTGTCCGAGAGTTTCAACTGGCGCGGAGCGAGCCTCGATATCGCCGTGATGGTGATGGCGCTCGCGCTCGCCCTATGGGGCTTCCGCGCGGTCTATTCCGTGTTTATATGAAAAGCGACTTCCGCGCAAGGAACCATCCCGCGTACTGGGCGTTCATCGTCCATCGCGCCTCGGGCGTGCTGCTCGCGCTCTTTCTCCCGCTGCACTTCTGGGCGCTCGGGCAGGCGCTTGCCGGCGAGGCTGCGCTCGAATCGTTCCTGCGCTGGAGCGACCAGCCGCTCGTGAAATTCGCCGAGACGGGGCTGGTGCTGCTGCTCGCGGCGCACCTGGCGGGCGGCGCGCGCCTGCTGATGCTCGAGTTTCTCGCCTGGCGCGACTGGCAGAAGAGCCTGCTCGCGGCGGCGGCGGCCATTACGCTCGCGGCGGGACTGGCATTCCTGTTGAACATCGTTTGAGCCCGCGCCGGGCGCGGTCGCGCGGTGCGGACGGATGAGGAGGAAACCATGAGTATCCAACGCGCGTTGGCATGCGCGATGCTGTGGAGCGCCACGGTACTGTTGTCCGGGCCGGCCGCCGCGCAAGGGTATCCGGCGAAGACGGTACGGGCGATCGTGCCCTTCCCGCCGGGTGGTGCCGCCGACATCGTGGCGCGTGCGATCACGCAGAAGCTCGCCGAAGCGTGGGGCATGCAGGTCATCGTCGACAACCGCGCCGGGGCAGGCGGCATGATCGGCTCCGAACTGGTCGCGCGCGCAGCGCCCGACGGCCACACGCTGCTTTTCGCCTCCTCGAGCCCGCTTTCGATCAACCCCCACATCGCGAGCAAACTGACGTACGACGCGCTGCGGGATTTCACGCCGGTGATCCTGATCGGGCACGCGCCGAACGTGCTGGTGGTGCACCCCTCGGTGCCGGCCCGGTCGGTGAAGGCACTGATCGCGCTCGCCAGGGCGCGCCCGGACGAGATCAATTTCGCGTCCAACGGCATCGGCACGCTCAGCCACCTCACCGGGGAACTGTTCAAGCAGCATGCCGGCGTCAAGCTCGTCCACGTGCCATACAAGGGCGGGGCGCCAGCGGCGCTCGACACGGTCGCGGGCCATGTTTCGGCGCTGTTCGCCGCCTTCCCCACCGTTTCCGGACAGGTGAGAGCGGGCAAGCTCAGAGCGCTGGCCGTGACCACCGCGCGACGCATCCAGGTCGCACCCGAACTGCTGACCGTGTCGGAGGCCGGTCTGCCCGGATTCGAGTCGAGCCAGTGGTGGGGGTTGTACGGGCCGGCAGGCTTGCCCGCAGGCGTGGTCACCCGGCTCAATGCGGAGGTGGGCAAGATCCTCGGCGACGCAGACGTCAGGCGGCGCCTCGCCGCGGACGCGGCAGAACCGGGCGGGGGCAGCCCCGGCGACCTGGCGGCGTTCCACAAGACCGATTACGAGAAGTGGGGCAAGGTGGTGAAGCAGGCGGGCATCCGCGTCGAGTGACCTAGAACCCGTCTCAAAAAATCAAACGCGGCAATCTAGCCGCAGATAAACGCAGATAAACGCGGATGAAAATCTAGAATCAGCCACAGAGATCACCGAGAACACGCAGGGTTCAAAACCCGAGACTTTCCATCGTATTTTTTTCTCTGTGTCCTCTGTGGCTAAAGCTGTTTTGGGTCGGTCTTATCGGCGTTCATCGGCGGCTAATCTGTTCTTGTTGAGGGTTTTTGCGGCATGGGGCGGCGACCTAATTTTCTCGTCATTCTCATAGATGACCTGCGGTTCGACGAGTTCGGTGCCGGCGGGCACCCGTACCTGAAGACGCCGAACGTGGATCGCATCGCGCACGAGGGCGCCATCTTCGAGCGGGCCTTTCACACGACGCCCATCTGCTCGCCCAACCGAGCCTCCATACTCACCGGCCAGTACGCGAGCCGCCACGGCATCATCGACAACGTGGCGCGGGACGCCGCCAGCCACCGCCTGCCCAACTATCACCTCGAGCTCAAGCGGCTCGGCTACGAGACAGCCCACCTCGGCAAGTGGCACATGGGCAACGACGGCACGCCGCGGCCGGGTTATGACTACTGGGTGAGTTTCGACGGCCACGGCCGGCTCACGGATCCCAGGCTGAACGAGCACGGCCGCTACGTTCAACGCACCGGCTACATCACGGACATCATGAACGAGATGGCGGCGGACTTCGTCAGCAGAAGGCACGACAAGCCGTGGTCGCTTTTTTTCGCGCACAAGGCGGTGCATCCCGACGCGGAGCAGGCCGCCGACGGCACCTTCACCATCGGCAAGGAGGGTGGCTACCGCGCAGCCGAGCGGCACAAGAACCTGTACCGGGAATGCGTGTTCCCGAAGAAGCCGAATATGCTCGCGCCGGCCGAGGTGGTGAAGCAGAAGCCGGCCTGGGCGGAAGCGTTCGAGCTCAAGAAGACCGAACGCTCGCAGGCGCTCCTAAAGGCGATTCACGCCGGCCAGCAGGAGGAAATCCGCCTGCGCGCCTGCATGATGGCCGCGGTGGACGAGGGCGTGGGCATGCTGTTCGACGCGCTCGAGCGCACCGGCCAGCTCACCGACACCTTCATCCTGTTTCTGGGCGACAACGGCTACTTCTTCGGGGAGCATGGACTTGGCCCTGAGCGTCGCTTCGCGTACGAGGAAGGGATCCGTTCGCCGTTCCTCGCGCGCTACCCGAAGCGGATCAAGGCCGGATTGCGCTGCCGCGGGCTCGTGATTCTCCAGGACATCGCGCCGACGCTCGTCCAGCTTGCGGGCGGCAGGCCGGGGCCGCAGATCCAGGGACGCTCCCTGCTGCCGCTCCTCGCCGGCAGGCGCGCGGGGTGGCGCAAGTCCTTCCTCATCGAGTACTGGGCCGAGAACGCCATGCCGTGGCTCATCGGCATGAGCTACAAGGCCGTGCGCACCGAGCGCTACAAGTACATCCGCTGGGTGAACCGCGGTCGCGACGGCGAGCTCGACGAGCTCTACGATCTCGACGAGGACCCGTATGAGCTCACCAACGTCATCAGGCGCCCGGCATACCGGTCCGTACGCGAGAAGCTGCGCCGCGAGCTGCGCCATCTTGCTGTCGAGGCCGCCGGGCTCTAGGAGGGACGGGCACAGCGCGGACTGCGCCGCGCCTTGCTGCGGGAGGGGCGATCAGGTAAGGTTGGCCGGGAAAACCCGTTGATTAGAACCGACTTTCAGGAGGGAACATGCGCTTGGCAAAAACGCTTGCGTTGTTGGCGGCACTCTTGACGGCGTGGGCGGCCCATGCACAGACCGCTTCGACAGGCTCAGGACAGACCTATCCCACCCGACCGGTACGGATCATCGTGCCGTTCGCGCCCGGCGGCGCGACCGACATCGTCACGCGCATCGTCGGGCAGAAACTGACCGAGCTGTGGGGGCAGACGATCGTCGTGGACAACCGCGCCGGCGCGGCCGGCAATATCGGCGCCGACCTCGCCGCGAAGGCGACGCCCGACGGCTACACGCTCTTCATGCCCTCGGGCTCGGTCATGACGGCGAACCAGCACATGTACGCGCAGCTGACGTTCAACGCCGAGAAGGATTTCGTGGCGATCACGAACGTCGCCGGCGGGCCCCAGGTGATCGCCGTGTCGAACCAGATGCCCGCAAAGAGCCTGAAGGAGCTGATCGCGATGGCAAAGGCCAGGCCCGGGGCGATTACTTTCGGCTCGGCGGGCATCGGCACCCAGACCCACCTCGCGGCGGAAAATTTTCTCTACACCGCCAGGATCGAGGCGACCCACGTGCCCTACAAGGGCGAGGGCCCGGCGCTGCAGGAGCTCGTCGGTGGCCAGATCCAGATGCTCACGCCGAACCTCGGCGCCTCGATCGGCTTCATCAAGCAGGGCCGGATCCGCGCGCTTGCGGTGACGAGCAGGCAGCGCTCGCCGCAGGTGCCCGACGTGCCTGCGGCCGCGGAAGCGCTGCCCGGCTTCGAGAACGTCGGCTGGTTCGGCCTGGTCGCGCCGAAGGGCACGCCGAAGGCGATCATTGACAAGGTCCACCGCGACGTGGTGCAGGTGCTCGGGCAGCCGGACGTGAAGAAGCGCTTCGACGACATCGGCATGACGGCGATCGGCAACACGCCCGCCGGGTTCACCAAGGCGATGAAAGAGGAGTCGGCGCGTTGGGCGGTGATCATCCGCGAGCGCAAGCTCGCGGTGAAGTGAGCCGGAGCGCGCGCCGTCGTCCGGGCCGGTGGCCAGTGACGAGTGACGAGTGACGAGTGACGAGTGAAGATTGATCTCAAAGAGGTCGAGGAGGCCGCCAAGGAGCTCTACATCCGCGCGCTGAAGATCCTGCCGCCCGACATCAAGCAGGGCTTCGCGCGGCTGGACGCCGCCGAGACCAACCCGCTCGCGAAGAAGGTCCTCGGCACCATGATCAGGAACATCTCGGTCGCCGAGCAGACCGACAATCTCACCTGCCAGGACACCGGGGTGCCGATCTACAACGTCACCATCGGGCGCAACGTCGAGGTTGACGGCGTGGACCTGGAAGCCGCGATCACGAGAGGCTGCGCCCGCGCCGCCGCGCTCGCCTCCCTCGGCGTCAAAACCTGAAAATCTCACCACAGAGGCACAGAGACACAG
>JACPEF010000045.1 GCA_016183675.1 Betaproteobacteria bacterium
GTGCGTTTCGCCACCCCGTAGGCCATGAACGAGGCCGGCGTCGCGCCGCCGGGCGTGACGCCCAGCCAGCAGCCGATCACCATGCTGCGCAGCGCCGTTCCCCAGAACTGCGGCAGCTTGCGCCAGGTCTCCAGCACCACCCTGGGATTGATTCCGGCCGTCCTGCCGGTAAAGGACAGCCCCTCCTCCATCGACAGCAGGATCTCGCCGATGCCGAACAGCCCGATCACCGCGATCAGGAAGCTGAACCCGCGCAAGAGCTCGGTGAAGCCGAAGGTGAGCCGTAACTGGCCCGTCACGATGTCGATTCCCACCGCGGCGAGCGCGAACCCGATCATCATGGAGACGATGACCTTGGACGGTTTTTCCCTCCCCATGCCGATGAAGCTGCAGAAGGTGAGGAAGTACACCGAGAAGAACTCCGGCGGCCCGAACTGCAGCGCGAAATTGGCCACCGCCGGGGCGACGAAGGTGATCATGATCACCGCGCACAGCGCCCCGAAGAACGAGGCCGTGAACGACGTTGTCAGCGCTTCGCCCGCGCGACCCTGCTGCGCCATCGGATAGCCGTCGAAGGTGGTCGCCACCGACCACGGCTCGCCCGGGATATTGAAGAGAATCGAGGTGATCGCGCCGCCGAATAACGCCCCCCAATAAATGCAGGAGAGCATCACGATCGCGGAGGCCGGCGGCATCGCGAAGGTGAGCGGCAGCAGGATCGCCACCCCGTTCGCCCCGCCCAAGCCGGGCAGCACCCCGACGATGATGCCGAGGAACACCCCCACGAACATCAACCCCATGTTGTACGGGGTCAGCACCACCGAGAACCCGTACATCAGCGAATTCAGTTCTTCCAACCGCTCTCTCCAGCCGCGGCTCGCGCGGCGACCGATCAAGTTCCGACGAAACTCAGTACGTTGTAGACGCCCTTGGGCAGCAATACCTTGAACCACACCTCAAACATCAGGAACAGCGTGAAGCTCACGCCGAAGCCGACCGCAAGCCCCTTGTGCCACGAATACTTCCCGATCCAGATCATGAATGCCGCGATGTAGAGCAGCGCCGACACGTACATGCCGACGAGGTAAATGCCGATGACGAAAAGCGCGGCCGGCACCAGCACCGCGAACACCCGCCTGAGCGCGCCCCATTCCACGAAAATGCGCCTGCTGGCGGGAATGCTGGCGGTGGCGGCCTGGATCAGGTTGATGATGCTTGCGATACAGATGATCGAGCCGATGTAGAACGGGAAGTACCCCGCCTCCGGCCCGTCCGCTCCCCACCTGGAACCCAGGCGGTAACTCGCGAACGCCACCAGCGCACCGAACGCGAAAGTGAGGAGCGCCACCGCAATCTCCACCCCGCGCGTCGGCAGCCCCTTGTTCGAAGACCCGCGTTCTTCCATGGCTGTCGAAAATCCGTAAAAGAACGGCGGCAGGCCGCCGCCGGTTTCGCAAGGAGCTAGCGGGGCCCATGGGGCCCCGCTAGCGACGCAACGATTACTTCTTCGCGAGGAAGCCCGCTTCCTTCATCAAGTCGCGGTGCAGGTTTTCCGCTTTCGCAACCCAGTCGGCGTACTCCTTGCCGGTCATGAAGCTCGGGTTGAAGGCGCCGTCTTCCATGAACTTCTTCCATTCAGGCGTCTCACGCACCTTCCGGAAAAGACCGATATAGAAGTCGACCACATCCTTCGACACGCCGGCGGGCATGAAGATGCCGCGCAACATCAGGTAGTCCATGGGAATGCCCGCTTCCTTGCAGGTCGGGATGTCGTTCCACGACATGGTTTCGGTCACCTTGTTCTTGTACGGCATGCGCGCGTTTTCAAATACGCACAGCGGGCGGAGCGTCCCGGCCCGCCAGTGCGCCACCGCCTCGATCGGGTTGTTCACGGTGGAATCGGCGTGCTTGCCCACGAGCTGCAGGGCGACCGCGCCGCCGCCCTTGAACGGTACGTAGGTGAACTTCACACCCGCGGCCTTCTCGATCGCGACGGTGATGATCTGGTCCTCCTGCTTGGCACCGGTGCCGGCCATCTTGAACTTGTTGGGCCCCGCTTTCTTCACCGCATCGAGGTAGTCCTTGGGCGACTTGTAGGGCGTTTCGGTGTTGACCCAGAGCACGAAGTTGTCCAGGGCCAGCATCGCTACCGGGGTCAGGTCCTTCCAGTTGAACGGCACGCCGGTCGCGAGCGGCGTCGTGAACAGGTTCGACAGCGTGATGATGATCTTGTGCTCGTCGCCCTTGGAAGCCTTGACGTCGAGGAAGCCCTCCGCGCCGGCCCCGCCCGACTTGTTGACTGGCAGGAGAGGCTGCTTCATCAGGTTGTGTTTGGCGACGATGCCCTGCGTCAGGCGCGCCATCTGGTCCGCGCCGCCGCCGGTACCCGCCGGGATCACGAACTCCACCGGCTTGCTCGGCTCCCACGCAACCGCCGGTGCCCCGGCGAGCGCAGCCGCAAGCGACATTGCACTGCATGCCAAGATACGCTGGATACGCATGATTCCCTCCTCCTGTGCTGTTGTGGAAACAAGCCCTGCTGCCAGTCTACCCTGGTTCTTGTTTTCGTCATGCTCGCGTAATCATCCGGGAGTCCCGGTCAAAAAGCAATTGACGCCGGTCAATTTTCGCCCCAAACCCGGCTGCAGGGCCGGCCTGATGCGCCGCAACGACGCCCCCCGCGCCCGCCTCCGCTTCACGCGCCGCAGCGTCACCGGGACTGGTGGATCACCCGGGTTCCCACCGAGCCCGCGAGCAGATCGGGCGCGGTACCCCTGCCGCGAATGCCCATGAAACTCGGGTCGACGCCTGTGTCTGCTGCGTATTTCGCGATTGCGGGCGCCGGGTCGCCGACACCGATCGGGCAGGCATACGGTGTTCCTGCTGCACCGCGCTTCTGCATGGCAGTCGTCAGGATGACGCTCCGAACCGAAGGGCGGAACCCGCCCGCCCGCGAGGCGCGGGGCGGCGCACCCGCTGATTGCCGTCTGCGATGGCGCCTAACGCTGCCCGAGAATGAACACGAGGTAAAGGGCGCCGACATAGATTACGGGGATCGCGGGGGTCAGCGTCCGCACCCACGCCAGGGGAGGGGATACGAAGCTTCTCATGATGAAATATCCCAAACCCATGAGGCCAAAGGCGCCGGCCGCGGCCGCGAAGTGCTCTTCCCCCATAGCCGCCGACAGCGGCCCTTTCGTGTAAAACGGGTCCGCGATCGAGAGAATGAAGACCTTGAACGCGCAGCTTCCGTAGACGTTGCCGACGACAATGCCGTATGACTTGCGCATGGCGGCCGTTACGGTCACTGACCCTTCCGGCAGGGTTGTGACGAGAGAGACGAGCAGCACGCCGATGAAGCTCGCGCTGATGCCGGTGAGCGCCGCGATGCTTTCAGCGCTCGCCGTAAGGTAACGCGCCGCCACGATGACCACCAGCGCCGCGATGCCAAAGCCGATCCAGGCTTTGCGCGCGCTGCCAGCAGGTTTGGCCTCGTCCTCTGGGTCCAGGCCGTCGCGCCCCGCCTTGTAGACGGCTCGCATGCCGGCGATGTACGTGACCGCGATGAGCAGTCCGCCGAGACTCGCCGGACCGAGTCTCACGTCCCCCGATGCTCCCATCGCTGCAGCAACGACAACGAGGCCGAGAGCGAGACGACCCCCATCACGAAGATGTTCATCATATTGGCGCCAAAGACGTTGCCCAGGGCGAGCCCGGGCGAATCTTCGAAGGCCACCGCGGAAATGTTCACGGTGAGCTCGGGAAGCGACGTGGCGATGGCGACCAGGATGGTTCCCACCCAGAGGTGACCCCAACCGGTCTTCTCCGCCAGCTCGTCCCCGAACCGGGCGAGGTTGACGCCCGCGATGATCACGAACACGGCACTGACTACGAAGACCAGGATGGCACCGCCGAGGCTTTCCATGAAGAACGTTCCTTACCTTTTTCCCTGTTAGTTCGAAATCCGGGAAGTCGATTCCACAGCGGCGTTTACCTTGCGCGCACGTTGACTACGACACCGTCTACCGCTGCCCCAACGTGAACACGAAGTACAGCGCTCCGATGTACACCACGGGAATGGCCGGGGTGAACATTCGCGCCCACCCCAGGGTCGGAGCCTGGCAGGCCCTGAACACGACATATCCCATGCTCATCAGGACCAGGGCGGCCGCCGCGGCCACGAAGTGCGCCGTTTCCATGGCCCCCAAGAGCGGCCCCTTACCGTAGAAAAGATCGGAATAGAAAATGATGGAAACGTTGAATGCGTTGCTTCCATATACGTTGCCGATCATGATCCCGTACGACTTTCGCATGGCAGCCGCTACGGTCACTGAACTCTCGGGCAGCGTCGTGACGAAGGAGACGGCCAGCACGCCGATGAAGCTCGCGGCGATCCCGGTAAGTTCCGCGAGGCTGTCGGCGCTGGCTGCGAGGAACCGCCCCGCGACGATGACCACCAGCACCGAGATGCCGAAGCCGATCCAGGCGTTGCGCGCACTGCCCGTCGGCTTGGGAATGTCGGCTGCGTGCATTTCCGTGCGCCCCGCCTTGTAAACCGCGCGCATGCCCGCGATATAGGCGACGAGTATGAGCAGCGCGCCGAGGCTGGTCGGGCCGAGCTTCACATCCCCCGATGCGCCCAGCACCATGGCCAGGGCGACGATACCGATGCCCAGCAGAATCAGGATCTGCGTGTCCCTGCCCTGATTCTCGAACACGTTCCTGACGCCGAACATGAGCGCGACCACTGCGATGACAAAGACGTTCATCATGTCGGCCCCGAAGACGTTGCCCAAGGCAAGATCGGGCGCGTCCTCCAGCCACACCGCCGAGATGTTGACGGAGAACTCGGGAAGCGAGGTGGCGATGCTCACGAGGAGGGTGCCCACCCAGAGCGTGCCCCAGCCCGTTTTTTCCGCCAGCTCGTCGCCGTAGCGGGCAAGCCCGACGCCGGCGAAGATCACACACACGGAGCTTACGAGGAAGACGAGAATTGCTGCGGTAAGATTGTCCATGAATCGCGACTCCTGGTTACCAACGTGATCGTAACAGCGCGAGCTCCCGGCCCAGCCCGCGTTTTCCGACGGAATGCCCGGTCGCCCGCCCTCGCGAAGCACCCGCAACCGGGCCCGGCAAAAAAAAGACCTTGCCTGCTCGGGCAAAGGTCTCGCTTGCAGCCGGGCTGGCCGGAGGGCCGGGGAACCGGACGGATCCGGCTCCCGTGTTGACGACCTACCGCAGCGACGATTCCTGCCACGCCGCCGTAGCTACTCCCCTTTGGAGGGGCGTTCCGGGACGTGCCGGAACGCGCAGTAGGATTCTTACCACAGCTATTTCGGGCGCGTCAACAAGACTGGCGCGGCGCTCGCCAATACGGCGTCACGCCGCAATCGTTATCTTTGCTGCCGGTCGAGGCGGATGCCGCTCACGGGATTCAATCGCTGCGGCCGCGCGCAGCGGCCGGCTCGACCCGGCGTGCCTAACCAGGGGCCCCGTGCTTGCGGAGTTTCACCGCGTCCCGGCGCGTGGCCCGCATGCGGATATTGAGCATCTCGACCGCCACCGAGAACGCCATCGCGAAGTAGATGTAGCCTTTCGGTATGCGATAGTCCCAGCCTTCCGCGATCAGCGCCACGCCCACGAGTATCAGAAAGCTCAACGCGAGCATCTTTACCGTGGGATGGCGGTCGACGAACTCGCCGATCGGCCCGGCCGCGAACATCATGACGCCGACGGCCGCCACGATGGCGAGAACCATGATGGCAACCTGGTCCACCATGCCGACGGCGGTGATCACCGAGTCGAGCGAGAACACGATGTCGATGATCGCGATCTGCACGATCACGGCCGCGAAGCCCGCGCGCACGGCGGCAGCCGCGTGCTCGTCCTCCTCGCCTTCGAGCGAGTTGTGTATCTCGTGGACGCTCTTCCACAGCAGGAACAGCCCCCCGCCTATGAGTATGAGATCGCGGCCCGAGACGTCCTTGCCCGCGACCGGGATGGAAAACAGCGGCTCGGTCAGCGTCATCACCCATGTGAACGAGAGAAGCAGCCCGATGCGCGTGAGCATCGCGAACCCGAGCCCGAGCATGCGCGCCCGGGGGCGCTGCGCCTCCGGGAGCCGCCCGGCGAGAATCGAGATGAAGATGATGTTGTCCACGCCGAGGACGACTTCCAGCGCCGTCAGCGTGACCAGCGCTATCCATGCTTCGGGGTCGAACAGCCATTCCATCGGTCTCTGCCTCCTAGAACAGCCCCACGACCTTCCCGTCCTCCGCGAGATCGATTTTCTCCGCCGAGGGCACCTTGGGCAGGCCCGGCATGGTCATCACGTCGCCGCAGATCATGACGACGAATTCCGCCCCGGCGGCGAGGCGCACCTCGCGCACGTTCACCATGAATCCGTCCGGTGCTCCCCGCAGACCCGCATCGGCCGAGAGCGAGTACTGGGTCTTCGCCACGCAGACCGGATAATGGCCGTAACCGTCGTCCTGCAGCTTCTTGATCTGCGCGCGCACCTTGCTGTCCGCGGTCACGTCGGCCGCCCCGTAGATCTTGGTCGCCACCGTCCTGATCTTGTCCCACAGCGGCAGCGCATCCTCCTACATGAACTTGAAGTCGGTCGGGGTCTTGTCGATGAGATCCACCACCGTGCGCGCGACTTCCTCCGCCCCCTTGCCCCCGTCCGCCCAGTGCGTGGCGAGGATGACCGGCGCCTCGTGGTGCGCCATCTTCTTCTTGAGCAGATCGATCTCGGCCGGCGTGTCGTGGTTGAAGCGGTTGACGGACACGACGCAGGGCAGCCCGTAGTGGTTGCGCACGTTGTTGACGTGCCGCTCGAGGTTGGCGATGCCCTTCTCGAGCGCCGCGAGGTTCTCCTTGGTGAGCTCGGCCCGCTCCACGCCGCCGTGGTACTTCAGCGCGCGGATGGTCGCGACGATCACCACCGCGTCGGGACGCATCCCCGACTTGCGGCACTTGATGTCGATGAACTTCTCGGCTCCCAGATCCGCGCCGAAGCCGGCCTCGGTCACGCAGTAATCGGCGAGCTTGAGCGCGGTCTGGGTCGCAATCACCGAGTTGCAGCCGTGGGCGATATTGGCGAACGGCCCGCCGTGGATGAACGCCGGGTTATTCTCCAGTGTCTGCACCAGATTGGGTTTCAGCGCGTCCTTGAGCAGCACCGTCATCGCGCCGTCCACCTTGAGATCGCGCGCCCGCACCGGTTTCTGGTCGCGCGTATAGGCGCACACGATGTTGCCGAGCCGCTGCCTGAGATCCTTGAGCGAGGTGGCGAGGCAGAAGATCGCCATCACTTCGGACGCGACGACGATATCGAAGCCGTCCTGGCGCGGGAAGCCATTGCCCACGCCGCCCAGGCCGACCGCGATCTCGCGCAGCGCGCGGTCGTTCATGTCCATCACGCGGCGCCAGGTGATGCGCCGCACGTCGATGCCGAGCGGATTGCCGTGGTGGATGTGGTTGTCGATCGCCGCGGCGAGCAGGTTGTTGGCGAGCCCGACGGCGTTGAAGTCGCCGGTGAAGTGCAGGTTGATGTCTTCCATCGGCACGACCTGGGCGTAGCCGCCGCCCGCGGCCCCGCCCTTGATGCCGAACACCGGGCCGAGGCTCGGCTCGCGCAGGCAGATGATCGCCTTTTTGCCGATGCGGTTGAGCGCATCCCCCAATCCGACGGTGGTCGTGGTCTTGCCCTCGCCAGCCGGCGTGGGCGTGATCGCGGTCACCAGGACGCATTTGCCGTCGGGCCGGGTCTTCAGGCTGTCGACGTAATCGAGCGAAACTTTCGCCTTATAGTGGCCGTAGGGCTCGAGATGCTCCTCCGGTATGCCGAGCTTCTCGGCAACCTTGGTGATGCGCAGCATCTTCGCCCGCTGCGCGATTTCGATGTCCGACAATGGCATGTTGTTCTTCCTCTCCTGATCGCACAAATTAGCCGCCAAGACGCCAAGAGCGCCAAGGATTGCTCATCCTCGGGCGAGTTTGCTGGCGCTTGAACCCACGATGTATGTCCGGCCGGCCGGCCGGAGGCGTTTCAGCTCTTGCCCCCTGTTTCGTTGTCTTTCTTGGCGTCCTTGGCGCCTTGGCGGCGATCTTCTAGGCTTTTTCCAACTCGGCGAGCGCCTGGCCGCCGCCGAAGCTCGAGCGCGCCATGAGCTCGCCGCCGCGCATCACCTTCACCGCGCAGTACTTGAACTCGGGAATCTTCCCGAACGGGTCGAGCGCAGGGTTGGTGAGCAGGTTCGCCGCCGCCTCGTAGAAGCAGAACGGGATGAACACCGCGCCACGCGGGCTGCCGTCGTCGGCCCGCGCGTAGAGCGAGATGATCCCGCGCCGCGATTCCACCGTGATGACATCGCCCGGCCTGGCACCGATCGCATCCAGGTCGAGCGGATGGAGCGATGCGACCGGCTCGGGCTCGATCGCGTCGAGCACCGCCGCGCGCCGCGTGATGGCGCCGGTGTGCCAGTGCTCGAGCTGGCGCCCGGTGATGAGCACGAACGGGTAGTCCTTGTCGGGGCGCTCGGCCGCCGGGATGATGTCGGCGGGCATGAACTTGCCGCGCCCGGTGGGCGTGGGGAACTTGTCGGTGAACACCACCGGCTGGCCCGGATCGCCTTCGTTCTCGCAGGGGTACGTCACGCAGCTCTCGGCTTCCAGGCGCTCCCACGTGATGCCCGCGATCGAAGGCATGGCCTTGCGCATTTCGTTGAATACGTCTGCCGCGCCCGGGTAGTTCCAGTCGAGGCCGATGCGGCGCGCAATCTCCTGGATGATCCACAGATCGGGCCGCGCCTCGCCCGGCGCATCGAGCGCTCTTCGCCCGAGCTGCACCATGCGGTCGGTGTTGGTCACCGTGCCGTCCTTCTCGGGCCAGGCAGTGGCGGGCAGGATGACGTCGGCGAGATAGCAGGTTTCGGTCAGGAAAATCTCCTGCGTGACCAGCCAGTCGAGCTTGGCGAGCGCCTCGCGCGCGTGGTGCACGTCGGGGTCCGACATCGCCGGGTTCTCACCCATGACGTACATGCCGCGGATCCTGCCCTCGTGCACGGCGTCCATGATCTCGACCACCGTCAGCCCCGGCTTGGGATCGAGCGTGGCGCCCCACAGCTTCTCGAAGCGCGCACGGGCATCGTGGTCGTCGACGCGCTGGTAGTCCGGATACACCATCGGGATCAACCCGGAGTCGGAAGCGCCCTGCACGTTGTTTTGCCCCCGCAGCGGGTGCAGCCCGGTGCCGGGACGGCCTACTTGCCCGGTCATCAGGCAGAGCGCGATCAGGCAGCGCGCGTTATCGGTGCCGTGCACGTGCTGCGAGATGCCCATGCCCCACAGGATCATCGAGGCCCTCGACTTGGCGTAGAGGCGCGCCACCTCCTTGATCGTCTCGGCCGGGATGCCGCAGATCGGCGCCATCGCCTCGGGGCTGTAGCCTTCGACGTTCTTCTTGAGCTCTTCGAAGCCCGTGGTTCGGCTCCTGACGAACGCCTCGTTCACGAGACCTTCACGCACGATGGTGTGCATCATCGCGTTCAAGAACGCCACATCGGTATCGGGCTTGAACTGCAGGTAGTACGCCGCGTGGCGCGAGAGCTCCGAGCGCCGCGGATCGGCGTAGATCAGCTTCGCACCCTTCTTCACCGCGTTCTTGATCCAGGTCGCGGCCACCGGGTGGTTGGACACGGGATTCGCGCCGATCAGGAAGATGACCTCCGCCTGCAGCACGTCGCTCACCTGGTTGGATACCGCGCCCGAGCCGATGCCTTCCAACAGTGCCACGACCGATGACGCATGGCACAGCCGCGTGCAGTGGTCCACGTTGTTCGAGCCGAAGCCCGTGCGCACCAGCTTCTGGAAGAGATACGCCTCCTCGTTCGTGCCCTTGGCCGAGCCGAAGCCGGCGAGCGCGTGCTTGCCGTGCCGGTCGCCAATCTCCTTTAGCTTCCCGGCGGCAAGGTCGAGCGCTTCCTCCCAACTCGCCTCGCGGAAGTGCTCGAGCGGATGCGCCGGATCCATGGTGAAGTCCGCGTGCTTGGGCACGCCCGGCTTGCGGACGAGCGGCCGCAAGAGCCGCTGCTTGTGATGCACGTAGTCGAAGCCATAGCGCCCCTTCACGCACAGCCGCCCGTGGTTCGACGGGCCGTCTGCGCCCTCGACGTAGAGGATCCGGTTGCCCTTGACGGCGTAGTCGATCTGGCAACCGACGCCGCAATACGGACAGACCGAGCGTACTGTCTTCTCGGGCTTGACCATCCCCACGTCGCGCGCCGGCATCAGCGCCCGCGTAGGGCAAGCTTGCACGCACTCGCGGCAGGCGACGCAGGTGGATTCGCCCATCGGATCGTCGAGATCGAACACGATCTTCGAGTGCTCGCCGCGGAAGGCGTAGCCCATGACGTCGTTCACTTTCTCCTCGCGGCAAGCACGCACGCAACGCGTGCACTGGATACAGTGGTCGAGGCGAGGTTTGCCGACCTTGAGCTGTTTCGCCCAGTGGTCCAGCTCCGAGCTAAGCGTATGGCGCTCTTTCGGCATGTCCGAGAGCAGCAGCTCGAGCACCATCTTCTGCGACGCCAGCGAGCGGGCGTTGTCGGTGAACACCTCCATCCCCGGCGCGGGCTTCCTGCAGCAGGATGGCGCAAGCACGCGCTCGCCCTTGATCTCGACCATGCAGGCGCGGCAGTTACCGTCGGGGCGCATGCCTTCCTGGTAGCAGAGATGCGGGATCTCCACCCCATGGCGCTTGGCGGTCTGGATGATGGTCTCGTTGGCGTAGCCGACCACGTCCCGGCCGTTCAGCTTGAACTCCACCGGCATCGCATTGAGTTCCTCTTTCGTCATCGCAGTCATGCTTTCACCTCAAAACCCATTTAACCGCCAAGACGCCAAGAAAAACAAGAAAGAAGATTGAAAAATACTCGTTTCTCGATTCATCTCTTGTTTTTTCTCTGCGTCCTCCGCGTCCTCTGCGGCAAAGCTTTTACTCGATCTCTCTCGGGAAATACTTCATCACGCAGCGTATCGGATTCGGCGCCGCCTGTCCCAGCCCGCATATGGATGCGTCCGCCATGGCGACGGAAAGTTCCTCGAGCAGGCCCTGGTCCCACTGCGGTCTTTCCATGAGCTTCAGGGCCTTCGCCGTGCCCACCCGGCACGGCGTGCATTGCCCACAGGATTCGTCCGCGAAAAATTTCATCAAGTTCCGTGCCGCCGCCGCGGCTTTATCCCGCTCCGATAGCACGATGATCGCGGCCGAGCCTATGAAGCAGCCGTGCTGATTGAGCGTGTCGAAGTCGAGCGGGATGTCGCCCATCGCGGCCGGCAGGATGCCGCCGGAGGCGCCGCCCGGCAAATACGCGTAGAACCGGTGCCCGGGGAGCATCCCGCCGCAGCATTCGTCGATCAGCTCGTTCACGGTGATGCCAGCGGCCGCCAGGTGCACGCCCGGCTTGCGCACCCGCCCCGAAACCGAGAACGAGCGCAGCCCCTTGCGGCCGTGCCGGCCGCAGGAAGCGAACCAGTCAGCGCCCTTCTCCAGGATCTCGCGCACCCAGTAGAGGGTTTCCATGTTGTGCTCGAGCGTGGGATAGCCGAAGAGCCCCACCTGCGCGACGTAGGGGGGTCTCAACCGCGGCATGCCGCGCTTGCCCTCGATCGACTCGATCATCGCCGACTCTTCGCCGCAGATGTAGGCGCCCGCCCCTCGCCTCAAATGAATCGGAGGCAGCGGACACGGCGGATCGTCCTTGAGCGCCTTCAGCTCGCGCTCCAGGATCTCGCGGCAGCCGGCGTACTCGTCGCGCAGGTAGAGGTAGATCTCGGCGATCTGCACCGTCCACGCCGCGATGATCGCGCCTTCGAGAAAGCGGTGCGGATCGCGCTCGAGATAGTAACGGTCCTTGAACGTGCCGGGCTCGCCTTCGTCGATATTGACGGCGAGCAGACGCGGCGCTTTTTCGCTTCTCACGATGCGCCACTTCCGCCCCGCGGAAAAGCCCGCGCCGCCCAGCCCGCGCAGGCCCGAGTCTTCCAGGGTCTTCATGACCCGCTCGGCATCGCGTTTTCCCGCGAGACACTCGGCGAGCAGCCGGTAGCCGCCCGTCCTGCGGTACTCGGAATAGGTGATGTATTTGCCGACGGGGCATCTCGTCCTTCCGGCCGAGACCTGCGGCTTCACCTTCTCCACCGTCGCCTGCGCCACCGGGTTCTTCCCGACCACTGCCACCGGCGCCTGCTCGCAGCGCCCCACGCACGGCGCGGGGATCACCCGCACGCCGGGGCCGAGCTCGCGCTTGAGACCCTCCATGAGCTGGCGCGCGCCGGCGAGCTCGCACGACAGCGAGTCGCATACCCGGACCGTCAGGGCGGGCGGCGCCTTGTCGCCCTCCTTCATCACGTCGAAGTGGTGGTAAAAAGTCGCGACCTCGTAGACTTCGGTCGCGGCGAGCTTCATCTCGCGCGCGAGCGCGACCATGTGCGCGGCCGAAATGCAACCGTAGCGGTCCTGGATCTTGTGCAGGTGCTCGATCAGCAGGTCGCGGCGCCGCGGCTCGTCGCCCAGCACCGCCTGCACCTCGGCAGCCGCGCGGGGGTCGACGACGCGCCCCTTGGGCTTGCCGCGCACGTCCCCCTCACGCTCTTTCACGATGCTGCCTTCCACCCATCCTCCTCGAATGCGGGCCAAGGAGTTTGTCGCCCCTTGGGCCCGACAAACTCCTAACGCAGAACTACCTGCATCAAGACAGGCAAAATTAACGACCGAGTAGACATTAAGAAATCCCGTTGATCATCTGAGGACCGATTTCAACAGTTTGCCCATTTCAGCGGGATTTCTTGTCACCTTGATGCCGCATTCCTCCATAACCGCGAGCTTCTCCGCCGCTGTCCCTTTCCCCCCCGAAATGATGGCGCCAGCGTGCCCCATGCGCTTGCCCGGCGGCGCGGTCACGCCGGCGATGAAGCCGACGACGGGCTTCCTCATGTTCTGCTTGACCCAGCGCGCCGCCTCTTCCTCGTCGGTGCCGCCGATCTCGCCCACCATGACGACGGCCTCGGTCCGGGGATCGTCGTTGAACCTCTTCAGCACGTCCACGTGCTTCAGCCCGTTTACCGGGTCGCCGCCAATGCCGACGCAGGTCGACTGCCCGAGCCCCAGTTCCATCAGCTGCCCCACCGCTTCGTAGGTGAGCGTGCCGGAGCGCGACACCACGCCGACCGGTCCTTTCTTGTGGATGTGCCCAGGCATGATGCCGATCTTGATCTCGTCCGGAGTGATGACGCCCGGACAGTTCGGGCCAATCAGGATCGTCCTGCCTCCCTGCATCCTGTAGCGGGTGCGGATCATGTCGCGCACCGGGATGCCTTCGGTGATGCAGATCACCAGATCGAGGCCGGCTTCCGCCGCCTCGTCGATCGCAGCCCCGGCGAACGGCGGGGGTACGTAGATGACTGACACGGTGGCGCCGCTCGCCTGCCTCGCCTCTTTCACCGTCTCGAAGATCGGGATGCCCTCGAAGCTCTGCCCGCCCTTCCTGGGCGTCACGCCCGCCACATAGCAGTTCCTGCCGTTGGCGTACTCCTTGCCCATCTTGGTGTGGAACTGCCCGGTCTTGCCGGTGATGCCTTGCGTCATCACCCGGGTGTCCTTGTCGATGAGAATGCTCATTTCCGTTACCGATCAACGAAAGTGAGTGGTTACTCTGCCGCCGGCCAGCGGGCGAAAAACGCGTTCCACCGCTTCACCTGCCTTGGGCGGCCGCGACGACCTTCTGGGCGGCATCGGCCATGTTGTTACCGGAGATGATGGGCAGTCCGGACTCAGCCAGTATCTTCTTGCCCCGATCGACGTTCGTGCCTTCCAGACGGACCACCAGGGGCACCTTGAGGCGCACCTCGCGCGCCGCCGCGACCACGCCCTCGGCGATCACGTCGCATTTCATGATGCCCCCGAAGATGTTGACGAGGATCGCGTCGAGCTTCGGGTTGCGCAACATGATCTTGAAGGCCTCCGTCACCTTCTCCGTCGAGGCGCCGCCGCCGACGTCCAGGAAGTTGGCGGGGCTGCCGCCGTAGAGCTTGATGATGTCCATGGTGGCCATCGCGAGACCCGCGCCGTTGACAAGGCAGCCGATGTTGCCGTCGAGCTGGATATAGGAGAGATCGAATTTCGAGGCCTCGATCTCGGCGGGGTCTTCCTCGTCGAGATCGCGCAGCGCCACGATCTCGGGGTGGCGGAACAGCGCGTTGTCGTCGAAATTCATCTTGGCGTCGAGGGCGAGCACGCGCTCGTCGCCGGTCACGATCAGCGGATTGATCTCGGCGAGCGAGGCGTCCGTCTCGTCGAACGCCTCGTAGAGAGCTTTGAGGAAATCGCGCGCCTGCCGCACGCCGTTCTCCGGGACGCCGATCTTGCGCGCGATGTCTTCCGCGTCCCTGTCGTCGAGCCCCTTGACCGGGTCGATCGCGACCTGGTGTATGCTCTCCGGCGACTTCGCGGCGACCTCCTCGATGTCCACGCCGCCTTCGCGGGAAGCCATCAGCACGACGCGCTGCGAGCCGCGATCCACCACCATGCCGACGTACAGCTCCTTGCTGATGTCAGCGCCCTCCTCGACCAGCAGCCGCCGCACTTTCTGTCCTTCGAGCCCGGTCTGGTAGGTCGTCAGCTGCATGCCCAGGATCCGGCTCGCGTGCTGCTTCACCTCATCGAGCGTCTTGGCGAGCTTCACCCCTCCGCCCTTGCCGCGCCCGCCGGCGTGGATTTGCGCCTTCACGACCCATACCTTGCCGCCGAGCCTCTTCGCCGCCTCCACCGCCTCCTCGACGCTGAAGCAGGGATAGCCCCGCGGGGTCGCGACACCGTGCTTGCGCAGGATCTCCTTCGCCTGGTACTCGTGGATTTTCATCGCTCGTCTGGGTCGTTCGGCTGTCGGCTCGTGGGCGGCGAAACGGAAGAGTCGAAATCTATTACAGCCGTAAGCACACCGGCCTTGACCGAAGTCAATATTGCGGGCTTGCGCGGGAACGCGCTCACGCTTCGCGCTCGTCATGGCGCGAGGCGCGCGCAGCGGCGAGTCGGGGCAGTATAACAAACCGTTTTCGCGTCCTCGCCGCCGGCACGCGGCGCTTGCGGGGGCTCGCGGCTCGGCGGGTCCGAGCCCCGCGTCGGCATTCGCCTGGGATCGGGCTGCTTCCTTCAGACGATAGACATATGGCACCGCAACAATCCGAGCATGGTGAAGATTGCCATGCGACGTGAAAGCACCGACCCGTCTGACGTTAGCGCAAAAAAAAGCGCAACCTTAGCAGGTTGCGCTCAAGTTCCGCCAAAGGAGGAGGTTTTGGAGGAGTGTGCTGACGCCTGACGGCGCCAACACGAATAAAATTATGCCCCCGCGCAAGGCTATTTGCAAGCGCTTTCTGCTGCATGGCAATAAAAATCTGCTACAACGACACTCATAAATTAAAACGCTTTACTTTCAGTTGGTTATCTGGCAAGAGCCTAACGCACGACGAGCACCGGGATACGGGTGTGCGTGAGCACCTTGCGGGTTTCGCTGCCGAGGAGCACTGCGGCGAGCCCCTTGCGTCCGTGCGAGGTCATCACGATGAGATCGCATTTGCGCCCGTCGGCGTTTTTCAGGATCGCATCGTAAGGGTGGTCGCTGGTCTCGCAGATCGTGTCGCACGGCACACCTGCTTGTTCGGCGGCCTGGCGCACGAACGCGAGATATTTTTCCGCGCGTGCCTTCGCCTCCTCTTCGATCCGCTCTTCGGTCACCGGATCGAACGCGCCTTCATACGCAATCAGCAGATGGTAGTCGGGGATCACGTGGATGCCGATAATCCTTGCCTGATGAATCTTGGCAAGTTCCACCGCCGTGCGCACCGCGCGTTGCGAAAGCTCGGAACCGTCCGTCGGAATCAGGATGTTCTTGAACATCGGCCCCCTCCTCTGCGCCGAGGCGCTCCTCTAGGAGTTTGCCGGACTTTGGTCCGCCAAACTCCTAATGCAAAACCGCCTGCAAGAAAACGAGAAGAAAGGCCTGTAGAGACATGACTTCGACCGCGCTCCCGTGTTCAACGGTGAGCCAGGAGGTGTCATTTGATCTAGCTCCATCCGAAATCCTCAGGCGGTTTTGCTGATAGCAGCCTGCCGAACCGCCAACCCCGGCAGGCTGCTATGCTCGGTCCATCATCTGGACCCGGCGCCAAGCTTGTCGCTCCACCGGCTTGCTGTCAAGGGTTTCATGCCCCGGGGCCTTGCACGCGCGAGACGCCGCCCGCTTTCCGTCGCTCGGGCTCCGTCCGCGCGGCGCGCGCGCACATCCACCGATGGCGCGGCGCCGGCCGCTATAATCAGCCACGCACCGGCGCGCGACGCACGGTCACCGCACCGAGCCAGAATCCCATGCAACGCATCCTGATCCTGACCGGCGACGTGAACCTCGTGAACGTCACCGACCCCGCCGCGCCGTTTGCGCGGGTGGCGGACACCCTGCGCGGCGCCGACGTGCTCTTCGGAAACCTCGAGTGCTGCCTCTACAAGGCCCCCGCGGCGCGCTCCGTTATGGACGAGGGTTTTTACGCGGATCCGGCCTCGGGCCGCGCGCTGACGCTCGCCGGTTTTCATGTCGTCGGCAACGCCAACAACGTGACCTACGGCGCCGAGGCGATCCTGGGCTCGCTCGCCGAGCTCGACCGGCTCGGCATCGCGCACACCGGAGCCGGCGCGAACCAAGCCCAGGCACGCGCGCCGGCGGTCGTCGAGCGCAACGGCCTGCGCGCCGGTTTCCTGCAGCGAACTTCCGTCTACTGGCCGACCAATCACGAGGCGGGCGAGCGCTCGCCCGGCGTCGCAGCATTGCGCGGCCACACCGCCTACCAGCTGCCTCTGCACAAGACGCGGCCCGAGATTCCGCCGGCGAACCGCCCCGGCGTGCCTCCCGTGATCGTGACGTGGGCCGACCCGGCCTATCTCGGGCAGTATCGCGATGAGATCGCCGCGCTCAAGCGCGAGACGGACATCGTGGTGGCGTCGCACCACTGGGGCCTGCACGAGGAAGTCCTGCAGTACATGACCGAGATCGCGCACGCGGCGGTTGATGCCGGCGCCGATGTGGTGGTCGGCCACGGCCCGCATTTCTCGCTCCCGGTCGAGCTCTACCGCGGCAAGCCCGTCTTCTACGGACTCGGGAACTTCTCGTTCCATACAGGGCACGGCGGCCGCCGGCACGGCGACTGGGTCGGCATGCTCGCCCGCGTCGGATTCGGGGAAACGTCGCCACCGAGAGTCGCCTTCTCCCTCGTGCGGCACAACGACGCCAATGAGACCTACCTTTGCGATCTCGGCCGGGAGCGGGAAGTGATCGACGCCCTGGCCGGGCGCTGCGCGAAGCTCGGGACGACCCTGAAACGCGAGGGCAGCGAACTCATCGTTTCCGAGAAGGGCGCCTGAGCCTCTAGATTCCGCCCGGCTCGTCGCGCGGCAGGCGCAGCGCGCGCGGCGTGTAGGGCTTGCCGGGATAGCTCGCGAGCGCAGCCTCGTCGATGTCCACCCCCAGGCCGGGCGCGGTGGGGAGATCGATATAGCCGTTCTTCGGCTTCAGCTGGTTCGGCGACACCTTGTCGCCGAACTCCGCGAGCGGCAGGAAGTACTCGGTGATGATGAAATTGGGCATGGTCGCCGAGACATGCACCGTCGCTGCCAGCGCAACCACCGTGGAATTGTAGTTGTGCGGCGAGACCGCGACCAGATACGGTTCCGCCATCGCCGCGATTTCCTTCAGCTCCAGGATGCCCCCGACGCACGCGACGTCGGGATTGAGGATATCGGCGCAGCGCTGCTCGAGCAGCGGCCGGAACCCAGTCTTGGTGTAGGTCGCCTCGCCGATGACGATGGGCAAACCAGTAGCCTGCCGCACTTCGGCGAGCGCTTCCGGGTTCTCCGCCACGCACGGCTCCTCCAGCCAGTAGAGGCCGAACTCGGCGAGCCGCTTGTCGAGCCGGATCGCGTGCATCGGCGCGAGCCTGCGGTGCTGATCGATCAAGATGTCCGCGTCGGGGCCCACGGCATCCCGGATCGCTTTCACCACCCGGACCGCGCGCTCCTCGTGCTCTTTCGGTATGTAGCTGCGCCAGGGCGACGGCAGGGGATCGAGCTTGAGCGCATCGAAGCCCTGCTTCACGACCTTCTCCGCAGCGCGCGCGTAGTCCGCGGGCTCCTTCAACCCGTAGCTCCAGCCGTTGGCGTAGACGCGGATCCGCTCGCGGTAGCGCCCCCCGAGCAGGTTGTATACGGGCTGCCCGCAGCTCTTGCCGACGATGTCCCAGAGCGCCTGCTCGATGCCGCTCACCGCGCAGAAGAGCTCGAGCGACCCGCGGCGCGCAGCGTAATCGTCGAACGCCATCTGCGTGAAATGCTTGATATCGAAGGGGCTGCGCCCGATGGCATAGCGCGCGAGCGCCTCGATGTGCGCCGTCACGGAGGGATCGCGGTCGTACTGCGAGTAGGCCGCGCCCCAGCCGGCGATCCCCCCGTCGGTCTCGACCTTGACGAAAAGGAGGTTCTTGCGCCAGCCGGGATGCAGCGCATAGCTCTTGACCGAGGTGATTTTCACCGTTGCGCGGAGATGACGAATGGGGAGGCAAGCGAATCTAAGTCGCGCCGCTTTCGCGTGTCAAGCGCGGTGCCGGCCCGTCGCGCGCATCCGGAGAAGGGGGGCAAGATTCCGCTGGCGCTAACAGCCTGTCGGACTCAAGAGTCCGAACAGGCTGCTAACAGCAAAACCGGTTGACAATTTGGAATGAAGCTCATCCGAAGGAGTCGAGGGGGAAGAAAAGCGAGCGCGAATTGGCATTTTTCTCGTCCTTTGTTGCCATTTTTCCGGGCCCGGTTTTGCATTAGGAGTTTGTCCCGTCTAAGTCCGACAAACTCCTAGTGGTGCAGGCGTGGCTCAGGAAGCACGGCGTGGCATGACGCAAGTGCAAAAGGCGGCTCGCGCCGCCTTTTATCGCTTCAAACACCGCGCGAATCATTTTTTCGCGGCGTCCATCTCGGCAAACGCTTCGCGCGCGATGCGGAAGGCGTCCACCCCGGCCGGCACGCCGCAGTAGCACGCCGCCTGCAGGAGCACCTCCCTGATCTCGTCTTTCGTCACCCCGTTGTTGAACGATGCCTTGATGTGGAGCTTGAGCTCATGCGGCCGGTTGAGCGCGGTGATCATCGCGATGTTGATGAGGCTGCGCGTCTTGCGCGGCAGTCCCGGTCGGGTCCAGATCATGCCCCAGCACGCCTCAGTGGCGTACTCCTGCAACGCCATCGAGAATTCGTCAGCGGCGGCGAGCGACTTCTCCACATAGTCCTTGCCTAGAACCGCCTTGCGCACTTCGAGTCCTTTGTCGAACCATTCGCTTGCCATCGTATCCTCCGCTCGGGTTGTCGCGGCGGCCTGCTACCGCCGGCAAGACAGCATGGTAACATTGCGCGGCGCGGGGATTTCGGACGCCGCACGTCACCAGACGAAGGGAAGAACATGGACCTCGATCTTTCCGGCCGCACTGCACTCGTCACCGGCGGCTCGCGCGGCATCGGTTTCGGCGTGGCGCAGCGGCTCGCCGCCGAGGGCTGCAATCTTCATCTCGCCTCGCGCAACGCCGCCGATCTGGAGGCGGCGCGCAACAAGATCGTCGCGGCGCAACCGGTGAGCGTCACCTGCCATGCACTCGATCTCGCGGTCAGCGAGAACGCGGGTAAGCTCGCGCGCGCCTGCCGTGACGTGGACATCCTCGTCAACAACGCCGGCGCCATCCCGCTCGGCACCGTCACGGGGTTAGAGGAGAAGGCGTGGCGCGAGTCGTGGGACCTCAAGGTGTTCGGCTACATCAACGTCGCGCGCGAGATCTACCGCGCGATGTGCGAGCGCAGGCGCGGGGTGATCCTCAACATCATCGGCACCGCCGGGGAGCGCCCGAGCGCCGGCTACATCGCGGGCAGCATGGCGAACGCGGGCCTGATGGCGTTCTCGCGCGCCCTCGGCGCCGAGAGCCCGAATCACGGCGTGCGGGTGCTCGGCGTGAATCCCACCGCGACCGCGACCGATCGCGGCGTCATGCGCTGGCGCGCGCAGGCCCAGAAAGAGCTGGGCGATCCGGAGCGCTGGCGCGAGCTCACCAAGGGTTTCCCGTTCGGGAGGCCGGCCAACGTGGACGAGGTGGCTGACGTCATCGTGTTCCTCTGCTCCGACCGCGCCTCCTACATGTCCGGCACGGTCGTCACCATCGACGGCGGCAACAGCGCCCGCAGGTAGAACCGTGACGCAGTGATGTAGTGACGCAGTGACGGTTTCAAGCCGATTCTCGTCACTTCGCCACTTCGTCACCTCGTCACTTCGTCACCTCGTCACTTTTGCTTGGCGGGCGGCTTCTGCCAGGCCTTGTCCACGCCGGTGAGCGCCTCGTCGTAGGCCTTGCGCGCCTGCGCTTCCTTCGCCCTCGCCGCGTCAAGCGCCTTCTTCGCGGCCTCGAGCTCGCGCTTCCGCTCCTCGGCCTGCCTCTGGGCGGCGCGGTTCGCTTCCTCGGCGTTGAGATAGTCCTGCTCGGCGAGCTTGGCCTGGTAGCGCACCTGCTGCAGCTCGCGGAACGCGGCGCCGGCCCTCTGCTGGCTGCGCTGGATCGCCGCTTCGCGCCCGCTCAGTTCCTCGACCGGCGCCTGCGCCGCGGCGGCGGGCGCCGCCAGCAGCAGAACCAAACCTAAATACGCTGTTCGCATGAGATCACCGTGCCGCGGAGTTTCCGCCATTGTAGCAACGCCACGGCTGTGCATGAGACCGCGCCGGCAGCCGTGAGTGCCGTCCGGCGGCAGGGGCAACGCCGTGTTGGGATGGGTCGCCCATGGTCCAAAGCAGGGTGGGTCGTCCAGGACTCGAACCTGGGACCAAGGGATTATGAGTCCCCTGCTCTAACCGACTGAGCTAACGACCCTCCAGGAATTCGCCGGATTCCCATCCGACGAATTCCTAATGGAAATTCTACTAAGAAAAGGCTCGCTCTTGGTTAAAGCTGACCGGCAACAGAGCTTGCCACGCCGACGACGCTGATTGCCCAGCGACGGCCAGCCGGGTGCGATTCCGGTCAGCTTTCGTTGTCGAGGAAGCTGCGCAGCCGCTCCGAGCGCGAGGGGTGGCGCAGTTTCCGCAGCGCCTTCGCCTCGATCTGGCGGATGCGCTCGCGGGTGACGTCGAACTGCTTGCCGACCTCCTCCAGCGTGTGGTCGGTGTTCATCTCGATGCCGAAGCGCATGCGCAGCACCTTCGCCTCGCGCGGGGTGAGGGTGTCGAGCACGTCCTTGGTGACGCCGCGGAGACTCGCGTACACCGCCGCCTCGTTCGGCGCGACGGTGGACTGGTCCTCGATGAAGTCCCCGAGGTGCGAATCGTCGTCGTCGCCGATCGGCGTCTCCATCGAGATCGGCTCCTTGGAGATCTTCAAGATCTTGCGGATCTTGTCTTCCGGCATCTCCATCTTCTCGGCGAGCAGCGCGGGATCCGGCTCCTGGCCGGTCTCCTGCAGGATCTGGCGCGACATGCGGTTCATCTTGCTCATGACCTCGATCATGTGCACCGGGATGCGGATCGTGCGCGCCTGGTCGGC
>JACPEF010000038.1 GCA_016183675.1 Betaproteobacteria bacterium
GGATCAGCTGCGCGCGATGCTCGGCTCGGAGTTCGAGATCAAGACGCAGCTCGCGGCGGAAGCGCA
This sequence comes from Betaproteobacteria bacterium, assembly GCA_016183675.1. GTDB lineage: Bacteria > Pseudomonadota > Gammaproteobacteria > Burkholderiales > SG8-41 > SG8-41. The sequence continues at coordinate 67 of JACPEF010000038.1, forward strand.
GCTCGAGGATTACATCGATCAGTTCTACGGCTACGAGCTCTCGGTAGACGGCATACTCAAGGAGATCGAGACCGGCGAGATCGACTACGAGAGCCTGCAGGCGGCGGGCGGTGACGACGAGTACACCCAGCCCATGGTGCGGCTGGTGAACGCGCTGCTGGTGGACGCGGTGAAGCGTGGCGCCTCCGACATCCATTTCGAGCCGGAGTACGCGTTCCTGCGCATCCGCTACCGCATCGACGGGGTGCTCGAAACGGTGAGGAGCCTGCACAAGACCTACATGCCCGGCATCACGGTGCGGCTCAAGGTCGTGAGCACCATGAACATCGCGGAGACCCGCGCCTCCCAGGACGGGCGGCTCTCGTTGACGCTCAACGGCCGGCCGGTGGACTTCCGCGTGTCCACGCAGCCGATCATCTACGGCGAGAACATCGTGCTGCGCGTGCTCGACCGCGAGAAGTCGATCATCAGCCTCGACCGCATGAATCTCTCCAAGGACACGCTGGCGAAACTGAACCTCATGCTGGCGCGGCCGGAAGGCATTCTCATCGTCACCGGTCCCACCGGCAGCGGGAAAACTACAACGCTGTATTCGCTGCTGGCGCAGGTGAACGATGAGACGGTCAACATCATGACGCTGGAAGACCCGGTCGAGTACCCGCTGACGCTCATGCGGCAGACCTCCGTGAACGAGGTCGCGCGCATGGATCATCCTGGTGGGCGAGGTGCGCGACAAGGAGACCGCGGAGATGGCGTTCCGCGCGGCGATGACCGGCCACCAGGTTTTCACCACGCTGCACACCAACTCCGCGCTCGGCGCCTTCCCGCGCCTGCTCGACATCGGCATCCGGCCGGACATCATGGCCGGCAACATCATCGGCGTGGTCGCGCAACGGCTGGTGCGCGTGCTGTGCACGCACTGCAAGGAGGCCTACGCCCCCTCCAAGGACGAACGCCAGCTGCTCGGCGCCCCGGGGCAGAAGGTTTCCTACCTCTACCGTCACGTCGGCTGCAAGCAATGCGACAACAAGGGTTACAAGGGCCGCACCGCGATCATGGAGCTGCTGGTGATGGACGGCGACCTCGACGAGCTGGTGGCGCGCCGGTCGACCGCCAAGGATCTGCGGGCGGCGGCGCTCGCCAAAGGCTTCCGCTCGCTCGCCGAGGAAGGTCTGCTGCGGGTGATCGACGGCACCACCAGCCTCGCCGAGGTCGGGCGAGCGGTGGATCTCACGGGGCGCTTCGGCTAACGCCGGTCGCGAGTCACGAGTCCCTAGTCACGAGTCACAAGTGAACCGGCCGATTGTGATCTGTGACCCGAGACCCGCGACTCGAGACTTGTGACTGCTGACTAGCATGCCGTCGTACGAATACAAGGCGATAGACCGGGCCGGCCGGCCGGCGCGCGGCGGGGTCGAGGCGGTCAACGAGGTTGACCTCGAGCTGCGGCTGCGGCGCATGGGGCTCGACCTCATCACCTACAAGCAGGTCGACCGCCAGGGGTCCTCTTTCGGCGGCGGCGGCACGATCACGCGCCAGGACCTCATCAACTTCTGTTTCGACATGGAGCAGATGTACCGCTCCGGGATCCCGCTCCTCGACGGGCTGCGCGACCTGCGCGATTCCTCGGACAACCAGCGCTTCCGCGACGTGCTGACGGTGATGACCGAGGACATGGAAGGCGGCAGGGTGCTGTCGCAGTGCACAGCGGCACACCCGCAAGTGTTCGACAATGTCTTCGTCAGCCTGCTCAGGGCCGGCGAGCAGAGCGGGCGGCTTGCCGAGGTGTTCGAAAACCTGGCCACATCGCTCAAGTGGCAGGACGAGCTGGTGTCGCAGACCAAGCGCCTGCTGATCTATCCGGCACTGGTGCTGGTGGTGGTCCTGGCGGTGGTGGTTTTCCTGCTGATCTACCTTGTGCCCCAAGTAACTTCGCTGCTGCGGACCATGGGGATCGCGCTGCCGATGCAGACCAAGGCGCTGATTTTCGTATCGAATTTCGTGATCGACTACTGGCCGCTGGTGTTCGGCGTGCCGGTCGCGCTCGCGGCCGTACTGGTGGTCGTGATCCGGCGCAGCCCGAAAGCCGCCTACCTGTGGGATTACGCCAAGCTGCACCTGCCGCTCACGGGGGCGATCCTGCAAAAAATCATCCTCGCCCGCTTCGCCAACTTCTTCGCGCTGATGTATCAGTCGGGCATCACCGTGCTCGACGCATTGAAGACCAGCGAAGACATCGTGGACAACCGCGTCATCGCCGACGGGTTGATGCGCGCCGGCCAGCAGATCAACGCCGGCGAGAGCCTCACCGAGACCTTCCAGAACCTGGGCGTGTTTCCCCCCCTGGTGATCCGCATGCTGCGGGTGGGCGAGGCGACCGGCGCGATCGACGTCGCGCTGCGCAACGTCAATTATTTCTACTCCCGCGACGTGCGCGAATCGGTGGACAAAGCCTTGAAGCTGCTCGAGCCCACCCTGACACTGGTCCTGGGCCTGATTCTTGCTTTCATCATGTGGTCGGTGCTGGGCCCGGTTTATGATATCTTGGGTAAGCTCAAGCTTTAGGAAATGGGGAACGGGGAATAGGAAATAGGTCACCGCGTGGTGCCGCCTTTCCGGGCCATCATTGACCATTCACTATTCAGCATTCACTCACACATGGCTGACAAGCTGCTGATCGGCATCTCGGCGCAGGGCGCGACGGTGGCGCATTGGCGCGGCAACCGGATTGCCGACTGCTACCTGTTCGACAACGACGACGCCGGCCAGGCCGGTTTCAAGGAGTTCCTGACGTCGTTCGTCAACGTGCCGGTCCACCTCATGGTGGACGCGGTCGAGGAAGATTACCGCTTCGAGACCCTGCCGCACGCGTTCGGTTCCGACCGCGCGGAAATGGTCGGTCGCAAGCTGAGGCAGCACTACCGCAACACGCCCTACATGACCGCGTGGCTGCTCGGCCGCGACAGCGGCAAGCGGCGCGATGACCGCTATCTCTTCTCCGCGCTCACCAACCCCGAGTTGATCGGCGACTGGCTGCAGGCGGTCGTCGCCCGCGGCCTGCCGGTGGCCGGCATTTACCTGTTGCCGGTGGTGAGCGCGGCGCTGCCGCAGCGGCTCGACGTCAAGGCGACGAACCTGCTGATCGTGGCCCAGCACAGCGGGGGGCTGCGGCTCACCTTTTTCCGCGACCGCCAGTTCCGGCTGAGCCGCTTGACGCGCGGCGACAGCGGCAGGAGCGAGAACCGCGTCCGTTATTTTGGCGAGGAAATATCCAACACCCGGCTCTACCTGCACGCCCTGCGCAGCCTCACGCTCGACGAGCACCTCGCGGTCCTGCTCCTTGACCGCGGCGACGAGCTCGCGGACGTGGCGGCGGGCCTCGCGCGCGACAACGACGTGTCGCCCTACGTGATCTACCTGCACCTGCTGGGTCTCAAGCCGCCGCAGAGCAACCTTGCGCCGGCGAATGTCACGCTGGGTCACAAGCGCTACGAGGCGCGCCGTGGCATCTACGCCGGCAGCGCCGCGCTCGCGCTGGGCGCCGCCTTGTGGACCGGCGTGAATCTTTTCCAGACGCTGGTGCTGCGCGGGGAGACGGAGGACGCCTCGCGCCAGACTGCGCAGCTCTCCGCGAGTTATCTCGAGATCACTCGTCAGTTTCCGGCCGCGCCCGCTTCCGCGGAGAACCTCAAGCGGGCGGTCGAGATCGCGCAGAAACTGCGCGAGAGCGTGCGCACGCCGGAAATGATGATGGCGGCGGTGAGCCGCGCGCTCGATGCGACCCCGACCATCGTCATCAAGGATTTCGGGTGGAAGTACGGCACCACCGAGATCGAGGCCGAAAGCCGTGGCACCCGCAGTATCGCGGCCACCTCCGCTGCCGAAACTTCGGCACCCGCGGGCCCGGGCATCGTGCGCAAGCAGAGCGGGCTGATCGAAGGTGAGATCCGCCCGTTCCGCGGCGACTACCGCGCGGCCATCGAAACCATCAACGGCTTCGCCGACCGGCTCGCCAGGGAACCGGCGGTGGCCGAGGTGCGGGTGATCAAGCTCCCGCTCAACGTCAACCCCGCGCTGCAGCTCTCGGGCAACACGCTCGACAGCCCCAACCAAAGCGCCACGGCGGACTTCAAGCTGCTGGTAGTGTTCAGGCCCAACGTATGACGCAGGCCGACCTCCAGGCGTTGAAAAATCCGCTGCTGGTGCTGCTGGCGGTGCTGGTGGCGGCGGCCGCCACGATCTACTTGACGGACCAGCTGAGGGTGTCGGCGCGCCGCCAGCTCGCGCAGCAGCAGTCGCAGCTCAAGGAGGCGCGCACGCGGTTGCAGAAATCGGGAGATGAAAAAGACATCATCATCCGTTACCTTCAGGGCTTCCGGCGGCTGCAGCTTTCCGGGTTTATCGGAGAAGAGCAGCGCATCAACTGGCTCGACGGGCTGCGCCTCACCAACCAGCAGGCCGATCTCTTCGGCGTGGACTACCAGATCGGCGCGCAGAAGCCCTACCCGTACGCCGCCGAATTCAACCCGGGGCAGCTCGAGCTCAACCAGTCGCTGATGCGCCTGCGTTTCCGGCTGCTGCACGAAGAGGACATGATGCGGTTCTTCAGCATACTCGCGCGCCAGAACGCGGGGATCTTCACCGTTGACCAATGCGACATGCGGCGCATCGACACCGCCGGCGTGATCCGCTACCAGCCCAACGTCACGGCCGAGTGCGAGCTGTCCTGGATCACCGCCAAGGTAGCCGCTGCAGGAGAAAGGAAATGATGAGACTCCTCGCGCTCGCCTGCCTGCTCGCGGCGATCACCGCGCCGGCGCCCGCGGCCGAGCCGCTCGGGCGGCTGTTCTTCACGCCCGCGCAACGCGGATCGCTCGATGTCGCGCGCACCCAGAGAGCGCGGACCACGGTCGCGACCGAGAAGACCAACGAGGAGGCCGTGCCGGTGCCGGAGGTCATCACCTACGGAGGCATGGTGCGGCGGAATGACGGCAAGACCACGGTCTGGATCAACAACCGCGCGGTCCACGACAAGGAGGCGGTGGGCGGAGCCTCGATGGTCAGCAAGGTGCGGCCCGATGGGGGCGTCTCGCTGCAGGTGCCGCAGTCGAATCGCAGCGTGGACCTCAAGGTCGGGCAAAGCGTGGAGCTCTTGTCCGGCTCCATCGAGGAGAGCTACGCGCGCCGCACGAGCCCCAAACCCGAATCCAAGCCGGCGCCCCAGGCAGCCAAGAGCGCCGCGCCGCCCAAACCAGGTTTGGCGGCGGAAAAACGTTTGCCGCGCGCGGGCAACGAGCGCGAGCAACCCGAAACCGCCGCTCAAACGGGCGCGGCCGAAGCCCCGCGCCCCGCCGCGGACGTGCCCCGCAAGGGCAACTGACGCCGATGCCTGTCCGCCGCCGTCCCGGGTGCGCGCCTTCCCGTGCGTCCCAGCGCGGGCAGGCCATCCTCTTCGTAGCGCTGCTGGTAGGCGTCGGGGTTGGCCTTTTCACCTACGGCGCCGTGCGTTCCGTCTCGCTGAACCAGCAGCAGGACGTCAAGACCCGGCTCGCGATGACCCTAGCGAGAGACGCCCTGATTGGCTGGTCCGTCGCGCGCACGACGACGGGAGCGCTTCCTAACGCCCGTCCCGGCGAACTCCCGTGCCCCGATAACAACAACGACGGCTTCGAAGACGGGAGCTGTGTTGCGGGAGCCATCGGGCGGGTGCCGTGGAAGACTCTGGGCATACCGGAACCGAAGGACGACGCGGGCGAAACGCTGTGGTATGCGATCGCCGGACCGTTCCGCATCTGGAACCTGACCTTCACCGCGATCAACAGCGACACCAAGGGCAACGTCACGGTGTATGCCGACAGCACCGCGACCCCGCTCACGCGCGAGGCAGTAGCGGTCCTGTTCGCGCCGGGTCCGGCTGTCGGCGCGCAGATCCGAGACGCGACCGCGGCCTTGTGCCCCACCACCGGCACCACCATCGCGCGCAACCTCTGCGCCGCGAATTACCTCGAAACCGCGGCCGGAGTGAACAACGCGATCAACAACGGTCCGTTCATCTCGGCGCAGAGTTCGGCCGGTTTCAACGACCGCTTGCTGGTGATCACCACGACCGAGCTGATGCCGTCGGTGGAGCAGCGGGTAGGGCGCGAGCTCCGCGGAATCCTCTCGAGTTACAAGACGGCAACCGCCGCGCTCGGATACAACGCCGGGGCGGGAGTCTACCCATGGGCCGACCTGAGCAATGGCTTCAGTGATGCCCCCCCTTACGAGGTGGTCGGCGTCGGACGCAACCGCGGCCGCGTGCCGGCGTTCGGTGCCTCTCCGCGGAACTGGGGCGATCCCGGCCCACCCGTCGTTCCCACGCTGCCCGCCTGGTTCGTCAACAACGATTGGAGATTGGTCACTTACTACTCTGCGGGGCAGAATTTCCTGGAAGCGGGTGGTTGCAGCACGTGCGTGAACCCGACGCTGAGCGTGGACGGCGTCTCGGGCAAGGAGGTGGTGATCCTCATGCCCGGGCCTGCCGGCCCCTCCCGCCCGCCCGCCGTCCCGCTGAGTGACCCGACTTTCTGGTCGTACTATCTCGAGGACGGCCCGAACAGCGACCAAAGCGACGACCTTTATGTCACTCCGTCATCAACGGCTTACACCCGTGACCGCATCTACGCCATCCCTTAGGATTTTGTCGGACCTGAGTCCGCCAAAATCCTTAATTGAAACGGCGTCGAAGAAACAAAAAAAGAGTGATAGAGAGATGAACGCAACCCTGCTCCATCTCCAGCACAGCCCCACGAGGAACTATTTGGCTGGGATTTCCCCCGGTTCGTCGAAAACTCTCATGTCAGGAATTTGCCGCCCCAGAATGCGGCAAATTCCTCGTGGGTTCACCATGATCGAGCTCGCGGTGGTGCTGGTGGTGGTCGCGCTGTTGCTGGGCAGCATCCTGGTGCCGCTGCAGACCCAGGTCGAGAGCCGCAAGATCGACGAGACCCAGCGCATCCTCGATCAGGCGCGCGAGGCGATCCTGGGATATGCCGCGGCCTACGGCTATTTCCCGTGCCCGGCGGACGCCACGAGCAACGGTCAGGAGGCGTCGGGCACCGACCACACCACCGGCGCGTGCCCCGCTTCGGTGACCGGAACGAATGGCTATTTCGGCTTCCTGCCGGCGGCCCGCCTCGGATTCGCGCCGGCGGATGCCAATGGCTATGCGGTGGACGCTTGGGGGCTAACGGCGAACCGCATCCGCTACGCGGTTTCCAGCCAGACCGTCAACGCGATCACCAATCCGTTCACGCGGACGAACGGCATGCGCAACGCGGGCATGGCCAACATCACGAACGCAGCGCTGCTCTATGTCTGCAACAGCGGCAGCGGCGTGTTTGCGGGACCTCCTCCCAACTGCGGCACGGCGGTGGCGCTGACCTCCAACGCGCCGGTCATGATCTGGTCGGCCGGGCCCAACGCGCCCACGCCCATCGGTGGCACGAGCGTCCACGAGGCGCAGAACCCGAATCCGAACGGGGGCAGCACCGACCGCCTGTTCGTGAGCAGATTAAGATCCGACATGGTAGGCGCGGAGTTTGACGACATCGTCACCTGGATCGGTTCCCCCGCCACGTTCAACCGGCTGATCGCCTCAGGCCAACTGCCCTGACCCACACCCGAAGGCGGTAACTTCCGTGAGGGCGTGAGGGCGGGAGAGCGATAGATTCCGTGAGGGCGTCAGAGCGTGAGAGCGATAGGGGGATAATACTTCCCTTGCGGTCCATCTCACGACTTCACGACCTCCCGATCTCCCGATTTCACGTCGCTAGGGTGCGCCGGATTGGCGCGTGAGCACGAAGCACACCATGCCCGGCTCGTTGGCGGCGAGCGCCAGCCGGTAACCCGCCTGGGCCGCTTGCCTGGACGCCTGAAAAAGGCCGACGCCGAGGCCGCTGTGGGAAGGGATCGTGGCCTCGAACAGCTGCTCGACGATGCCCCCCGGGATCGCGGCGCCGGTGTCGCACACCGTGAGGGTGCCCCCGAGCGCCACGGAAAAAGTGACCCGCACCTGCAACGACGCGTTGTCGGCCGCCTTGGCGAGCGCGTTCTCGATCAGGTTGTCCGCAATGCTGTCGAACAGCTCCGCGGGCAGTTGCAGATCCTTCGCCGGCCCGTCCACGTGGAACTGGATCTTGCGCCCGTTGTAGCGCTGGACCAGCCCTTCCCACCAGATCGCGGCGTCCACCTGGCTCACGCCCGCCCGCTGCGGCGAGCGCAGCTTGTCCAGCGTCACGTTCAGCCGCTGGATGATCTGCGGCAGCTGGCGCTGCATCAGGGCCTGCAGCCCCTGCGCCTGCTCGGCGCTGCTGGTCTCCACCGCCGCGCACAGCGAACGCAGCGACTGCAGGAGGTTCTTCACGTCGTGCGTCAGCCGCGCGCCGGTCTCGTAGATCGCCTGCGTGTACGCGCTCTGGCGCTGGACCTGCTCGCGGCGCTTCGCGTCGTAGAAGTGGCCGACCATCTGCGTGAGGAGCTTGAGATGCAGCAGCACCGCCGGCGACAGCGACCAGCGCGTGTAGATCGTCAGCCGCAGGTCCTGGAACGAGAAATCGGCATGAAACTGCGACTTCTCGCCGAACTCGCCCTGCCCGAGGCGCGCCTGCCATTCCAGGCCGCTCACCCACGGCAGCTCCAGAATGTGCTGCAGCGCCAGCGCGAGAAAACGCTGCGGCTCGGTCTCGTGCTCGGCGAACTCCGCGAGCTGCTGCACCCAGCGCTCGAATGGCAGGCCCAGGCTCATCAGGTAGCGCGACAGGAGGTGGCCGAGGCCGACGAAACCGCTGTGCGGGTTCCACAGCCAGGACAGCGCCACCAGCAGCAGCGCGATCGCGAACAGCGTCTGGGCGAGCGCGATCGGGTAGTTGCCGTGGCTCACCTGTTTCACGACGAAGCTGCCCAGCACCAGCGCGGCGACCAGCAGGAACAGGAGCACGCTGTAGAAGAGATCCACCGCCAGCGGCACCGCGGTGCGGCTCGGTTCGACCTGCGTCAGCAGGATCGCGAACGGCACGACCGGCAATCCGTATTGCACCAGCAGGACCAGCGCGTCCTCGAAGGCCGGGTCAGCAAACAGATGCGGCACCACCCAGATCAGCAGCATCGAGAGCAGATACAGCGCAGCGAGCAGGGACACCAGGCGCGCCCGTCTTTCGGTGATGCCCGGAACCGAACCGCCGATCAGGCCAAACAGCACCGCGAGCCACACCGCCATCAGCCACCAGTTGTTCCACGCCGCGAGCAGAAACCCGACGATCACCACCAGGAACGCGTAACGCGGCTCGATGTTGCGCTCGCCGCGCCACACCGGCTGCCAGATGAGGAACAGGCCGAATTGCGCGAGCAGGAAGGCGCGGGGCCACCAGTCACTGATGCCCCATGCGAGCGCGGCGTGAAGCGCGAGCAGCATCAAGCCAAGCCACCATTGCGGATGCGCGGCGACCCGTCGGCTTTGCAGGCTCACGGCCGTGCTCACGAGGATGCCTCCACTACGGCTGGTTGCGCGGGTGTTTCGCTATACTGTGGGAGGGTCATAGAACCTGTCTCAAGATAGGTTCACATTGTGGCATGAAATCCAGAATCACGACCATCGCCCGCTACACCCTGCTCGAAGCGCTGCGAACGCGGTTGCCGGCGCTGGTGCTCATCGCCGTATCCGTGCTGCTGCTGGCGAGCTTCTTCGTCGACAGCATTGCGGTGACCGAGGGCGCGCGGTTTCAGACCGGCTTCTATGCTGCCGGCATGCGACTTGCGGGCGTATTCATCGCCGGGCTTTACGTGCTGGTCAGCGTGGCGCGCGAGCTCAACGACAAGGGCCTCGACATGCTGCTGGCGCTCGATCTTCCGCGCGGGCATTACGTCCTCGGCAAGCTCGCCGGCTTTCTTGCGATCGCGGCGCTGATCGCGGCCGCGGCCTGTTTGCCGCTCGCGTGGCTTGCCGCGCCGCAGGCGGTGCTCCAGTGGGCGGCCTCCCTCGCCCTCGAGCTCGCGATCATCGTGGCGCTCGCCCTCTTCTGCATGGTCACGTTCAACCAGCTCGTGCCCGCCGCCAGCTTCGTGCTGGCATTCTATCTCCTCGCCCGCTCGCTGACGGCGATACGCCTGATGAGCGCGCACCCGCTGATCGGCGCGGATACACTGTCGCACCAGGTGATCACCTTTGTCGTAGAAACGCTCGCGCTCGTGATGCCCGCGCTCGACGCCTGGACCCAGACCGCGTGGCTGGTCAACCATGCTCGCGGCGGCCGCCATGTTCGATCTCTACCGGAAAAACTTCTGATGCGGGGCTCGGGGCTCGGGGCTCGGGGCTCGAAGGGCGCGACGGAACGACCAGTCGCGGTCGTTCCGCGGCCGGTGCTCGTGCTGCTTGCCCTCGCGTTCTGCTTGCAAGTGGGCCTTCAGGCGGTACAACCGAAGCCAAGCGCGCGCGCCGAGGCGCTCGGCGCGCCGGCGGCGCCCCTCACGCTGCAGGCCGTCGCTCTCGGAGAACCGATCGCGCTTGCCCAGCTGCTCACGCTGTATCTGCAAGCCTTCGACAACCAGCCCGGCATCAGCATCCCTTTCCTCGATCTCGACTACGCCCGCGTCACCGCCTGGCTGGAAGCGATCCTTGCGCTCGATGCGGTCGGCCAGTACCCGCTGCTGATGGCATCGCAGCTCTACGCACAGGTGCCGGACCAGGCCAAGCAGCGCCGGATGTGCGAGCTGGTGCGCGAGCAGTTCGGGCGGGACCCGGACCGTCGCTGGCGCTGGCTCGCGCACTGCGCCATCATGGCCAAGCACCGCCTCGGCGACACGCGCCTCGCTCTGGCCTACGCCGAGGCCATTGCGCGCGCCGCGCACCGCGCCCCCGGCTGGGCTCGCCAGATGCGCGTCTTCATCCTCGAGGACATGGGAGAGGTGGAGGCCGCCAGCATATTGCTGGGGGGACTACTGGCGAGCGGGGAGGTTACCGACCCCAGGGAAATCCACTTCCTGACGCAGCGACTGGAAGAAATAAAAACCGCTAGGAAATCGTCACCGGCGTCGAGAAATTGACGCCCGGAGCCGGGGCGCGAAAGCTTGTTGTTATTTTTCAAGCACTAACCGATGGAACCGCCGTCACGAGAAAAATGGCACGCGAGGCGAGAAAGTTTAGGTGTTACAATAACTTATGATCCGGATTCGAAAAAGCGGGATTTATTTCACGGTTCATGGTGAGAGCGCAGCTTTTCTCCACACCGGCTGGCATGCATTTTGCGGACAGTTCAGGCACTAGTCGTCTTCACAGGAGGGCAGACATGATACGGAGACAACACGGTTTCACCCTGATCGAGATCGCGATCGTGCTGGTGATCATCGGGCT
>JACPEF010000245.1 GCA_016183675.1 Betaproteobacteria bacterium
CCATTTACGTCTACAACCCCGGGCGGAATTCGCGCATGGACCGGCCGGGGATTTACTACACGCTGAACGACGGGTTTACCTGGACCCGCGCCCAGGCGCAAGGTCTCACGAGCACGGTCCACGCGATCGCGGTGCATCCTTCAAAACCCCAGACCGTCGCGGTGGCGGCGAAAGAAGGACTGTTTCTCTCGACCGACAGCGGGGAGCGCTTCGAACGGCTGGCCGCAGGGCAGGCGCTCGCCGCGTTCTTCGAACTCGGCGGCGAACACCTCGTCTACAGCATGTATGAAGGCACAGCACGGCTCTACCGCCACTCGCTGAAATCCCGCAGCCGCACCGAAATCCCGCTGCCGCCGTTGACGCGGGATGCGGTAGGCCACATCGCGCAAAATCCGGCGGACCGGGCGGAGTACGCGATCACGACGTTCGAGCGCAGCGTGTTCCTCACCAAGAACATGGGCAAGGGCTGGACACAGATCGCGCAGAATGGTCAGGCGAAATGACGGGTGCGAGTGGTTATGAGCTTCACGGTTCAAACCGCAACGTTCCTTGAACAGCCATGAACATGGCGGAACCTCAGAGCGCATCGGGAATTCAGGCGCCGGAACGGTGGCGTTTCGCGGGCGCGATCACGTTGCTGGTGTTCGGCGCGCTTGTCGTCCTGCTCGCGATCGGCCTGACGCGCAATCCGCGCGAGGTTCCCTCGCCGCTGATCGGCAAGCCGGTTCCGGAGTTTACCCTGCCGCCCGTGCAGGGGCGGTCGCTGGGGCTTTCAGGCAAGGACTTGAAGGGGCAAATCTCGGTGATGAACGTCTTCGCATCGTGGTGCGTCCCCTGCCGCCAGGAGCACCCCCTGATCCAGCGGCTCGCCAGGGAGGTTCCGGTGCACGGGCTCAATTACAAGGACCGGCCGGAGGATGCGGCGCGGTGGCTGGACGAGCTGGGCGACCCCTACACGCGTACCGGTGCCGATCTCGACGGCCGGGTCGCCATTGACTGGGGCGTATACGGCGTTCCGGAGACTTTCGTCATTGATCGCGATGGACGGGTGGCTTACAAGCATATCGGCCCGATCCCGCCGCGCGTCCTGGAGGACAAGCTCCTGCCGTTAATCCGCACCTTGCAGAGGCAAAATGATGGCGGTCGATGAATCCTCAGCACTCGCGCGGCGCGCATCGCTCCCGGTGCGGGCGGCATTCGCGCTGCTGGGCGGCGTCGTGCTGCTGGTCTCTGGAGTCGGCGTGTACCTATCGCTTTCTCCGACAACCGGCGACCGCCCGGCCGCGACGCGCCAACCAGCCGGGGGATTTTCTTTCCAGCCGCATTCCGAGCCGCGGCCGCTTCCGAACATTTCGTTCGAAGACGGCTCGGGCCGTAAGCTCACGCTGGCGAACTTTCGCGGAAAGGTCGTGCTGCTTAACTTTTGGGCGACCTGGTGCGCGCCATGCCGCAAGGAGATGCCGGCGCTCGACCGGCTGCAGCAGCAGCTCGGCGGCCCCGGGTTCGAGGTCGTCGCGCTATCAATAGACAGCGACGGGTTGCCGGCGGTCAAGGAGTTTTACCTGCAGACGGGCGTGAGCAGGCTTGGCGTCTACGTTGACAAATCCATGCAGGCGACCTCGGCGCTCGGCGCGACCGGGTTGCCGACGACGCTGCTCATCAACGCGCAAGGGCGCGAGATCGGCAGAAAGCTCGGTCCTGCCGAATGGGACAGCCCCGAAGTGGTTGCAACGATCCGTCAATATCTGGGTCCATCACTGTGATCGTGACGAAGGAGAATGGCCATGTGGACACGACGTAATGTTCTGAAGACCCTCGCCGCCGGCGGCGGCATGCTGGCGATGCCGGCAGCAATTCGAGAAGCCCTCGGCGCCCCGGAGCCGGATGTGGAAATTGCCCTGACCGCAACCAGAGGGGAAGCTCCCGTCTTGTCGGGCCGCGCGACCCCGGTCTGGACCTATAGCGGCAAAGTCGTAAAGGGCGATGCACGGAGCGTGCAATCGATTCCCGGCAGCTACCTCGGGCCCATCATTCGTGTGCGCAAAGGCCAGCGGGTGCGCCTGGTTCTCGAGAACGGGCTCGGTGAAGCAACCAATATCCACTGGCACGGTTTGCACGTGCCCGACGACATGGACGGGCATCCGCGCCATACCGCCGCGCCCGGGAAGCGCTTCGTCTACGAGTTCGAAATCAAGGATCGGGCGGGCACCTACTTTTTCCACCCGCATCCGCACGGGCGCACGGGCAGGCAGGTGTATTTCGGCCTGGCCGGTCTTTTCCTGATCCACGACGAGGAGGAACAGGCAGCGAAACTTCCCTCGGGCGAATACGACGTGCCGTTGATCCTGCAGGACCGCAGCTTTGACGGGGAGAACCGGCTCGTATTCCTCTCGGACGAGGGCGCGAGGCACGGCACAAGGGGCGGCGGCATGATGGGTGGCGGCATGATGGGTGGCGGCATGATGGGCGGCGGGATGATGGGTGGCGGGATGATGGGTGGCGACATGATGGGCGGTGGAATGATGGGCGGCGGGATGATGGGCGGCGGGATGACGGACATGATGACACGCATGATGGGCTTCCTCGGCGACCGCATCCTGGTCAACGGGCGTCCGGACGCGACGCTGTCCGTGGCGACCCGCCCATACCGCCTGCGTCTGCTCAATGCCTCGAACGCGCGCATCTTCAAGCTCGCCTGGGACGACGGCTCGCCGCTCACCGTCATCGGCACCGACGGCGGCCTGCTCGCAACGCCCGTGCAGCGGAGCTACGTGACGCTTGCGCCGGGAGAGCGGCTCGAGCTCTGGGCGGATTTCAGCCGCCATGCCGTCGGCACCGAGCTCACGATGCGCAGCCTCGCCTTTGCAGGCGACACGGCGATGGGCGGCGACATGATGGGTGGCGGCACGATGGGCGGCGGGATGATGGGAATGATGATGGGCAACCAGAAGCTGCCCAACGGCGCCGCGTTCCCGGCGTTTAAAGTGCGCGTGGCGCGCAGCGAGAAAGCGCCCACCACTCTGCCGAAGCGGCTATCAACCATCGTCCGCTACCGTCCCGAAGACGCGGTCAATTATCGCCGGCCGCGGGTCTTCAACATCACGATGGGCATGATGGAATGGGGCTTCAACGGGCGAAGCTTCGAGATGGAGGAGGTTGCAGACGACGAGATCGTGAGACTGAACACCTCGGAAATCTGGGAGTTCGCCAACGACGCCTCGATGGGGATGATGGGCATGATGGCGCACCCGATTCACATCCACGGACTCCAGTTCCAGATTCTTGAGCGCAGCGTCACGCGTGGACTGCGCGAGGCACGGGACTCCGTGAGCGCGGGCTACGTGGACGAGGGGTGGAAAGACGAGGTGTTCCTCATGCCCGGGGAGCGGGCCAAGGTACTCGTCGGGTTCAAGGATTACGCGGGGCTGTTCCCCTACCACTGCCACATGCTCGAGCACGGAGACACCGGCCTGATGCGCAACTACCGGGTGCGGGCCTAGCCGATTGATGATTGTCAACTCAAGGAGAAACGCGATGGAAAATGTGCGTAACGTCGAAGCGAATACGGCCGCCGCGCAGGAGTGCTGCGCGCCGGCCGCGAAGAGCGGGTGGCTGAATCCGCGGAACCTGTTGATCGGTGTGGTGGTCCTGGGCGGCGGCGCGCTGGTCCTGGGCTGGGACTGGCTGGTCGCCGCCGGCCTGGCGACCTTCGTCATCATGGCGCTGTCCTGCGGGGCGATGTGCTACTTCGGGATGTGCGCAAATCGCAAGCAGGATGCCGGCACCGGCGCTCAGGCGATCCCACCGAAGGAGGCTCAGCCCCCGGCCATCGAGACCGTGGCGAACGCCGAACCGCGCGCCATCGAGAAAGCCAAGTCGGCGTGAATCCGGCGCGATGATCGAAGCGGGCGCAATCGGCCTGGCGGCCGCGTTCGCCGCTGGGCTGATTTCTTTCGTCTCGCCGTGCGTGCTGCCGCTCGTGCCGGCGTACGTCTCGTACGTCGCCGGGCAGCCGCTGCGCGAGGAGGCGGCGCAACCCGATGCGCGCGAGCGACTGGCCGCGCTCAGCCTGAGCGGATTCTTCGTGCTCGGGTTCAGCGCGGTGTTCGTCACGCTGGGCGCGAGCGCGAGCTTGCTCGGCCGCCTGCTGCTGCAGTACCGCTACGAAGCCAACCTCGTCGGCGGCGCGATCGTGATCGTCTTCGGTTTGCTCATGATCGGCATGACCCGCGGCATGCCGTGGCTGCTGCGCGACTTCCGCTTTCATCCGCGCCTCGCCGGCGGACGGCCACTCCCGGCGTTGATCCTCGGCGTCGCTTTCGGCTTCGGCTGGACGCCGTGCATCGGGCCGGTGCTCGGCGCGATCCTGACGGTGAGCGCCGTGCAGACTTCGACTTCCGTCGGCGCCGGGCTGCTCGCGACTTACGCGGCAGGGCTCGGCGTGCCGTTCCTGCTCGCCGCGCTCTTCACGCGCGAGCTGGCCGGGCGTCTCACAGGGCTACGCCGCTTCGGGACCGTGCTGCAGTTCGCCGCGGGTGTCATTCTGGTACTGATGGGCATCGCCATGATCACCGGCCAGCTCTCGGCCTTCGGGTTCTGGCTGCTGCGGACGTTCCCGGTGTTCGGGCGCATCGGATAACCATGAAAGTGCGTATATAAGGGATCTGCCCGGAGGCGAAATGCACCAATGCGTTTTTATGAGCTTCACCTATAGCGGCCGCGCCATCCCGGCGTGATTCACCAGGGGACTCGAGATCATCGTTATCGAAGCGCCAAGGAGACGACCATGCTGATCAGGAAACCGAGCGACATCAAGCGCTCCGAGATCACGGACCGGGCCCTTTACCTCAATCGCCGGCAATTCATCCAGCGCGCGGCGGCGGTGCTGGCGGCGGGCGTGCCCGGCTGGCACGGCGCCCATGCCGCGGTGCCCGGCAAGATCGCGCTGCCGGCGATCCGCAAGAGCGCCTACAGCACGAACGAGCCGCTCAACTCATTAAAGGACATCACGACCTACAACAACTTCTACGAGTTCGGCACCGACAAGTATTCGCCGGCGCGGCTCGCGAAGAGTCTGCGCACCCGGCCCTGGACCATCAAGGTGAGCGGCGAAGTCAAACGCCCGAAGACCTTCGACGTGGACGAGTTGATCAAACTCGCGCCGCTGGAGGAGCGCGTCTATCGCCTGCGCTGCGTCGAGGCCTGGTCCATGGTCATTCCCTGGGTCGGCTTTCCTCTCTCGGAGCTCATCAAGCGCGTCGAGCCGACCGGCAACGCCAAATACGTCGAATTCACGACGCTCCACGACCCCGAGCAGATGCCCGGGCAACGCGCGATTTTCGGCTCGCTCGACTGGCCGTACGTCGAGGGGCTGCGCATGGACGAGGCCATGCATCCCCTCGCGATCCTGGGCTTCGGGCTCTACGGTGAGGTGCTGCCCAACCCGAACGGCGCGCCGGTGCGCATCGTCGTGCCCTGGAAGTACGGCTTCAAGAGTGCGAAATCCATCGTGGCCATCCGCTTCGTCGAGAAAGAGCCGGTGAATTCGTGGCAGAAGGCCAATCCCCGGGAATACGGCTTCTACTCGAACGTGAACCCCGCGGTGGACCACCCGCGCTGGAGCCAGGCGACGGAGCGCCGCGTCGGCGAGTTCTTCAAGCGAAGGACGTTGATGTTCAACGGCTACGCCGAGCAGGTGGCGCAGCTCTATTCCGGCATGGACCTGGGGAAGTATTACTAGCAGCCTGTCGGACCAGGCGCCCCGACAGGCTGCTAAGGCAAAACGCCTAGTCCGACAAACTCCTAGCGCAAGATGCTGCCCATGGAATTGCTCGCCGCGAGGTCACTGGCCTCACTGGCTACGCTCGACACACCGACGGTGCAGAGCGTCAAGCGCGTACTGTTCGTGCTCGGTCTTTATCCGCTCGCCTCGCTGGTATGGCTCGGCTTCGCGGGCGGGCTGGGCGCCGATCCGGTGGAACTCATCCGGCGCTCGACCGGAACGTGGACGCTGGATTTCCTCATCATCACGCTCAGCGTGACGCTCCTGCGACGCGCAACCGGATGGCGCTGGCTGATCCGCTTGCGCCGCATGTTCGGCCTCTACGCGTTCTTCTACGCGTTGATCCACGTCGTGGCCTATTTCTGGCTCGACCAGTTGTTCGACCTGGCGGCGATCTGGCGCGACGTCCTCAAGCGGCCCTTGATCACCGTCGGATTCCTGAGCTTCGTTCTCATGATTCCCCTCGCCGCCACCTCGACCGACCGCATGGTGCGGCGGCTCGGCGGCAGGCGTTGGCAGCAACTGCATCGCGCCGTTTATCTGGTGGCTATCGCGGGCGTCGTTCACTTCTGGTGGCTGGTGAAGCTCGATTACAGCCGCCCGCTCGCATACTCCCTCATCGTCGGTGCGTTGCTGATCGCACGCATTCCGTTCCGTGATCGGGCGGTGGCGTGGTCGGGCGTGCGCTGGGCAATCGTGGCCGTTGTCGTGGGCGGCGGCCTTTGGCTGCTCCTTGCCATGCTGCTCGAGCCGCCCGATGCCGGCGCTACCTCCCCTAACGTGCCATTCCAGTTCTGGTATGGAAACTGGCGCGCCGTGCTGCTCGCAACCGGCGTGTTTACCGCGTTCGTCCTCGGATTCGCGCTTCCACGCAGGCGCCACGAGTGGCGCAATGCGGGCCTTTACGTGGCATTCCTGATATCGCTATTCACCGAGATGTTCGGAATCCCGCTAACCCTGTACTTGCTCGCCCCCCTGCTCGGCTATTCGCCCTCGGCCTTCGGGCTGAATGAAAGCCATCTCGTCGCCTTCGCGCTCGATCGCCTCGGGCTGTTGCCGCTTAACGTCGCCGTGCACCTCGTCATGGTCGTAAGCATGGCGTTGATCGTGACGGGCGTGGGACTGCTGGCAACCGGCTGGGCCACTCTCTACAGCAGTCAAAGTGGTCTCGTCACCGGGAGCATCTACCGCCATCTGCGGCATCCACAGTATCTGGGACTGATCCTGGTCGTCCTGGGATTCAACATCCAGTGGCCGACCCTGCTGACGCTGGTAATGGGGCCGGCCCTAATTGTGATGTACGTCTGGCTCGCGCGCCGGGAGGACGCAGAACTGGCCGTCGTCTTCGGTGCAGCGTTTCTGGATCACAAGGCCCGGACGGCGGCATTCATTCCCTGGGGCAAGGGCGCGCGAGTCCGGGAAATGAACGGGCGCTCAACGGCGCAGACCGAGGCCGCGGCTCCGGAACCGGCCCCGCGGGAAAATCAAGGATGACATTCAGACGGCGCTTTGTGGAGTGGTCAGGAATGCTGCACGTGGTCTGCCTCGCCA